>WVZK01000194.1:6624-23030 GCA_011772475.1 Candidatus Aminicenantota bacterium | reverse complement strand
CTCCGAGAACGAAGGCACAGGCACATATCAAGCTGATAGCCTTCTTTCTAGAGAATCCTGCATCCATCAAAATACGAGTATCAAGTTCCATCATGGAAATAAGCGAGGAAAAGGCAGCAAATGAAAGAGCGAGAAAGAAAAGTGCCAGAAAAAAAGAGCCAGCAGGGATTTTTGAAAAAAGGTTGGGAATCCAGATGAAAGTCAGACCTTGATTGTCTGCTTTCATCACTTCGAGGACTTTTTGATGGGAGAAATCCTGCGTTGAAAAATAGGAAAATACAGTTGGAATGACAGCTACAGCAGCCAGAAGCGAGGCGAGGTTATTTCCGAAACCAAGGGTGGTTGAGGTCAGCACAGGATTTTCTTTTTTGTGAGAGTAAACAGCATAGGTAAGTATCAATCCCCAACCAGCCCCTGTGGACCAGGCGGATTGGCTTAGGGCATTCAACCACACTTCGTGATCTGCTAACCTGGCAAGATTAGGGGAAAAGAGAAAATTTAGGCCCTGAAAAGCATATGGAAGACTAAGACTCCGGACGCAGGCTATAATCAGGAGAATAAAAAGAGAAGGGATAAGAATTTTGTTAGCTCTCTCTATTCCTTTAACGACTCCTTTATAGATTATGAAACCGCCGATCCCCAGTGCCGCGAAATGAAAAAGAACTGGCTCCCAGGAAGAAGTGAAAGAATGCCAGAATTCCAACGAGTCTTTTTTGATTAAGCCCTGGAAAGACGTTGCCAGGAAGTACTTCAAACACCAGCCAGTAACAACTGAATAATAAAACATGATGGCTGTCGTGACAAAGGTAACAAAAGTCCCCATCCAGGCATAATTTTTGCCTATGATTTTTCCGAAAGAACCGATGACTCCTGACCGGGTTTTCTTTCCCATGGATATTTCAATTATAAGGAGAGGAATAGACCAGAGGAAAAGGAAAAGAATCCAAGGAATGAGGAATGCTCCTCCCCCCTGTTGGGAGACAATGCGTGGAAAACGCCATATATTCCCGGTACCAACAGCCATTCCCAGACCAGCAAAAATAATTCCCCAGCGGGAAGCAAATAATTCTCTTTTTCTCATTGTCTTTAATTTATTGAGCCGCTTGCTCAGAGTTGATGACCAAGAAGGGATGAAAGCAATTTTTTTCAGGCACTTCTTTGGCTAAAGCAAGAAATTTTCCTTCAAGACTGAACATCCTGAACAGTTTCTCTCCTTCAGGAGAGATGCTAGCAGAAGAAGATTCATCAAGAATTATTCTTTGGATGTTTTCAGGAAAAATTAAATTGCCATTTTTGACCAGTACTGACCCTCTCTCACTGAGGATGATCCTAGGAAATTCAGGAAGTAGCGATTCAAAAGGGATGAGAAATTCATCTATTTTTCCTGCATCAGCTAATTCCTTTATTTCTACTATCGAGTAACTCTCCTTTATGTTGAAATTTCCTACATCAATCCTAGTGAGCTCGGAGAGATGAGCTCCGCATCCCAGGTCTTTACCTATATCATGAGCGAGGGATCGGATATAAGTTCCAGAAGAACATTTCACTTTAAATTTGAGAAGCGGAGGATTGTATCTTATTAATTGAAAAAAGTGGATAAAGACTTCATTTGGTTTTAGTTCAAATTCTTTTTTCCTTCTGGCCAGTATGTACAAAGGTTTCCCTTTATATTTTTTTGCAGAATAGGGGGGAGGAACCTGCTGAATCTTGCCTTTGAATTTTTTCATGGCTCTTAAAATATTATCCTTTGGGGGATAGTTTTTATCTTCTGATGAAGTTGGTTTTCCAGCCGAGTCGTATGTATCCGTGGAAAATCCCAGTTTTATTAGCCCCTCATAAACTTTATCCATATTAGAAAAATAAGGAAAAAGCCTTGTAGCTTTTCCTAAAGCGAGGAGCATTAAGCCGGTGGCAAGAGGATCCAGGGTGCCGCAGTGTCCGACTTTCTTTATCTTCAGAATGTTTCTTATTTTGAGGACGATATCGTGGGATGTGAAATTTTGTGGTTTATCTACGAGGATAAGCCCGTCCATAACTTAGTATGAGTCGAAAGATTTCCGATCATTCTTAGTCTTGATTTTGGCTTGCTCTCTCAAGAGTTTATCAACTGTTTCGGGGATTTCTTTCAGCAAGCTATAGTATTTGCCAGTAACAGTAAAGCCTGCTGCATGAAGATGACCACCTCCACCAAAATGCTCAGCAATATAAGCAGCGTTGGCCCCTCCCTTTGACCTGAGACTGATCCTAAAGGTATCTTCTTTAATTTCTTTATAAAACAGAACCATTTCCACTCCTCTTATAGAGCGGGCCAAGGTGGTGATATCTTCAGTATCTATTTCTCTGAGGTTAAGAGAGTCCAAATTTTTTTTGAACATGGTTATCATGGCAATGTTGCCTTTTTTATTCATCTGTAAAGTAGAGAGGACCTGACCTAAGAGCTTAATTTTTTCAGGAGAATTGTTGTTGAACAGAAGCTCAGAGACTTTAATGGAGCTTGCTCCTGCTTCGAGTAATTTATGGCAGACCTCGAAACATCTTGCGCTTGTATTGGAAAATTGGAATGATCCTGTATCCGAGACAATCCCACAATAAAGATGATTGGCTATCTGAGCGGTGAATCTTATGGCCAATTTTTCCCCTAGACTATAGGCCATTTCTGCAACCGCAGATGCCTCAGGTTCAACCCAATTTATATCCGCATAAAAATCATTAGAATGGTGATGATCCATATTAATTTTAAAATAGTCATCCAGGTTATTCTGTCCGGAGCGGGAAACATTAGCACACTCAAGAAGAATGGCCAAATCAAAAGCTTTCGGAGGGATCTGTCCAATCTTAATTTTGTCGATATTAGGGAAATGATTGAAAGGAAATGGAGTATTATCCGTGTTTATAATCTCTACCTCTTTCCCTAAGAGTTCTCCCATAAAGGCCAAGGCAAGACTGGTGCATATGGAATCGCCATCTGGCCTGAGGTGTGAAGTGATAACAATACTTTGGCTTTCAAGTATTTTCTGGCTGGTCAAGCTTAGAGGATCATTTTTCATTTTTTTTTATATTTTCTAAGAGCTTATCGATTTTTGCTTCGTACTCAGGACTCTGATCAAAGGAAAAAATTAGCAAGGGATTATACTTTAATTTAACTCTAGAGGCAATAGATTTTCTTAGGTATCCTTTTTTTTTATCCAAAAGTTCAAGGATAATCTCTTTTTGTTCAGCTCCGAAAATACTTAGATAGATATGGGCTGTTTTCAAATCAGGGCTCATTTCAACCCCAGTGATAGTGATCAATCCAGAAGATGAGTCCTGGATCTCCTCTACCAAAAGACGGCTGAGTTCTTCCTTTATCAGGCTGGCCACTCTTTTCTGTCTTCGTGTGGGCATCGGTTTTGCGTCCTGTATCTTGTTATCTCTTTGCTTTTTGCTTCTTTAACTTTAATAATATTTTAATATTTTTATAATATGGGCTTGATAAATCAAGCCCCTACATAAATCAAGCCCCAATCGCAATAGAAAATGGGGCTTGGCCCCATTTTCTATAATAAAAGCCCCAAAGCAATCAAGCCCTTATAAGATTCAAATTCCTACATTAAAAATAATGAATTTGATGTTCAATGATATGTCCGTCTATATTTTGTTCTGCATCTTCAATGATTTTGTTAAAAAGACTATCCACAAGTTTCTTTTCGTTGTTAATTGTCACCATCCCGATTTTTGTCCTCTGCCATTTCTTATGATAATCCAGCTCAGCAAGAGCCACATTATACTTATTCTTTAAACGGTTTTTTAGCCCGGATAGTCTTTTTCTCTTTTCTTTCAGGGAATGAGAGTAGGGAATGTAAATCTCCAAAGATAAGAATCCTATGACCATTGAAGAAATAAAAAGCCTATCGCTATTACGGCATAGTTTTTTCGGTAAGGAAAGCCTCTATGATGTCGCCTTCCACGAATTCCTTGAATTTTTCAAGGCGGATACCGCATTCATATTCTTTAGTGACTTCGTTGACATTATCCTTAAGATGCTTAAGAGAGGAAATCCTGCCTTTATGGATAACCTCGTCGTTCCTGATAACTCTGGCTTCTGCGTTTCGAGTTATTTTGCCGTCCTTAACGTAGCAGCCGGCAATAACTCCAACTCTAGAAATGCGGAAGATTCTTCTTATTTCAGCTCTTCCCAGGTATGTTTCTTTTATCGTCGGTTCTAACATGCCGAACATGGCTTTCTTTATGTCCTCAGTTAATTCATAAATAACATTGTAGCTCCTGACTTCAACATTCTCTTTCTTGGCCAGGTCAAGGATCTTTTGAGAAGGTTTGATGTTGTAGCCAATGATGATAGCATTTGCCGCAGATGCCAGAAGGACATCGGATTCAGTGATGCTGCCGGTAGCTGAATGTACTATCTTTATCTTCACTTTCTCACGGTCTATTTTTTCTTTAGATTTATCTTTTTTTTCTTCTGTCTTTTCGCTAGGTTTAGCAGGCTTTTTGCTTACTTTTGTGGCCAGCTCCGTGCCTAAATCGGGTAGGATATCGGTGAGAACATCAACTGAACCTTGGACATCGGCCTTGATAATAAGCGGAAGTTCCTTGACTTCACCTACCTCGATTTTCTTGAAAAGCTCATCAAGTGTGAGATGCTCAGGCCTTGTCGGTTCTTCTTTTTTAAGTTTGGATTGACGGTATTGAGAAATCTGTTTAGCTGTTTCTAGATCAGGGACGACCTGAAAAGGATCTCCAGCCTCAGGCACATCACAAAGTCCAAGAATTTCTACAGGCATAGAAGGCTCTACCCTTTTCAGCGGTTTACCGTTTTCATCAAAAAGGGCTCTTGCTTTTCCATAACAAATCCCACAAATAAAGGCATCTCCCTGGTTGAGGACACCATGTTGAATGATAACTGTGGCCACAGCGCCTTTTTGGGCATCCAGGCGAGCCTCCAGGACAACCCCTTGTGCTTGGACTTTGGTATTAGCCTTGATTTCAATAACGTCGCTCAGAAGAAGGATCATTTCCAGAAGCTCTTCGAGGTTTGTTTTTTCTTTCGCGGAAATATCCACGCTGATAATGTCTCCTCCCCAATCTTCTAACAGGACTCCTTCTTTTGACAATTGTTGTTTGACCTTATCAATATCAGCCTCTTTTTTATCAATCTTGTTAATCGCAACCATGATAGGAACACCTGCTTCTTTAGCGTGGCTTATGGCTTCTCTTGTTTGAGGCATTACTCCGTCATCTGCAGCCACCACCAAAACCACTATATCTGTTAAATGCGCTCCACGGGCTCTCAATCTAGTGAAAGCCTCATGACCGGGAGTATCGATGAAAGTAATGGGGCGGTTGTTATGAAAGATTCTGTAGGCTCCTATGTGCTGAGTGATCCCTCCAGATTCTTTCCCAACTAGATTTGATTGTCTGATAGCGTCAAGAAGCGTTGTTTTACCGTGGTCAACGTGACCCATTATGGTGACCACTGGCGGTTTTAAAGCCATTTCTTTAGGATCACTCTTTGCCTGGATTTGCATTTCTTTCTCGATGGAAACCAATTCTAGCTCAAGGCCAAATTCTTTTGAGATCAGATCGGCCAAAGATTCACTGATAACATCATTCACATTTATTGAATACCCACTTGGCTTAAGCTTTTCGATTATATCTTTAGATTTGATCCCTGTCTTTTCAGATAGTTCTTTTAGGCTCAGGCCTTCCCTAAGCAGAATTTTTTTAGGCTCGGCTTTTGCTGGTTTAGCTTTTAGCTTGGCCTTTTTTTTCTTTTCTTGACTTTCCATAATATTTTATCTCTTCGAATTAAATGCTTTAAGCCTTATTCTTCCTTGATTTCTATTTTCCAGCCTATTAGCCTCGATGCAAGCCTGACGTTTGTTCCTTTCTTACCGATGGCAAGCGAGAGCTGATCTTTTGATACGACAGCCTGCATAACCTTATCTTTTTTATCGAGGATAAAGACTTTTTCGACTTTTGCCGGGCTTAGGGCAGCTTTGGCGTAGGAGGTAGGATTTTCTGACCACTCGATGATATCAATTTTCTCACCCTGTAATTCTTGGCTGATAGCCATTATTCTGTTTCCTTTCACTCCTATGCAGGCTCCGATAGGATCTATGTCTTTCTCCTTGGTGAGAACTGCAACCTTTGCTCTTTCTCCAGGCTGGCGGACGATATTTACTATTTCAATACTGCCGTTTGCGATTTCTGGGATTTCTATTTCCAGGAGTTTCGCTAAAAATTTTGAATCGGCTCTGGAAACAATGACCTGGGGTCCTTTATTTTCTTTCAGTACTTGGATAATCACAGCTTTGACTCTATCTCCTCTTTTGAATTCTTCATTCATCAACTTTTCCCGGCTTGGGAGGAGAACCTCAGTCTTATTCACTTCAAGAATCATATTCTCGTTCGGCTCATATCTTCTTAAAACACCTGTTACAATATGCCCCGTAAGAGGGGCGAACAGGTCATAAATTTTTTCTTGCTCTGCATCCCTGACTTTCTGAAAGATGACCTGTTTGGCCGCTTGGGCCGCTATTCTGCCTAACATGTCTGAAGGGAGGTCGATCTCGATATTATTCCCAATGTTCTTGGAGCCATTTATTTCCTTTGCGTCTTCAAGGGAGATTTCAGTTGCCAGATTTTCAGGATTTTTGCTAATTTTCTTGACTGCGTATACTCTTAGTTCGCCCTTTTCGGGCAAGAAAGAAATATTTACTTTCTCGTTATGGGTAAAGTACTTGGAAGAGGCAACTCTTAGAGATTCTTCAATGGCATTGACGATGACATTTGTCTCCACTCCTCTTTCTTTGCTGAGTTGGAGGATAGTATTCCACACGTTTACTTTCATCTTCTTTGCCTCGGTTGCACTTAAGAGGATGCTAAAGAGGCGAGAATTATAACTGAATTAGGGAAGAATATCAATAAAAAGGGGGCAGGCTACTTTTTAAATGTGCGGTTTGATAAATCAAACGCCTACGAAATTTATGAAAAAGTAGCCTGTCCCCATTACGTGTCCCCATTACGCTTATGCAAACGCCTACGAAATTTATGAAAAAGTAACCTGTCCCCTTTACATTTTACATGATCAGGGGAGCAAAGACGAGGCTGACCACCGCCATGAGCTTGATCAGGATATTCATCGAAGGACCGGCTGTATCTTTCAAGGGATCGCCTACAGTATCTCCGATGACAGAAGCTGCATGAACTTCTGTTCCCTTTCCTCCCAGGTTTCCTTCTTCAATCCATTTCTTAGCATTGTCCCACGAAGCTCCTGCATTGGCCATGAATATTCCCATGAGTACTCCAGTGGCGGTGGCTCCGGCTAAAAATCCTCCAAGAGACTCGGGTCCTATAAGAAAGCCGATAACAAGAGGAGCTAGTATGGCCAAGAGACCTGGAAGTATCATTTCCGCCAGAGCACCACGGGTTACAATATCAATGCAGCGGTCAGAATCAGGCCTGGCCTTTCCTGCCATCAATCCTTTTATTTCTTTGAACTGTCTTCTTATCTCCAGGACCATTTTATCAGCTGTTTTCCCTACAGCTTTCATCGTTAAGGAAGCGATGACAAAAGGCATAAGGGCTCCGATGAGAAGTCCGATCACAGTTTCAACATTGGTCAGACTAATGAACTTGAGATTTGCAGTTTTCTGGAAGGCTGAGAAGAGAGCCAGCGCGGTCAGGGCAGCTGAGCCTATAGCGAATCCCTTGCCGATAGCCGCAGTAGTGTTTCCTAATGAGTCTAGTTTATCCGTAATCTTTCTTATGTTCGGGCCTGCTTTGGACATTTCTGCTATTCCTCCAGCATTATCCGCGATTGGCCCATAAGAATCCGTGGACATGACAATACCGATTGTGGCCAGCATACCTACAGCCGAGAGAGCTATTCCATAGAGCCCTGCTAATTTAAAAGAGATAAAAATAGCAGCTCCGATAGTGAGAAGAGGAAGGATAGTGCTCTGGAAGCCGACGGCGAGCCCGGTTATGATTGTCGGAGCACTCCCTGTTTGAGCTGTTCTGGCAATGGTTTTAATCGGAGGGCCAGAAGTAAAATACTCGCTTTCGAGTCCTATCAAGACTCCAGCAAGCATACCGCTTAACACTGCCCAGAATACGCTTAAGTCACCCAGTATGATTTTAACTGAGAAAAATGCTCCGGCTAAGAATAAAAGCCCGCTGATGTAATATGCATTTCTTAGGGCAGATTGAGGGCTGATATTCTTTAAAACGTTAATAGAAAAAACTCCGATGATGGAACTGAGAAGGCCGACTACAATCAGAAGCAACGGTAGGGACATATAATTAAGGGCTGGAGTTAGGGCTGAACCTATGGCCATAGAGGCTATGACTGAGCCCACGTAGGATTCAAAGAGATCTGCTCCCATCCCTGCAGTATCTCCTACGTTATCGCCGACATTATCAGCAATGACACCTGGATTGCGGGGATCGTCTTCTGGTATGCCTGCTTCGACTTTTCCCACTAGGTCTGCACCGACATCTGCACTCTTGGTAAAGATTCCGCCTCCCACTCGAGCAAAGAGCGCCACCGAGCTGGCGCCCATGGCAAAGCCGTTTATGATCAAGGGATCTTTTGTGAAGAAGTAAAAGATGCCGATTCCAGCAACTCCAAGGGCTGCAACTGAAATCCCCATCACAGCTCCTCCCTGGAAAGCAATGGTCAATGCTTTGGGAATTCCACCTTGAATGGCACCCTGGGTTGACCGGACAGCAGAACGCGTAGAGGCTTTGAGTCCGATAAAACCGGCAAGCATAGAACATGTGGCTCCTGTTAAAAAAGCAAGGCTTGTGTAGACGGAAAAGAGTTTCCACAGAACTGCGAAAATGATGACCACAAAAATTGAAATGTAGGTGTATTCTCTTCTTAAAAAAACCATAGCACCTGAATGGACCGCTTCTGCGATCGCATTCATAGTTTCGGTTCCTCTTGGATATCTTTTGATCAGAAAATAGAGGAGAAGTGCAAAAAAGATTCCTAAGAAGCCAATAATAAAGGAACGAGGAATTAAATTAAGCAATGTCATGTGCAGATGCTTGCCAAAAAATTTAAGACGATGTATAGCATAAAATAAATCAAATTGCAATGATGCGGAGGGCGCTGCCAGCTAATTAAAGGCGTCGCCCGAAACTCGGGTTCTCGTTACATCAACGAAATTCTTGGCGTATAACCTCGTCAATAAAGATCTTCTGTTGGGGAACGTTTCTGGTTACAGTTGACGCCATTATCTTATTTACATATAGTGTTAAATACAACTTAAGATTGTTATTTAAACATGGAAAAATCAAGCACAGAAAAAGAAGGTAAAATTTGGGCAATCGGCGGTGGCAAAGGTGGCACGGGAAAGACTTTTATCACTAGCGCAATAGGTACTTATATAGCTGGAAAAGGAAAGAGGGTTGTCTTAATAGACGTTGATATCGGAGGTGCAAACCTCCATTCATTCCTCGGAATCAACAGACCTAAAAAGTCACTGACAGACTTTTTTGAGACTGGAGCTTCTCTCAGTAAACTTGCAGTGAAGACAGGCATAGACAATATGTCCTTGATAAGCGGAGATATCCATTCGCTCGCCTCTGACAGCATAAAATTCACTCAAAAGCTCAAGTTATTCAGACATATAATGAAATTAAATAAAAATTATGTAATTATTGATCTGGGCGGCGGGAGTCATAACAATACTATCGATACTTTTCTTATGGCTGATAAGAGGGTTGTTATTTTGGAGCCAGAGATAACATCAGTAGAGAACATGTATCATTTCATAAAAAATGCTTTGTTCAGGAAGTTAAGAATGTCACTCAGAGAATATGGTTTTAAAGAGATTGTCGAACAAATGTGGGAGAGGAGGCAAGAATATAAGATAAAAAGCCTGAGAGAGCTTATGGATCATATCAGGGATAGCTTTTCGTATGTAGGGGATATAATTGACAAGGAGCTGTCTGATTTCAAGCTTTATCTCATATTGAACAAGATAAGAAGCAGTGATGATATATTAATAGGTTCTTCCATGAAAAGTATTTTCAAGAAGTATTTATGCGTGGATACAAGATTTGTGGGCTTTGTGGAATATGATGATTCTGTTTGGAGATCAATCCGCGAAAGAAGGCCCTTTATGCTGAATTATTCATTATCACGCAGCGCAAAAGAAGTAGAGGTTTTCACAGAGAATTTGTTGAACGGAAAAGAAATAAAATTATCAAGAAGTTGATTATGTCTAGAAGGAACCTGAAAAAACATTTCGAAATTCTTGAACTTGACTCGGATGCATCTCTTCCTGAGATAAAAAATGCATACGTTCGTCTAAAAAAATTGTATTCCACTGACTCTATGGTGATGACTCCAATCGCAGATGAGTTTTCAAAGAAGAAGAGGCTTGAGGTATTAAAGCAAATTGAAGAGGCACACGCAAAACTGAGCGATGAGCTGAAAGATGAGCATCAAAGGTCAGCAAATTTGGGAAAACCTGGGATAGCTTCCGGAAATGGTACTGAAGGAGAGGAAGCAGAGAGCGTTTCTTTCAGTGGAGAAGTTTTGAGAAAGATAAGGGAAAAAAAGGGAATACACTTGTATGAGGTTGCGCTCGATACTAAGATCCGAGTAGAAATTCTTGAAAACATCGAACATGAGAGGTTCGATGTTCTTCCCCAAGAAGTATATCTTAAGGGGCACGTAAGTAATTATGCCCGATATCTTTTGCTCGACCCCAGAAAGGTCGCTGATGATTATATCAGTAGGTATAAGGACTGGAAGGGCGAGGCTAAAGAGAAAGATTGAGCTTGAATCCTGCTCTTTGTTCTTTTATCATGGGCAAGATCAGACTTTATTTATTTTAGAATTATAATTTTTTATCTACCTTTTAAAATTAAGAGAGAAGGAGGATTCCTATAATAAGAAGGGATAATTACTTTCGAAAGAGCACGTCCATCATTTTTTTTTGTTTATCCATCACATTAATCTCTGTTTGCTCTTCTGTGGTTTACGGAGAAGATAGCGCACAGAATAAAAGCGAGGAGAAAAAAAGTAAGCTAATTGTGCTTCCCGTTATTTTTTATTCGCCAGAAACCAAAATGGCTGCCGGATTAGGAGGTATTTATAGCTTCCGTACATCAAATAAAGCAAGAAGTCGACCTTCAAGCATAAGGTTGGGTATGATTTATACCCAAAAAAAGCAGATCATGATCGAGTTTGGCCCGGATGTTTACTCGAAGAATGAAGTGTACCATTTTAAAGCAAAGATCAATTTTATTAAATTCTCTGAAAGGTTTTATGGGATAGGCAGTAACACTTCCGAGGACATGAAAGAAGATTTCACATCTCGAATCACAAGAATAAATCTAAATCTCCTGAAAAAACTATTTCAAAAGTTGTATTTCGGTATTCAGTACGAACTCGAACATAATGAAGTTGTCAAAGTCGAGGATGATGGTCAGCTGATAAAAAGAGAAATTTTGGGAAGTGAGCCTGGAACGGTTTCTGGAATAGGTTTCCTGATAAACCGGGATGCCCGAAATAATATTTTTTCTCCTTCATCGGGGGATTTTTGCCTACTATCGACAACTCTTTTTCGCCACGGATTAGGAAGTAGTTATGATTTCACCAGGTACAGGCTTGATCTCCGAAAATATTTTCCGCTTTTTTCTTCTCACGTATTGGCTTTTCAAAGTTATTTTAGTCTCATCAAAGGAGATTCTCCATTCCAGATGTTATCAATGATGGGCGGGCAAAACTGGATGCGGGGGTATTACCGAGGCCGATTCAGAGATAAAAACATGATCGTTCTGCAAATGGAATATCGCCTGCCGTTAATGTGGAAATTCGGAATAGTCGGCTTCGTAGGATTTGGTGATGTAGCAGATAAGGTAGATAATTTCGTCCTAGAAGATTTTAAGTATTCTGCAGGATTTGGATTTCGCTATTTGCTTAGCCCTGAAGAAAAAATAAATGTGAGGATTGACTTTGGTTTTTGCAAGGAATCTTTTGGTGTTTATGTTGCCGTAAGTGAGGCGTTTTGACCTGCTCATTACTGCCTAGTGCCTGAGGTGTAAAGAGGCATTTTATAAGATTATTTGGGGTGTTGTTAGTCTGGAGGGATAATAATCCTTCCTGCAATAGCGTTAAAAGGCTATTCTGTTGAGGAACTATCCTCCAGCACGAATTGTAGCTTCGGGATAACGTCATCGGCTATATTGAGGAATTCAAGACCCACATCGTAAAGAGCCTCAGAGCCTGGAGGCATCGCACTTATCCAGACAATCCTCACTATAGCTTTCAACGAGTTTCCGCTGGGCAGAAGGAGTTCGATTTCAAGCGCTTGCCCTTTTTTTAAGGGTTTGTTGCTGTAAATACGCACGCCGGCAAGGCTGATGTTAGCCGCTTGGCCTTTGGTCCCGAAGACGCTAGCAGGACGGTAGTAGACTGGCGCTTTTACTCGAGGAAAGCGTCGTCTATCGAATTTTGGTTTTTTTGATGCTTTCACTTTCTTTACGTTTTTAAAATGGTGAAAATTCCGTTTTGATTTATGATAGTATAGAATGCAGATTCATGCGTGTCAATCGATAAATAAAATAAATTATGATCTCTAAAATAAAAAGGGACAGGCTACTTTTTTAAATGTGCGGGTTTGATAAATCAAACCCCTACAAGATTTATGAATAAGTAGCCTGTGCCAATTTTCTCATTGTTTGGTGGCCTCTCCGTGGAGGCTGTAAGGCCCGCATGAAGTTATGTGGACATCTACAAAGCAGCCGATGACATCATTTTTTGATTTAAAGTTTACGACCTGGTAGCCCTCATTTCTCCCGGAATAGATACGAGGAGCTTTTTTGCTTTTTCCCGTGCAGAGGACTTTCATTACTTTTCCAATAGTTGATTCATTAAGCTCCAGCTGTATTTTTTTTTGAAGATTCTGAACTTCTATTAGTCTCCTTTTTTTCTCCTCGAAAGAGACATTATCTTTTTCCTTGTAGGCGCCAGTGAAAGGACGGGGAGAGTAGCGGAAGGAAAAAATATTATTGAAACGAACCTCTTCCAATATACTTAAAGTTTCTTTGAACTCTTTTTCTGTTTCTCCAGGAAATCCAACGATGATATCTGTACTGAGGCTGATGTCTGGCATCAGATCTCTGAGAAAGGTTATTTTTTCGAGATATTCCTCTCTTGTGTACCCTCTATTCATCCTTTTTAGCACTGATGATGATCCTGACTGAACAGGCAGGTGGAGCTGATGACATACTTTTTCTGATCCTTTCATAGTTTCTGCTATATTCTTGGTGAAATTTTTAGGATGAGAAGTTATAAACCGAATCCATTCAATCGCTATAATACGATTGGCTTCCTTTAAAAGAACGGAAAAATCTTTTTCTGTTTCAGGATCTTTATAAGAATTTACATTTTGGCCTAAAAGCTGGATTTCTTTGTATCCCTTATTTGCTAAGTTTTGTATTTCCTGAGTTATTTTTTGCAGAGGTCTGCACTTTTCTCTTCCTCGCGTAAACGGGACAATGCAGTATGAACAAAAATTGTTGCACCCCTCCATTATGGTCACATAGGCACTGATGTTTGACTCTCGGAAAATCTTCTCATGGGGAATTTCCTTGTATTCGCGACTCCAACTTGTGGAGGCGAATTTCTCTTCATGATTGCTCTGGATTATCTCGGTAATCAGGTTGTAATTATCAGGGCCAAGAACAAAATCAATAAAGGATTTTTTCTCTAAAAGCTCTGGACCGTATAGTTGAGCTACGCAACCGACAACGCCAATAGTTCTCTTTTTTTTCTTTTTAGACGATGCTAACCGGCCCAGATAGGAGTAGAGCTTTTCTTCGGATTTTTTCCTAACAGCGCAGGTGTTCACTATGATAATGTCACTTTCTTCTGGAGAGCTTGAAATCTTTCCCCCCGCGGTAGAAAGAATCCCTGCTATACGTTCTGAATCGTTCTCGTTCATCTGGCATCCAAAAGTATGAACATAGAATTTCAAGTTTTTCAAATTTCGAGTACTTTTTTCCATTTTGACCTTAATCTTGGCTCTTGAATCAATAATATAATACAATCTTCAGGCTAAGAAAAGGCTATCTTTTTGGGATCAGGCCTTATTAAAAAGAATTTCATGGGGGCAAAAGGCAGTGTTGGGGTCAGACCTTATCCAACTAAATGCTTTAAGGACAAAAGGTATGAAAAGTATATTTCCCAATGACAAGGCCTGACCCCATCCTGGTGACAAGGCCTGACCCCGGAAGTGAGATGGATGATGCGGTTTTAGGAGTTTTTTTACAATAATTTTCCGAGAATTTCCACGGCGTTCTTGACGAACTCAGGACAACGGGTTTCACAGATTTGTTTTTCTTCTGCTTCCTCCCGTTCCTCAGGGATATCTAAATCATAACCAAGTAAATCCTTGCACATTATAGAGCCATGGAGAGATTTAAATCTCTTTACGAATTCTCTAACAATCTCATATGTTTTTTCTTTTGCTCCCTCATCTTCAGCTTGCACTTTTCCATGCTTAAGACCAATAACCATGAAGGCCCCGGTTACAGCTCCGCATGTTTTCCCCATGCGGGCCATTCCTCCTCCAAAGGCCTGAGCTATTTTTAAAGCAAGCTCATGATCTAGGCCAAACAGCGCCGAATAGGATGAGAGCACTGATTGAGAACAATTGAATCCTTCTTTAAAGCTAGAAACGGCACGGTCAGCTTTGTCCATAGTTCATCTCCTTCTTCATTTAATTACTCTTGAGGCCAAGGTTGTGATTCAACATTTCTCTTGCATTACGAAGAGCTGTTTCTGTAATGCGAGTTCCAGCCAAGAGCCGCGCGATTTCTGTCACTCTTTCCTCAAAAGATAGCTCTTTAACCTTAGTAAACGTTCGCTCTTTGTCTACTTTTTTATCAATCCTGTAGTGGTGAGTAGCAAAGGAAGCGATCTGGGGAAGATGTGTTATGCAAATTATCTGATGCTGGTTTGACAGTTTCTTGAGTTTTTGGGCGACAAATTCTGCTGTTTTTCCTCCTATGCCTGAATCAATCTCATCGAAAATTAAGGTTTTAAGCCTTTCTATCTCTTTGCCGATGGTTTTCAGCGCAAGCATAACTCTGGAGAGTTCACCTCCTGAAGCGATTTTCCTCAAAGGCCTCAAATCCTCTCCAGGATTGGGACTAATAAGGAATTCCACTTCTTCAGTGCCGTTCTCTTTTACTTTCTCCATAGTATCCTGGCTAAGAGGGAAAGCTTCGATTTTTATTTTGAACCGTGCTTTCTTCATTCCGAGGAGGCTTATCTCCTTCTCAACCTCTTTTTCAAGCTTGCGGGCACTATTTTTCCTTAAAGAGGAAAGTTTTTCTGCGGTTGACTTGTATTGATTGAATTTTTTTTCTATTTCCGGCTCTAACGCAGCCAACTTTTCTTGACTCGTGCCGAGCTCTTCATATTCCTTTTTGGCTAGTTTTAAGTAAGACAGGATATCGTTGATGCTTGCTCCATACTTTCTTTTCAATTTTTCTATTTGGCTCAACCGTTCCTCAAGCTCTTCTAGTTTTTCAGGAGTCGTGGTTTGTTTTTCTTTAAATTTGATCAGAAAATCCGAGAATTCTCCTATGGTGATAGAAAACTGGCCTATGGCCTCATCTGCTTCATTAAATGCTTTATCGAAGTCTGTGAGTCCGCTCACAACGTTCTGGAGTTGAGCTAAAAGTGAGGAGATTGAATTTTCTTGAGTGTAAGAGATTTCTAACGCTTGTTCTACAAGAGAACCTATTTTTTCAGCATTTTTAAGGATATTCCTGCTCTGTCGAAGCTCTTCCTCTTCCCCCTGCTTAAGGTTTGCCTTTTCGATTTCTTTTATCTGGAAGTGGAGAAAATCGAGTCGCTGCTCTCTTTCTCTTTCCTTGGTCTCAAGTTCCTTTTTTTCTCTTAAGAGTTTTTTAAGTTCTTGAGCAAAGCGAGAAACATCTTTTTTAAGAGAGTAATCATCAGCATAATCATCGAGATAGTTCAACTGATAGTCCAGGTTGAGGAGAAAAACATGATCGTTCTGACCATAGATATCAACGAGGTCTTCGCCAATTTCTTTGAGCTTTTTGATGGGGACAAGAGTTCCGTTTATGTATCCTTTGCCTGCTTTTTGCTCGGAGATTTTTCTTTGGATAAACAATTCATTCTCTGATTCGGGCAGGAGATTTTTAAGATTAGCGGTTTTTTTACGGAAAGGCAAAATAACCTCTACTGAAGTTTCTTTTTTTCCCGTCCTGATCATATCCGGAGATCCTTTTTCGCCCGTAATAAGTCTTATCCCGTCGATGATGATGGACTTTCCTGCACCTGTTTCTCCAGTAAGTATGGAAAATCCTTCTTTCAGGGTAAGTTCTATATCTTCAATAGTGGCCAG
>WVZK01000194.1:5393-6540 GCA_011772475.1 Candidatus Aminicenantota bacterium | reverse complement strand
ATCAGGGCAGCTAATCCGGAGACATGAGGTGCGGCCTGGGATGTCCCATCGCCTATACCGTAAGGAAAAGAGCCGGGACCGAAGTACCAAGTCGGAACAAGGCTAACTATTTCATACCCAGGTGCGGCAACGTCAATTTCAGGGCCCTGGTTTGATTCCCACTGATACAGTGGATCAGTTGAGGAATTTTCGAAAGTAACTCTTTCATCACTGTCATTTGTCGCGGCCACAGCCAAGCAGTACTCATCATATGCTGCTGGATAAAGGACAGCTCCTCCGTCATTTCCAGCAGAAGCAACGTTTACTATATCCTTATCATGGGCATATCTTAAAGCATTTTCTAAGCTTGTTGATGGAAAGTCGCCTCCTAAGCTTAGATTTATCACGTCCGCCCCGTTATCTGCTGCCCAGATTATGCCATCAATCATTTCTGAATAGCTGCCAAATCCCAAATTATCCAATACTTTTACTGGCAAGATTTTGCAGTTCCAGGCTACTCCAGCAATCCCTTCGTCGTTGTGTGTCTCGGCTGCTGCTATCCCTGCTATGTGAGTTCCGTGACCTTCGTCATCGGTAGCGTCAGCGTCAACATTGATAAAGTCATAACCAGGCGAGTGAATCTTTTCATCTATATCCGGATGGTCTAGATCCACACCTGTATCAAGTATGGCAATTACAATATCCTCATCGCCAATTGTCTCTTCCCAGGCACTGGTGGCTTTGATGTCTGCTCTTTCTTCCCCCTCAGGGCTTCCTGGAGGCCCTGAGCCTGGGTTGTAAAGAGCATACTGAAGATCAAAAAGCGGATCATTGGGGGTTCTTGCAGCATAAGCGATATAGTTTGGTTCAGCATATTCTACGTCAGGATTTATTCTCAAGGCATAAAGCGTCTCTTCTACTGAAAGGTTATTCTGGATTTGGAGTTTATAGACGTTTATCCTCGGAATTCTTTTAAGGTTTTTGCACTGATAGGCGGCAATAGTAGATTTTATCGTTTGATCTGAAATAGTAGGTTTGAATTTGACCAGAACTTCATCTGGTCTATACCGTAGTCCCTCATATCGATAAGGCAGGCCTTGGTTTAGATGTTTGATTTGATGACGAATAACGCGACGATCTGGCTTTTTGGGTCTTTCAGACCTGAAAT
>WVZK01000194.1:0-5361 GCA_011772475.1 Candidatus Aminicenantota bacterium | reverse complement strand
TTTGAGACTTGATCCACCTCAGTGTTGCTTTCTTTGGATTGAAGGGGCGGCCCTTTTTTTAGAGATATTATTTGCTGCGGAAAAAGTAAAGAGTTTTTATTTTTTCCCTTATCAAGCATCCAATTCTTAATGCTCGCCGAAAAGAGAAAGATAGGTATTACAAAAAGAGCAAAGATTATTTTCTCTCTTTTCATTATTTCCTCCCAAAAAAATCAAAAAGAATAAATGGCCCTAACCGTAAAGCCTAAATCGACGCTATCTCCATGGGGAATGAAGCTTGCTTCTGTTTTAATACCAAAGGCATCAGTGAGATTAAAGATTGATCCCAGAGAAGCACCGAACGAACTGACTCCGGATATTTTTTGATTCTCGCTTCCTTCTAAAACATCAATCGTTTGCACCATCTTGAATTTCCCCCAGAGCTTGTTGAAATTTAAATAGAGATAAAGATGAAAAGCATCAAAGCCTGTATAAGTGAAAACGGGCCCTATTGAAGCTCTTATCCATGAGGGATCTCCTTCCACCGTTCCTTCAACAGCTAAATCAGGAACCTCCCATTCTTTTTTTGAACCCATATAATAAAAGAGCTGGCCAAGGAGATCTATCTCGAGGTCTTTGGCATAAATAAAGCTTTTTTTAACTTCAGCTCCAAGGAGGTAACCTTTAATAGATCCGACGTTCAACTCAACAGAGATTGGAAGTTCCCTGAATGTCAAACCCTTATAGCTGGAGCCAGGAATTGCATACCCTAAAACGGCATTTAAGAAGAATCCTTTCCTGAATTCGAATTCTGTGTTGAAAGTGAAAAAAGAAGATTTCAGCTTGGAAGTGTACTGGTCATCATCCCAGGTTATTGTGCGTGAAAAGAATTCAAACCCTATCCCAGGTGTTATAGCTACTGCCCGAATCATCCCTTCTTCCTGGTCCTGAGCTGAGGAGAAGGAAGTGAAAGTCAAACTTAATAAAACAGTAAGAAAAACTAGATAAAATTTTTTCATTTAAGGCTCCTCTTTCTTCATAATAAAAAAGCGTTCACTCAATTTACTTTTTTTTATTTTCTGCTTCCTCAAGCCTGGCCTTAGCTTTTTTTGCTAATTTGCTTTGAGGGAAATCAGTTATCAGTTTGGTGAAATAGGGGATACTTTGCTCGACCAATGTCGCTTTGAAATAAGAATCACCCAAATAGTAATAAATTCTATCCATTTTTGAATAATTTGGAAAGTTAGTTAGGATCTCAGTTAGCCTGCCTATTGCTGCGTTATACGCTTTTACTTTGTAATAATGTTCTCCTATATGACGAGTGTGTTCTGCCAATCTTTCTTCGCAGTCTAATATTTTTTCCTGGGCAGATTTTGCTTCTTCACTCAACGGGTAATTAGTAACGACTTTTTTAAATTCCTCCAAGGCCTGTTTTGTTTTTGTCTGATCCCGGCCAGGTTTCAGGGCTTTTCTGTAGAAAGTCATGCCAATTCGATGCTGAGCAAAGGGCGCAGACGGACTGTAAGGAAATAGGGATATAAACTCCCTGTACTCAGATGCAGCTATTATCATACTCCCTTCATCTCTCTTTCGATAGTATGTCTCAGCAATGGCCAACTTGGCCTGCTGGGCATAAAAGCTTTTAGGAAAAGAATCTATGACTTGCCTTAAATAGAGGCGTGCTTTTTCTGAATCTTTTTTGATATATTTCTCTCCAAGCTTAAACAGAGCTTCATCTGAGGAAGCAACATCTGGTGAAATTTCTGTTGTCTTTTTCCCGCAGCCAAAACTAATAATAAGACAGAGGAAAGCAACGGCAAGAGCAAGGCTTATTTTTTTCATCGTACTGCTTTGTTTCTCCTTTATGAAGAATAAAGTTTTTTTGTCCATAGCCATTCTTCTTTGAGTCCATCCCTGAGCTTGATTTGGGGCGAGTAATTAAGGTCTTTCTGGGCCTTTTCAATGTTGGCAAAAGTATGAAGCATGTCTCCTTTTTGTGTTTCTTTTTGCACGGTTCTTACTTTTTTTTGACAAATATTCTCGAAAAGGGGGAAAATATCCCTTAATTTTTTCCTAGTTCCACCTCCGATATTGTATATTTCTCCTGCTTTCCCTTTTTTAAGAGACGCGAAATTGGCTTCAACAACATCATCGATATAAGTAAAGTCTCGGGTCTGGTTTCCATCACCGTAGATAGGGATCTGTTTTCCATTTGCTATGGCCTTGAAAAACTTATGAAACGCCATATCCGGGCGCTGACCAGGACCGTAAACTGTGAAGAACCTAAGGGAGATCGAAGGCACTCCATAATTCTTGTTGTAAAGGAGACATAGATTTTCGCCAGCAAGTTTGGTCACACCATAAGGTGATAAAGGATGGAGGGGGCTTGTTTCGGACATAGGAAGCTCTGGGCAGTTTCCGTAAACAGAAGAAGATGAGGCATAGATGAATTTTTCAAGATTAATGTTCTTAGCTGCTTCCAGCAGTTTTTGAGTGGCTTCGATGTTATTTTTAATGTAAACAGAAAAATTATCTCCCCAGCTTGTTCTTACCCCCGCCTGGGCAGCATGATGAAAAACATAATCTACTTTTTTTAATGTTTTCTCAAGGTCCAGGTCATTTAAATCCCCAGTAATGAACTCAAAATTTCCTTCCTTCCTCAATGGTTTTATATTGTTTTCTTTTAATCGTTTGGGATAAAAATCAGTAAAAGAATCGATGCCTACGACTTTGAATCCTTCTTTGAGGAGTCTTCGACACAGGTGGGATGCAATAAATCCTGCTGCTCCAGTCACCAAACAATTCATGATTGTCCTTATTTTCTTTCCTAATTTATGCTTCGGGGATTTTGTCCCGGTGATTTTCTTGTTCTTGGATAGAAGAGCGGCCAATCCCGATGGCCTCTTTGATTTTGGCTAAGTTTGCTGAAGGAATTGAACAGGCAATCAGGATCATTGTTTGCTCACCTCCAGAGTAATCGGGTATTTTTTTTGGATAAGGAAGCCTTGAGGAGGGAACTGTTTGATAGTGATTCCTGCTTCCAGTCCGGGATATGATGTATACCGAATATCTTCGACTCTGAAATCTAGTTCTCTTAATTTAGCTAGAACTTTTTCTGCTTTCTTCCCGATTAAATCTGGCATAAGATATTTTTCTTCCCTTTCTCCTTGACTTATAAGAACGCTGACAGGAGAGTTGCTTCCGACTTCTGCAGTAGCCTGGGGATATTGAGAAAGGATTCTTCCAGCAGCATACCGGGAGGTGTGGACTTGAGATACTATTCCTCTTCTTAATCCAGCTTCTTTAAGAATTTGGTTTGAATTCTGGAAGTTCCTTCCTATAAGTCGGGGGACGAGAACCTTTTCAGTTCCTGCACTCAGGATGACTTTTACAACGCTGTTAATTTTTAGTTTTGATCCAGGAGAAGGCTCTTGAGAAATAATCCTTCCCCGCTCCCATCTTGTGTCAAATTGAGCTTCTGTTTGAACGACTGATAATTTTCTTCTTGTAAGCTCAGAGCTTGCCTCCTCAAATGTTTTTCCGATAAGATTGGGGAGAGTGACCATTTCACCTTTTAGGATTATCCTGAAAGACAAAATTGTGCTCAAAAAGAAAATTATGAAAAAAATGAGCGCATAAGCGATGATATTAAAAATTTTTCTTGAATCCATAATCCAAAATTATAATAGTGAAACAAATTTTATCTATACCATAGATTTTTAACCAAGTAAACGTCAAAAAGGTTGCCTAGGGGACCTTCCCTTCATAATATCCCTCTTTGATTTGCTGAAAGAGCTCAATTTTTTTATAATGATGCCTAAGATAAAAGGAGAAAGAGCGATGGCCGAATATTCAGATTTTAGAAGCGATACTGTCACCAAACCCACGCCAAAAATGAGAAAAGCCATGGCCGAGGCTGAAGTAGGGGATGATGTATTAGGAGATGATCCTACGGTACAGAAACTTGAATCTTTAGCTGCAGAAAAAATGGGCAAAGAGGCTGCTTTGTTCGTTCCGTCAGGAACAATGGCCAATTCTATTGCCATAAATGGTTGGACAAAAGAATTAGATGAAGTCATTGTTGAGGAGCGGGCTCATCTTTACAATATGGAATCTACCCATTTGACTTTTATCGCCAGAGTTCTTCCGCGACCTCTCCCTTCTGATAGAGGAGCTATGGACCCAGAAGTAGTGGAGACAAACATCAGAAAGCCTGGTGTTCATATTCCTCGAACCTCTCTTATCTGTGTCGAAAATACCCATAATAACTGGAGTGGGGCAGTTGTGCCCATGGAGAATTTAAAGGCGATTCGAAAAATTGCGGATAAGCATGAACTGAAGGTCCACTTTGACGGAGCTCGTGTCTTCAACGCTAGCGCAGCTTCTGGAATCCCTGTGAAAGAGTATGCTGCCCTTGGCGACTCTATTATGTTCTGTCTTTCCAAAGGGCTTTCTGCTCCTGTAGGTTCTATGCTGACGGGACCGAAGAACTTTATAGATTTTGCCCGCCGGGTAAGAAAGGCGCTTGGGGGAGGCATGAGGCAGGTAGGGGTTCTGGCTGCACCAGGAATAGTTGCCTTGACAGAAATGGTGGACAGGTTGGCAGAGGATAATGAAAGGGCAAAGAAACTGGCTTTAGCCATCGCCGAGCTGCCTGGAGTTTCCCTCAATCCAGATCACGTTGAGACAAATATTATTATCTTCGGCTTTGATCATCCTAAGATAACTATTCCCGAATTATTAGCGAAGCTAAAAGAAGAGGGAATCTTGGCCTTAGAAACTTCAGGGAAAAGAGTCCGTTTTGTTACTCATAAGGATATTGATGATAACGATATAGACAAAACCATCTCAGCTTTCCGTAAAATACTTTAGGGGCATGATTCATGCAGGGGATTGATGGATTAAATCTCTATGCTATAGAACAAAAGCGGGCTTGATAAATGTAGGGGTTTGATTTATTAAACCCATCTTTAATTTATTTATTATAGATAATATAGATTTATTTCATAAAATTCATATTTTTCAAATATATAACTTTTCTGATTATTTATTCTCTCCAAAGAGAGACAGTTCTACCAGTTCAGCAATATCCCAGATCTTCAGTTTATCCTCCATGTCTTTATTCTTTATGGCATCATCGAACATAGTAACGCAGAAAGGGCAGGCGGTAGCGATCCACTCAGGATCAACGGCCAGAGCGTCCTCCAGGCGGCAGATGTTGATGCGCGTTCCGATATTCTCTTCCATCCACATCCAGCCTCCGCCTCCGCCGCAGCACAGAGAGTCTACTCCGGAGCGCTTCATCTCTCTGATATCAAGAGAAGGGATAGAGCTAAGCACTTTCCTTGGGGATTTGTACAGGCCACTGTATCTGCCGAGATA
>WVZK01000193.1 GCA_011772475.1 Candidatus Aminicenantota bacterium | reverse complement strand
TCGTCCTCTCAAATTTTGCCTTCGCCATTCCCTTTACCTCCTATTCTTTGGTTTTGTCAGCCAAATATATTTTTCAAACATTTTATAATATCTTTTATTCATTTTTCTCATTCTATTTATTTAATATTTCACCTATGAGCCGGAATTCTTCCTTCAATCCTGGCGATTATTTCCTCCATAATCGGGGAAGGTATCTTATCATACCGAAAAAATTCCATAGAAAACACTCCCCTTCCCTGAGTTAAGGTTCTGAGAGTTGTCGCATATCCGAACATCTCTTCAAGGGGAACAAGAGCCTTCATCACTCTCGAACCTCCTCTCATCTCCATTTCCTCTATTTTTCCTCGCCGCCCATTGATGTCCCCAACTATATCTCCCAGATATTCATCGGGAGCAATAACTTCCAGGCTCATGATGGGTTCAAGAAGAATCGGATCCCCTTTAGACACGGCATCTTTAAAGGCCAAAGACCCGGCGATTTTAAAAGCAATGGAAGAGGAGTCAACTTCATGATAAGAACCATCGACCAGTATGGCTTTAACATCAGTAACAGGAAAGCCAGCTATTATCCCAGCCTCCATGGCTTCCTTGATGCCCTTCTCTACAGAAGGGATGAATTCTTTGGGAATAACACCACTCTTTGTATCATCGACAAACTTAAATCCTGTCCCTCTTTTTAAGGGCTCAACGATAATCTTACAGTGTCCATACTGCCCTCTTCCCCCAGTCTGTCGCACATACTTGCTCTCTCCTTCAGCAAGAGCTGAAATCGTCTCTTTATAAGCAACTTGAGGCCTTCCAAGATTCGCCATTACTCCAAACTCTCTCTCCATACGGTCCATCAATACTTCCAAATGGAGTTCTCCCATTCCGTACACCAGAGTTTGTCCAGTCATAGGGTCCTGCATGATCTTGAATGTGGGATCCTCTCTTGTAAGCTTAGCCAGGGATTCAGCTAATTTGGAATGCTCTCTTTTTGATTTTGGCTCTATATATGCTGATACAACAGGCTCCGGAAATCTTATCTGTTCAAGGATAAGAGGATGATTCCGCAAACAAAGGCTATCTCCTGTGGAAAGGTTTTTCATAGAGCCCAGCGCAGCTATGTCTCCTGCATAGACTTCTTTAATATCTTTTCTTTTATTAGAGTGCATTTCTAAAAGGCGAGCGATCCGTTCCTCCTCCCCCTTTGTCGCATTATAAACCGAAGAACCTACCTTTGCCTTACCTGAATACACTCTGATAAAAGAAAGAGAGCCGACATAAGGATCATTTGTTATTTTAAACACCAAAGCTGAAAAAGGCTCATCATCCGAGGCCTTTCTTGTTTCAACGTTATTAGTACGAGGGTGATGGCCAACGACAGGAGGAATATCCAGGGGAGAAGGCAGGTAGTCAACAACAGCATTCAATAACGGGTGGACGCCCTTATTCTTGAAAGAGGCTCCGAAGATGACAGGAACAAGCTGAAGAGAGTTTGTCGCCTTTCTTATAACTATCTTTATCTCTTCAGGGGAGATTTCAGCGCTATCCAAAAATTTCTCCATCAGGACATCATCCATATCACTGAGCTGCTCTATCATTCCATTCCTTTTCTCTTGGGCCTCGTCTTTATATTCATCCGAAACGTCCCTCACCTCAAATTTTGTTCCTAATATATCATCCCCCCAGTCTATTTCTTTCATCTCGACAAGGTCGATCACTCCTCTGAATTTTTCTTCTTTTCCTAAGGGAATCTGAATGACCAAGGGATTAGCCGCTATCCTGGTCCTGATTTGTTCTACAGCTTTTTCAGGATCAGCACCAACTCTATCCATTTTGTTAATGTAAACAAGTCGAGGCACATTGTATTTATCAGCTTGACGCCACACCGTTTCAGATTGAGGTTCTACTCCACCCACTGCGCAAAGGATGACAATAGCGCCGTCGAGAACTCGTAACGAACGCTCGACTTCGGCCGTAAAATCAACATGTCCAGGGGTGTCAATTATGTTGATTCGGTGGTTTTCCCAGTAACAGGTAGTAGCAGCTGAGGTGATAGTTATTCCGCGCTCTTGCTCAAGAGCCATCCAATCCATAACAGCCGTACCCTCATCAACCTCTCCCATTTTGTAGGTGATACCTGTAAAGAAAAGGATGCGCTCTGTTGTGGTAGTCTTCCCCGCATCTATATGGGCCATTATCCCAATGTTTCTTACATTTTTTAGCGGATACCTTTGTGTCAACTCTGCACTCCATTTTAGTTGTAGGTAAATTCTCTTTTTTTATATTGGAGACTACCATCTATAATGAGCAAAAGCTCTATTTGCTTCAGCCATTTTATGGATATCTTCTTTTTTCTTGACCGCTCCACCCCGATGGTTCACAGCATCTATGATCTCAGCTGAAAGCTTTTCTACCATGCTTTTCCCGGCTCTATCTCGCGCATATCTGATCAACCATCTTACCGCCAATGAGGTGGAACGGTTTAAAGGTACTTCTATCGGTACCTGATAAGTCGCTCCTCCTACTCTTCTTGACTTTGTCTCTAGCACGGGCCTCACATTCTCCACAGCTTTCTCGAACATTTTAAGGGGATCTTCCTTGGAGTTCTGTTTCACTCTCTCCATGGCTGTATAAACTATTTTTTGAGCTAAGTTCTTTTTTCCTTTCTTTAGTATAGTATTCACGAATATGGATATAAGTGTACTGTTATAAAAATGGTCTGGCTGAGGTTTTCTCTTCTTTACCGTTCCTCTTCGGGGCATGCCTGACTCCTTTATTCAGAAACCCTCTTTTCTTTAGGCCTTTTACTTCCGTATTTGGACCTTCCTCTCATCCGGTCCTCCACTCCTTCGCAGTCCAGCGATCCACGAATCACATGGTAACGAACTCCAGGTAAATCTTTAACTCGTCCTCCTCGTATAATGACTATAGAATGTTCTTGAAGATTATGGCCTATTCCTGGTATATAACCTGTTACCTCTATATTATTGGTTAGTCTAATTCGAGCCACCTTTCTCATAGCTGAATTAGGCTTTTTTGGCGTTGTCGTAAAAACTCGAGTACACACACCTCTCTTTTGGGGGCACCTCTCCAAAGCTGGAGATTTGCTCTTATACTTCTTTGGCATCCTGCCTTTTCTTATCAATTGATTAGCAGTTGGCAATAAACGTACTCCTGTAAATTGAGTTAATTTTGCTCATTCCGAAGGCGAAAATCCCTCGGAACGAACTTGGCGATAATAGCAGAAACAGGCCGCTATGTCAAGGTTTTTGAGGAAGTTACGTCGAAATCTTACCTTGAATTTGAAGGTCTATTTCCTTCTTAACTTCCTCTTCTTTCTCTGCTTTCAATTCAACATTTCGATAAAATCTGTAGCCTGTTCCAGCTGGGATAAGCCTTCCCATAATAATGTTCTCTTTTAATCGCCTCAGATGGTCCACTTTACCGTACAAGCTTGCCTCTGTGAGCACTCGGGTCGTCTCTTGAAAGGAAGCCGCGGAAATGAAACTATCTGTGCTTAATGCACTTTTTGTAATTCCCAGAAGGAGAGGCCTGGCTTTTGCTGGCTTCCCGCCCTTTTTTACAACTTTTTCGTTCTCCTCCTGGAAGACAAATTTATCTACCTGTTCGTCAACTAACAACTCTGTATCTCCGACTTCCTCAACCTTTACCCACCGCAACATCTGGCGGATGATGATTTCAATATGTTTATCATTGATCGCCACTCCCTGGAGCCTATAAACTGCCTGAATCTCGCGCAAAAGATATTCCGCCAGCTCCTTCTCTCCAAGAACTTTCAAGATATCATGAGGATTCACAGGACCATCCATCAGGGGTGTTCCTGCTTTAACCCTCTCTCCCTCAGCTCCACTCAAATGGGCTCCCTTGGGGATGAAGTATTCCTTTTCTCCAATTCGCTCGTTCTTGACGACCAGTTTCCTTTGGCCTCTCACAAGACCTCTATATTCCACCATCCCATCTATCTCAGAAATAACTGCAGGCTGCTTGGGCCTTCTGGCTTCAAAAAGCTCCTCTGCTCGAGGCAAACCTCCGGTAATATCCTTGGTTCGAGCTACTTCTCGGGGTATCTTTGCCAGAACATCTCCCGCATATACTTTATCCTCGTCCTTAACCTCCAAGTTTGCCCCGGAGGGAAGGAAATATTTTCTGAGCACTATAGGTCTGTCTTTTTCATCTTTCTTTTTCGTAGCTATGATTTCGATACGAGGCTGCATTTTTTCATCTTTCGGCTCAGTGATAACCCTGCTGACTAATCCTGTAAACTCATCCTGTATCTCTTCCATGGTAACTCCGAGAGCTACATCATGGAAGCGCACAACTCCTGTCTCCTCAGTCAGAATGAACGTGCTAAAAGGGTCCCACTCAGCAAACTCGTCCCGGGCCTTTACCTCTTCTCCGTCACTCACTAACACCTTGGCTCCGTAGGGAACTTGATAATGTTCGATCTCTCTTCCTCGGTGGTCAAGTATGGCTATGTTGGCGTTTCTGTTTACAACGACTAAAGATTCTTCCTTATTGATTACGGATTTAAGGTTATTGAATCTGATAACTCCATCATTTTTTGCTTCAAGTTTGGACCTCTCAGCTCCTCTCATCGCAACTCCGCCGATATGAAATGTTCGCATAGTTAACTGGGTACCTGGCTCTCCGATAGATTGAGCGGCGATGATCCCTGCTGCTTCTCCGAGTTCGACGAGTGAACCAGTTGACATGTTTCGACCGTAGCAAAGTCTACACACGCCTTTCTTTGATTCACAGGTCAAAAGAGAACGGATTTTCACCTTTTCTATACCCAGCTCTTGAAAATTCTGTGCAATCTCCTCGGTAATCTCTTCGTTCATATCCACGATCGTCTCATTTGTATCAGGATGCAGAACTTTCTCTAAGGAGATCCTCCCAACAATTCTATCCACAAAGGGCTCAATAAGCTCTCCATTCTCGACGATGGCGGTGACATTTATCCCTTTCAGAGTGCCGCAATCATGCTCATCAATAATAACTTCCTGGGAAACATCCACCAGTTTTCGGGTTAAATAACCAGAATTCGCAGTCTTTAAAGCTGTATCAGCCAAGCCCTTACGTGCTCCATGAGTGGATATAAAATACTGCAGAACGTTAAGCCCCTCTCGCAAATTTGAAACAATCGGAGTTTCGATAATCTCACCTGAAGGTTTACTCATCAGACCTCTCATCCCGGCAAGCTGGCGAATCTGTTGTTTATTACCTCTTGATCCAGAATCAGCCATAACAAACAGAGAATTTAAATCCTTCCCTTCATAGCTTGTTTTTCGCATTTTCTCGATCATCGCATTGGAAACTTTGTCAGTAACAGATCCCCATATTTCCACTACACGATTAAACCTTTCCCCAGCCGAAATAGTGCCATCCCTATAGAGACTCTCGATCCTTTGCACATCCTTCTGTGCCTTCTCCACTAATTCAGATTTTTCTCGTGGAATGATAAGATCGTCTATCCCAAGAGAAAAACCTG
The DNA here is from genome assembly GCA_011772475.1 of Candidatus Aminicenantota bacterium. GTDB lineage: Bacteria > Acidobacteriota > Aminicenantia > Aminicenantales > Aminicenantaceae > SOIV01. The sequence goes on along the minus strand of WVZK01000193.1, from coordinate 7,773 downwards.
CAGATGTCGCATGATTGAAACCTAATTCCTTCATCTTGTCCAGCATATCAATCGTAGAATCAAGACCTTCTTTCAAATATGTGTAAAAAACTAAACTCTCCAAACCCTTCTTCTTCAGCATGCCGTTGATAAAAGGGATTTTCTCTGGAAGAACGCTGTTGAATATTATCCTTCCGGGAGTTGTCTCGATAAGCTCATTACTTATTTCAGTAATAGGACAGATCAGAACAGCCTGATCATCATAATAAGTAGACAAATTCATTAAGGAGCCGTTAAAGCGCAACTTTATCCGCGCATGAAGGCTAACCTCTTTATTTTCAAGAGCTAATAAAGCATCATCTTCACAAGCAAAAATGCGTCCTTCTCCTTTTGTTCCTTTTTTTTCTAAAGTCAGATAATAACAGCCTAGAACCATATCCTGGCTAGGGATGGCAAGAGGTCTTCCATGAGCCGGCGATAGAATATTTTGCGTCGACAGCATCAATGTTTGAGCCTCAACCTGGGCTTCAACAGAAAGAGGGATGTGAACAGCCATCTGATCTCCGTCAAAATCAGCATTAAATGCGGCACAGACTAAAGGATGAATCTGGATAGCTTTTCCTTCCACCAAAATTGGTTCAAACGCTTGGATTCCCAACCTATGAAGAGTGGGGGCTCGATTCAACAGAATGGGATGCTCTTTAACCACCTCTTCCAAATAGTCCCATACTTCAGGCCTTTCTTGCTCGTGCCATTCTCTGGCAACCTTCACACTCGGAACTAATCCCTCTTTTTCTAATTTATGGAAAATGAAAGGTTTAAATAATTCCAGCGCCATCTTTTTAGGCAGCCCACAATGATTCAGCTTTAATTCTGGCCCGACAACGATAACAGACCTTCCGGAGTAATCGACTCGCTTCCCAAGAAGATTCTGGCGAAATCTTCCCTGCTTTCCTCTTAAAGCTTCGCTTAAAGATTTTAAGGGTCTCCGATTTGCTCCAAGATGAACTCTACCTCTCTTGCCGTTATCAAAGAGTGCGTCTACTGCTTCTTGAAGCATTCTCTTCTCGTTGCGAATGATTAGTTCTGGTGCTCTTAGCTCGATCAGTTTTTTCAAGCGGTTGTTTCGATTTATAACCCTTCTGTAAAGATCATTCAAATCAGAAGTGGCAAAACGCCCCCCATCTAACCGGACTAAGGGCCTCAGATCAGGAGGGATTACAGGGATTATATCAAGAATCATCCATTCAGGACGATTCCCTGACTTTTTGAGAGCTTTAAAAACCCTTAATCTCTTAGCATATCGAAGCTTTCTCTGCTGGGAAGCATCTTTTTTCATGAGCTTCCTTAAGCGCTCTGCTTCTTTATTTATGTTTATTCTATCAAGCAGCTCCTTAACAGCTTCAGCTCCTAAAGAAACCTCAAAATTGTCTCCGTATTTCTCCCGGGCATCCTTATACTCCTCTTCAGTAAGAAGCTGGTTTTCTTTTAGCGGCGTATCTCCAGGATCAATCACAATATAGGATTCAAAGTAAAGGACTTTCTCTAAATCTTTAATGGAAAGGTCTAGCACAAGGCCGATTCGAGATGGCGTCCCCTTAAAAAACCAGATATGGGCCACTGGAGAGGCTAATTGAATATGGCCCATTCGCTCTCGACGAACTTTTGATTTTGTGACCTCAACTCCGCACCTCTCGCAAATAATACCTCTGTATTTCATCCTCTTGTATTTTCCGCAGAGGCATTCATAGTCATTTATAGGGCCAAAAATCTTTGCACAAAAAAGCCCGTCCTTCTCTGGCTTGAAAGTCCTGTAGTTTATTGTTTCTGGCTTGGTCACCTCTCCCCATGACCAACTTTTAATTTTTTCGGGAGAAGCAATACTGATTCTAACTCGGTCAAAATCGATTCTAGGCTTTCCTCCAATAGACTGTCTAACTTCCATTATTCTTCTCCTTTAAGGATTTGGGGGACATCAATTCCCCAGGGCAATATTTCTTCTTTCTCTTCTTCTTTCTCCAGTTCTACATTTAGACAGAGGCTCTGCAACTCTCGAATGAGAACATTCACGGATTCTGGAAGCCCCGGAGTAAAGTCCAGATCTCCTTTGACAATAGCCTCATATATCTTCGCTCTTCCTTCCACATCATCTGACTTAGCTGTTAAAAGTTCCTGAAGCGTATAAGCCGCCCCATAAGCTTCTAAGGCCCAAACTTCCATCTCTCCAAAACGCTGCCCGCCGAATTGAGCTTTCCCTCCTAATGGCTGTTGGGTAATCAGAGAATAGGGGCCGGTCGAGCGAGCATGAATTTTATCATCGACAAGATGATAAAGCTTCATGATGTAGATATAACCTATGGTTACTTCATGGTCTAACAATTCACCCGTTATCCCATCATAAAGGGGAACCTTTCCTGACTTGGGCAAGTTTGCTTTTTCAAGAAGGTCCTTTATTTCCTTCTCAGAGATTCCATCAAATACTGGGGTGGAAATCCAAAGGCCGAGCTCTTTAGCGGCCCATCCAAGATGAGCTTCTAATATCTGCCCAACATTCATTCTTGATGGCACTCCTAGGGGATTTAAGACAATATCCACAGGCGTTCCCTCTGGCAGGCGAGGCATATCTTCTTCAGGGACTATTTTGGCGATGATTCCTTTATTTCCATGACGACCAGAGACTTTGTCCCCGACAGAAAGCTTCCTTTTCATTGCTATGTAAACTTTAATGGCTTGAATCACACCCGGAGCTAACTCATCACCCTTTTTAAGGCTATCAACCTTTTCTTTAAATATCGATTTGAGAGCTTCAATCTGGCGCTTAACCTTTTTATCAATATCTCTTATTTTCTTGTCGCGCTCTGGATTCGCTTTGAGTTTCAATTTAGGGATGATTTCGGGTTCCAATTTATTCAACGTCTTTTCGTCTAATATTCCTCCCTTCTTCAAGACAGCATCCCCAACCGTCAAATCCTTCTCAAGCTTTTCTCCCTTGATGACAGCTTTCATCTTCCTTAATCTCTCTCCCTCGAGAATGCTTATTTCATCATCCAAGTTTCTCTTCATTTTAGCTACTTCTTCTTTTTCGATAGCTTTAGCTCGAACTCCCTTCTCGATACCCCGTCTTGAGAAAATTCTCACATCGATGACTGTTCCCTCTATCCCCGGAGAGCAATAGAGAGAAGCGTCTTTGACATCCAGAGCTTTCTCCCCAAATATTGCTTTAAGAAGCTTTTCTTCAGGTGATAACTGGGTTTCTCCTTTAGGCGCAACTTTCCCGACTAATATATCTCCAGACTTTACGAGAGCTCCTATTCTCACTATCCCATTTTCATTTAAATTACTAAGAAGCTCTTCGGGAACATTGGGAATATCACGGGTTATTTCTTCTGGACCTAATTTCGTATCCCGGGCTTCTATGGTCTCTTCGACAATATGAACAGAAGTGAAGATATCTTCTTTAATTAATTTCTCACTGACAATGATGGCATCTTCAAAGTTGTAGCCTCTCCAAGGCATAAACGCGCACAAAATATTGCGACCAAGGGCTAATTCGCCCTTATCTGTGCAGGAACTATCCGCAAGGATTTGACCCTTTATGACTCTATCTCCTTTTCTGACAATAGGTCGATGATTGACGCACGTATTCTGGTTTGTCCTCAGGAATTTTATTAGCAGATAAAGGTCTGTTCCTAAGTCGTATTCCTTAGCTTCTTCCTTTTCATCCACACGAACCAGAATTCTTTCCGCATCAACAAACTCAACAACTCCAGCCCGCTTACAGGTTATGACATCTTTTGACCCTTGAGCTACAAGGCGTTCCATCCCTGTGCCAACATAAGGCGCTACTGGCCTGAGGAGAGGAACAGCTTGTCTCTGCATGTTTGATCCCATAAGGGCACGGTTAGCGTCATCGTGTTCTAAAAAGGGGATCAAAGAAGCAGAAAGGGAAACGAGCTGCTTGGGAGAAACATCGATATAGTCTATCTGGTCGCGTGGAATAAGTTTAAAATTACCTGCTTGTCTTGCACTTATAAGTTCGTTGACAAAATTTCCTTTCTCATCAACCGGCGCATTGGCTTGGGCGACGTTAAATTGTTCCTCTTCCCAGGCTGTCAAGTAAAAACAGCAAGGCTCTACTACGGGCAATTGTCTACTCTTTCCCCCTTCTACCTTCCCTACTTCTCTTAGAAGCTTATCCTTCTCGACAATATCTCCGACTTTATGAGAACTCACTCCAGGATGAAGAATTTTCACATAGTCCACTATTTTCCCATTTTTAACTTTCCGGTAAGGGGTTTCGACAAAACCAAAGTCATTCACCCGGGCATAACAACTCAAAGAGGAAATCAGGCCAATATTTGGTCCCTCTGGAGTTTCAATAGGACAGATCCGGCCATAGTGAGAGGACTGAATATCTCTCACTTCAAAACCTGCTCTTTCTCGACTCAATCCTCCTGGCCCCAGAGCACTCAATCTTCTCTTATGAGTGACTTCTGCTAGACTGTTTATCTGATCCATAAATTGAGAAAGCTGAGAACTTCCATAAAATTCTTTCAAAGCAGCAATAACAGGCTTGGAATTGATAAGGTCTTGAGGCATAGCCGAGGCCAAATCTGAGGCCACAGTCATTTTTTCTTTTATGGTTCTTTCCATGCGAGTCAATCCAATCCGAAAAGCATTCTCCACAAGTTCTCCTACAGAACGAACACGGCGATTTCCTAAATGATCAATATCATCCAAACTCCCTTCCCCGCTACGCAGACGAAGCAGGTATTTGATCACCTCAACAAAATCTAAGGGAGATAACGTTTTCTCCTCTAACGAATGATCCAGGCCAAGTTTGATATTCATCTTAAGACGGCCGATTCTAGAAAAATTGTACTTCTGGGGATTGAAGAACAGGTTTGTGAACAAATTGTGCGCGCTTTCCATCGTGTGAGGTTCACCAGGCCTCAGCTTTCTATAGATCTCAGCCAGAGCCTGATTTGTATCTGTATTTGAATCTTTTTTCAATGTGTTAACAATGATATCGCCGAATTTTTCCTTTTCTGGAAAAAATATTTCAAACGGCTCCTTTAGATTTTTTAATTCCTCAAGTTGAGATTCGCTGATTTCTTCCTTTGCTTTAACCAAGTCTTTTATGGGTAAAAGCAAAAACGCTCCATTAAACTCCTTTTTGAGCAAAGCGATTTTCTTTATTTTACGCTCTTTCAGCTTTTCGTACTGCTCTTTGCTGATCTTTCCTCTGCTTTGAATCAGGCTTTTCTTTGTCTTTGGATCAATAACGTTATCTCCAACTGTCCTGCCTATCAGATTCTCGCTAACCTCCCAAAATAGCTTTCCTCCTTCTGGGAATATTTTATAGGTCTGGTAGAAAAGACGAAGAATTGCCTCATCTGATCCAAACCCTAAGGCTCTTAAAAACACTGATACTACGAACTTCTTTTTTCGATCCAGGCGGACATACAGGACATTTTTGCTGTCATATTCGAACTCTACCCACGCGCCTCTGTAAGGAATGATTTTCCCAACATAAAATCCTTTTCCCTCTCCTTGCCTGAAAAAGACTCCTGGGGATCTCTGGAGCTGACTGACAACAACTCTTTCTATACCATTAAAAATAAAAGTCCCTTTTTCCGTCATTAAAGGAATCTCACCAAAATAGACTTCCTGTTCCTTGATATGCTTCAACCTTTTTGCCTTAGTTGCAGGATCTTTATCCCAGGAGATCAATCTTACTTTCAACCTAAGTGGAACAGCATAGGTATATCCTTTTTGTATACATTCCGTAGGGCTGTATTTCATCTTCAAGCCAACTCTATCTCCACAGTGATCACAGAGGGGAACTTCTATTTTTTTCATTGCGCCGCAATAGGGACAAATCTCCTTTTCAGTAAGCTCTGCATCTGCCGGGAGAAGCGTTCCGCATCCATTGCAACGACCTCGAGAATTGTCTACTCCTTTTAGACGTCCGCATTTACATTCCCAGTCTCCTATAGAATAGCTAATAAAATCCAACTGAGTAGTCTCTTTAAAGTCAGAAACCGGAAAGGAATCCTTAAACGCAGCTTGCAATCCATTGTCTTTTCTTTCCTCAGGCAATAACTCCATCTGGAGAAACTCTGCATAGGATTCTTTCTGGATTGCCAGCAGATCAGGCATAGGAAAGGCCGTTTTAAGCTTCGAGAAATCTACTCTTTCTCGATAAACGTTTTCGGTTTTATTGCTCATATTCCTTCTCTCAGAAAAGCTTTTAAATGATATATTTTTTGATTTTCATAAAATCCATATTTCGGTTTACTGCAATTCTATCCCAGCTCCTTCTGCTTCAAATTTTGCTTTTATCTCTTCTGCCTCTTCTTTGGAAACGCCCTCTTTCACAGGCTTGGGAGCGTTATCAACTAAATCTTTGGCTTCTTTCAAACCCAGACTTGTAACTTCTCTTACAGTTTTGATAACATTAATTTTTTTGTCACCCACACTCTTCAAGATTACAGTAAATTCTGCTTTCTCTTCTTCAGCTTTAGCCTCACCTTGGGGAGCACCAGCACCTGGAGCTGCCATAGGTGCAGCAGCTGCTATAGCGCTTACTCCATACCTTTCTTCAAATTCTTTGATATAATCCGCTAGTTCCAAAACTGTTAAGTTATCCAAATGGCCGAAAAACTGCTCCTTTGTTAATTTTGTTTTCTCCTGCTTTACTTTTGGTGTCTCACTGGCTTCTGTTACTTGTGTTTTCTCTTTTTCCTTTGGTGTTTCACTGCCCTCTGTTAATTTTGTTTTCTCTTGTTTTTCCTTTGCTGTCTCACTAGCTTCTTTTGTTTGTGCTTTAGGCATTTTTACCTCCAACCTTATTTTTTTGTTTTTAATTGACTCAACAACCTGCCTAGACTATTTAGTGGGGTCTGCCAAGTCCATAATAACCTTATTAATGGTAATGCCATTAAATTGCCAATTTTGGCTATTAGTTCCTCCCGAGAGCTCAGAGAAGCAACTTCAGCGAATTTCTCGGAAGAGATAAATTGTCCTTCCAGCATGCCCGCCTTAACCGACAAAACCTTGTTTTGGTCTGAAAAATCCTTTATTAAACGAGCTAAACCCACAGGATTTTGAGATGCGAAAGCAATAGCTGTAGAACCCTGGAAGCATGTTTTCAAATCTTCAGGGAAGTCCTCTTTTAAAGCTCTCAGGGCAAGGCGATTCTTAACAACCCTAAAGGAGTAAGAGTTATCCCTAAAAATCCTTCTCAGCTCAACAGCCTGGGCAACGGACATTTTTATAAAATCGACCAAATAAAAAGAGTCGTGCTTCTCAAAAGAATCAGTCAACTCTTTGACCTGTTTTTCTTTATGCTCCCTTTTCACCTTTTCTCTCCTATGTCTCTAAGACTCCCTCAGAAAGCTTGATTGATGGGCCCATGGTTGACGAAAGATGAACGCTTCTTACATATTTTCCTTTTGCAGCAGGCGGCTTTGCCTGAATAACAGCCTGGATAAAGGATTTGATATTATCCACAAGTTTCGACTCAGAGAAAGATACCCTGCCCACCTGGGAATGAATAATAGCTGTCTTATCCACTCTGAATTCCACCCTTCCAGTCTTGATTTCCTCTACAGCTTTCTTGATATCAAAAGTCACCGTTCCAGACTTCGGGTTGGGCATGAGTCCTTTTGTCCCCAGAACACGGCCTAATTTTCCTACACTTCTCATCACGTCAGGAGTGGCAATAACAGCATCAAAATCAATCCAACCTTTAGATATCTTTTCAATAATTTCTTCTGCTCCAGCATAATC
>WVZK01000203.1 GCA_011772475.1 Candidatus Aminicenantota bacterium | reverse complement strand
GCTTAGAGGAATTCTGATGGACACGATTTACGAAGTGGAAAGTGCTTACTGGAATTTTGTCCACAGCATCGAAAATCTTAAAGTGAAAAGGCAGTCCTTAAAATTGGCCCAAGATCTTTTAGCCAAGAGTAAGAGGGAAGTGGATGTAGGCACCTTGGCACCCATAGAGATACTGAGCGCTCAGACTGAAGTGGCAAGCCGCGAGGCAGATATCCTTCAAGCAGAAGCCATGGTCAAGAATAATGAGGATTTTTTAAAGACAATCATCAACCTGGCTGCTGAAGAAAAGGGGATGGATGTAGATATTATTCCTGTTGACAAACCGGCCTTCGCCAAAAAGGAGGTGAGCCTTGAGGAAGCCCTTCTTACAGCCTTAGAAAACAGACCTGACTTGCAGGCGAGCAGGATTGATTTGAAGAACAAAGAAATAAACCTGAGTTATGCTAAAAATCAGCTTCTTCCTAACCTAAGCCTTCGGGCATCATACTGGAGCCCTGGCATATCAGGAACTCAAGTTATCTACGACGAACTCGATCCTTTCGGCCCTCCGATTATGACTATTCCTGGGGGGTCTGCTGCTGCTCTTAGAGACGCCTTTGACTTCAAATACAAGAACTGGTCTGTAGGATTAACGCTCAGCATTCCCGTAAGTACTGTTCTCTCACGTGCAGAATATGCCCAAGCGAGAGTTAATCTTGATCAGGCTTTGTTTAGGCTTGAAAATCAGGAACAACAGATTTTTCTTGAAATAAAAAACGCAGTAAGGGCAGTTCAGACTGATTATAAGAGGGTACATGCTTACAAAATTGCTAGGGAACTGGCCGAGAAAAAATTGGAGGCAGAGGAGAAAAAATTAAAGGTAGGTTTAACAGCTAATTATGTTGTTGTACAGCATCAAAGGGATTTAGCTGATGCTCGCAGCGCCGAACTCCAAGCTATGATCGATTATAATCTCTCTTTAGCAAGTCTTGATAAAGCGTTAGGAACAACCTTGATAAACAAGAATATCAGATTTTCTGAAATCTCTGAGGATATTAAGCGGAAAAAATAAATAAAATTTCCTTATAATTGGGTGGCGAATCCGCCACGAGCCGTTAGCAAAGGGAAATTTCATTCAGAAGTTTTTGTGTATTTTGAGGTTTATTTAGATTTATGTCTCCTAGTTTTGAGTCGATTCAATGACAAAACAGCAGCGATTTCATTCACATAAAAGAAATGCTGGAGTTTTCCCTGATGTGATGGTATTGTGAAAAAAATCAGAAGAAAGGCCGAGTTTCATTACTGAGCAGACCAAGAAGCTTCTAAAAAAGGCTTCCAGGAGGAATGAAGGGTGAATGAAATAGAGATAATCGATACCAACGTAGATAATATTTATGACTACGGATTCTGCGGCATCAAGAACATTAAGCAGGAAGGGTACAAACGAAAAACTGACTGGCTAATAAAGCGTTTTTCTGAAGGCATGAGATTCAAAATTCTTCATTCAGCCAAAGAAGGATTTGTCGGAATGATTGAATATATCCCAGGAAGATACGCCTGGAGAGCAGTTGGAGCCAAAGGCTACATGGTCATTCACTGTTTATTTGTTTTATACAAGAAATATCAAAGAAGAGGCTATGGGTCACAGCTGATAGAGGAATGTATAAAGGATGCAAAAAGGGAAAAGATGAACGGAGTAGCGGTAGTCACGCGTAAAGGTCCCTGGCTGGCAAAGAAGGAATTATTCTTAAAAAATGGTTTTGAGCTTGTTGATAAGGCGCCCCCTGATTTTGAGCTGCTTATGAAAAGATTTAAGAAAGGCGCACCTTCACCCAAATTCAGAGGAGATTGGAGAGAAAGGCTGAACCGATACAGCAAAGGATTAACGATTATTCGATCAGACCAGTGTCCCTACCTTGAAAAATGGGTTAAAGAAATCAGCGAGACGGCGCGGGAAAAATTTGGTTTAAAAGCAAAGATTGTAGAGCTAAAAACTTGTCAGGATGCCCAGAGCGCTCCTTCTGCCTACGCGACTTTCAGTATAGTATATAACGGAAAACTCCTAGCTGATCATCCAATTAGCAACAAAAGGTTCATCAACATCATGAATAAAGAGGTAAAATAATTTATTATAATAATTTGAGAGAAAAATGGTTGAATCAAATATCTTAAATGAAGTTTCCAAAAAAGAAATTAACGCAGAAATCTTAGCAAAAAAAGTGATCAAAAATCCAAGATCACTGCCGGATATTATGGAAGGATTCTTATCTGATGCTGCAAATATAAGATTTAAATCTGCAAAAATTCTAGTGCTGATCAGCAAAGAAAAATCGGAATTGCTCTTACCCTATTTTAATTTTTTTGCTGGGCATTTAGGTAACAAAAACACTATTCTCAAGTGGAATGCCATGGATGTCATTTCCAATTTAGCTCCAGCGGATTCAGAAAAGAAATTTGATAAGCTGTTTAAAAAATTCTATTCGATGCTTTATGAGGGGAGCTTGATTACTGCTGCCCATGTGGTTGAGGGCTCAGCAATAATCGCCAACACTAAACCATATTTAGAGGAGAAAATAACTCAAGAAATCCTGAAGATCGGGAAAATCCCTTTACCTTCTGAAGAGTGCCGGAACATACTCAAAGGTCATGCCATTAAAGCGTTTGACCAATATTTTGACCAAAGCAGAAGCAAAGATAAAATCATTGATTTTGTGAGAAAAGAACTAAATAACACTCGCAACGCAACAAGGAAAAAAGCAGAAAAGTTTTTAAAAAAGTGGGAGAGGTAAGAAAAGAACACAAGAATTCCTGAAGAATCAATTTCAGCTTATCGGGAAGAAACTACAGGTATTTGTCGTCCAAATCTATACAGTGCTAAGACACTAAATGAAATTTAGATATTAGAAATTAAAAAAGCACCTGATTCTGTGCTCTCTTATTACCTATGAGTCTCTTTGAATGATGAGAATGGAGGATTGAATTGAAAAAAACATTTAAGCTTGGCTTTCTGGTTTTTTCATTATGTTTTTGCTTGTGCCTGCAGCTTGTTGTTTATGGATTCGCTGCCGAGACAGCAGAAAATCAGAGCCTTGATGATAGAGTCAGAAGTTTTCTTGATAGCCACAGATACAACTGGAGAGATATGAATATATCTGAAGCGGACGGAAAAGTCCTCTACGATATTATCATCAAGAATAAATACAAGAAGGCGCTTGAAATCGGAACCTCCACCGGACATTCTGCGATATGGATTGCCTGGGCACTCAGCAAGACCGGAGGCAAGCTGATTACGATTGAAATAAACGAAGGGCGTTATAAACAGGCTTTAGCGAATTTTGAAGAGGCCGGGCTTTCCGCATACATAGATGCCAGACTTGCCGATGCCCATGAGCTCGTCCCGAAACTCAAAGGCCCTTTCGACTTTGTCTTTTGTGATGCGGATAAAGGCTGGTATAAAAATTATCTTATAGCAGTTTTGCCCAAGCTTGAGGTTGGTGGATGTTACACCGCTCATAACGTGTCGGGAAGGCGCAGAGGGCGTGGGTGGGGAATAGGAGAATTTGTTGATTACCTGGAAAGCTTGCCCCATATGGAAACGACATATGAAGGCTCTGGCTGGTCGGGCATGTCAATCAGCTATAAGAAGTCTGAAAAATAAGTTAGGCTACTTTAAAAAAACTAACTCGAGAACAATTCCCGCTAATAAAGAGGAACTAAAGCGTAACCTTTAGTTTGATAGCCTATCAAAGATACCACGCCATTGTCTTCATGCTTGATTTCTGGCAAGACCGTAGCTGGATCTACCTTAAACATTCTGGCAGCAAACAGACAGATCTCAAACTTAATCCCATCTTTGGCCATTTCAGAAATTCTTTTAGCAACGTCATCGAGAATTTTATGATCCTCAGGCGCCATACCTTCTCTGCTTTTAGATATTAACTTCACTGAGGGACCAATAAAGACTACAACAAACTCAGGTTTTTTTGTTACTGCAGCAATATCCTTGCCCTTGAAAGTATCGTGTATCAGGCCAAGCAATACTTCAGCGCTTTTTGCACTGCCTGTCCTGAAATCAAAAACTGCCTTAATCGATTTTAAACCTTTCAGGGGACCGGCCTCTTGACTGGCAAAACCGATGCCACTTGTGGCGAATAGCCCGATCAGAAAAATTAGAGCTGCAATTATTGATTTTGCTCTTTTTTTCATTTAATAACCTCCTTTATTTATCCTTTTTAATGTAGCGGCATTTTATTAATCCCATAAAAACTATCGATAATATAATAATATAATAATAAAAAAAAATCAAAAGATTAAAATGCATTGAAATTTATACAGAAGGAAGCTATCTTTCTTTGAACTCCAACAAGAATGATCCTTCAAGAAAAGGATATGAATCCTGTTTCGCTTTTTGACACCAAAATTCCATGTTGGTATAACTTAATTATGAGGAAAACACTCCTGGCGCTGTTGCTCATTCTTCTTATATCCTCTTTAGGAGTTTATCCCCACGTGGCCTACGGGATAGTTCTTGAAAAAGGGAAGATCATTAAAAAGGTCATTTGTCTGAATGAACCCGCCCAAAGCTATGCACTCTATTTGCCGCTTGAATATACTCCTGAAAAGAAGTGGCCAATCCTGTACGCTCTTGATCCGGGAGCGAGAGGAAGCCTCCCTTTGGAGCAGTATAAGGCTGCAGCCGAAAAGTATAATTATATAGTCGTAGGCTCTAACAATGCCCGGAACGGACCCTGGGAACCTATTATCCGTTCCATTATAGCCATCTGGAATGATACCAATGCTCGTCTTTCTATTGACCAAAAAAGAATCTACGTGACAGGTTTCTCTGGCGGGTCAAGGGCTGCCTCTCTTTTCTCCAAAATCATCAAAAGACCTGTCGCCGGAATTATCGGATGTGGAGGTGGCCTGGCATCAATGTTGAAAACGGAAGAAATAGCTCCTGCATTCTATTCTGGGGTCGTAGGAATCGAGGATTTTAATTACGAAGAGATGTTGACTCTTGACAAGCAGTTTGACAAACATAATATCTCACATCGATTTTTCGTTTTTAAGGGGGTGCACTCCTGGCCTCCTGAAGATGTCTGCCTGAGAGTGATTGAGTGGCTGGAGATACTCGGGATGTCAAAAAAAATAAGGCCATCTGATATCGAATTGATCAAAGAAATTTATGATAAGGAATTAGCAAAAGCAGAGACACTTGAAGCATCGGGACAGCTTTTGCAGGCTGTATCTGATTATGAAGCGATAGCCTCAACTTTCAAAGAGTGGCAGGCCACCGACGCTATTGAAACTAAAATAGAGATTATTAAAAAGAATAAGGAATATAAGCGCCTTATGAAGAAAGAAAAAAAGCGCAGGGATAAAGAACTGTTCCAGAGAACTAAATTTAGGCGCATATTAACTCAAATAGAAAATGATGAATCACCGTATCAGAATCTAGAGAATATTTTGTTTGACCTTGGTCTAAATATCCTGATCCGAGAGACAAGTAAAAAGAAAAACTTGAATGACAGCGCTCTCGATATAAGAATCCTTCATCGTTTAGAAATAGATTCAAGCGGAAAAGGATGGGATTATTTACGAAAAAATGACCATAAAAGAGCGATTCTCTTTTTCGAGATTGCCGCTCGTGCAGGTATTCGATCACACAGACGTTTATACTCGTATTATGGTCTGGCCAGCGCTTATTCCCTCAGCGAGAACTCGAAGCAAGCTTTGAAAAACCTAAAGGTGGCTGTTGAATGCGGATTTGAAGACATTGCCTTCCTCGAGCAGGACGAAAGGCTCAAATTCATCAGGGAAACACCGGAATTTCAAGAAATCCTTGAGACTTTGAAGAAAAAACAAACTCCTTAATAAGGGGCAATCATATTTTCAGCAAGGGTAGACGACCTTAATTTTTCCTTTCTTTTTCTTCTTTATACGAATTTTTTTATTTTTTTCTTGAAAGATGACTACTGATAGCAAGTCAACGAGATATGAATAATCAAGAATTTATTATTGATGCAATCAATTTTCTTAGTCTATTCAAGAGCAGTCTTAACGGCATCTTCATATGAGCGAGGGGAAATATGGGGAAAATACCTTCTGGCATTGTCATTTTGGATAATGGTTTCTGATTTTAGCCCATCCACTAATGCTCTTGCTATCCGATATGAAACGGGGGTCATGAGTATCAACCAATAAGATGAGAGTCTGGGTGTCAGCAAAGGAACAATAATCAAAGCCCTTTTTAATCCCATTACCTTGGAGGCTCTTGTAAGCATCTCTTTAAAACTCATCTGGTCAGATCCAATATCTACGATAAGATTTTTCTTTGTATCGAGATCTTTCGCTTGAATTAGGTATTCCAGCACATCGCAAATACTGATGGGTTGGGTTTTTGTGCGAACCCATTTTGGTGTTGTCATCAAAGGAATCTTCTGAACAAGATTGCGGATGATCTCAAAACTTGCGCTGCCTGAACCGATGATAATTCCGGCTCTAAACCATATGGTCTGGATGGATTCAGGGCGGCTGCTTAGGATTTCTCCTGTTTCGATTCGGCTCAAAAGATGCTTGCTTGCAGTATCCTTTCTTCCCAATCCACCAAGATATATGATTCTCTTCACCTTGGCATTAATGCAAGCATCAAGGAAATTTTCAGCGCTTATACGATCGAGCCTTTCGAAATCACCTTTGGTTCCCATAGAATGAATCAAGTAATAGGCGACATCTATGCCTTCTAAGGCTTTTCGGAGAGATTCTGTATCAAAGGTGCTTCCCTCGAAAATTTCCACCCGGTCTCTATACTTGTCCCGGACCTTTCTTTCGTTCCTGACGAATAAGCGGAGTTGAAGATTTTTATCTTCTAGGAGTCTTTCCTTGAGCCTTCTTCCGATATAGCCAGTGGCACCTGTTAAAAGTACTTTCATGATTACAACTCACCTATTGTACCCATATCATCCTTTTCTTTTTCTTAAAAATCCATGGGTTTGAGATCAGAATCGGTAAGTTGCGCCAGCGATTATGAAATGGATTAGGGCAAAATTGTATACCTCTTCCACGTTGGCGCCTCCTTCTAGGATTCTGTAGCCAGCTTTCAGCATAAGTCCTTCATTTAAACGGAGCTGTAAAGCAAGCAAGACATCTTCGGCCCGTCCTTGAGGTGCCGCAAGGGCATCGCCGTCCAATAGCAGGCTCAATTTTTTGGCAAGAAACCATTCAAGACGAAAGTTTATGAGCGGCACAAAGCCTACATTTGTTTTTTCTGACTTTAGGTTATTTCCTTCGACACTGATGGCAGCGTCCCTTATCTTGGCAGTGAGTCCGAAGCCAAACCTCAAATTTTCTTTTCTTATAAAATCATATCGATAGGTCAGACGATAAGAATTAAATCGGTAGATAGCCTTTAGTGGTACATCAGCGGGAAAATCTTCCTCAAAAAATCTGATTGATTTGTTAACAGTGCCCGAAGCATTAAGACTCAAGGGAGCCAAAAGAAGAGATATGGTGTGTTTTTGACCTATTTGATAACCCAGCCGCAAACGGAAGAAAAAGGCGGAGTCTGTTTTCAGATCCTTGGAGAGGGAGAATTGGGTACCTGTATCTCTAGGTATTCTAACATTATTATATCCGCTGAACGCCGCTCCTGTTTCCACGTCGAAGAACCACTGCGAATAGGCATTTGAAAATGTTAATAACAGGCAAAAAATAATAACAATATAAATATTTTTTCTTATTATCTTCATACACGAACCTCTCTGGAATATAATACCAAAAAGTATCTTTTATATTAATGCGACGCTGACCAAAAGAACAGCATAATGAAAAATCATATTATACTTTCAAAACATCAATTAGTATATAATTACTAACAAAAAAACATGAAAAGTGAACGCGTCAGGATACTAAAACAAGCAGAGGAGAAACCCGGTCCTATAGTCTATTGGATGAGTCGAGACCAGCGGGCTCATGATAATTGGGCACTCTTCTTTTCCCAGGAACTTGCTTTCAAACAAAGGACATCTCTGGCGGTTATTTTCTGTTTAGTCCCTCAATTTCTTGGAGCGACTATCAGACAATACGCTTTTATGCTCAAGGGCCTCGAGGAAACAGAGAAAAATCTAAGAGCAAAAAATATTTCTTTTTTTCTTGTTTTGGGCTCACCCGAAAAGGAGATAGCGAAATTTGCGGTGCAAAACAAGATAAGTGCTCTTGTCACTGACTTTGATCCGCTGAGGTTGAAAAGAGCGTGGAAAAAAAATGTCATGGACGGGATTGATATTCCTGTTTATGAAGTGGATGCCCATAATATAATTCCCAGCTGGATAGCCTCGCCCAAACAGGAATTTGCTGCCTATACTTTCCGACCAAAAGTGAAACGCCAGCTGAGTGAATTTATGGATGACTTTCCGAATCTCAAGAATCATCCTTTTTCCTGGAAAGAAAAAGTAGAGGAGACAGATTGGAAGAGAGCGAAGAAGAGTTTAAAAGTAGATAAGAGTGTTTTGGAAGTTGACTGGATTAAGCCCGGGGAGAAAGCAGCAAAGCAAATGTTGAGCCATTTTATACAGAATAAGCTTTCAGACTATGATGCAAAAAGAAACGATCCAAACCAGGATGGCCAATCAAACCTATCCCCTTATCTTCATTTTGGTCAGATCTCCGCCCAGCGAGTTGCTCTTGCGATCAAAAAAAGCAGCCATCCCGCAAGTAGGCGACAAGCTTTTCTGGAAGAACTCATCGTGAGACGGGAACTCGCAGATAATTTCTGTTTTTATAATGAGCACTACGATAACTTTAAAGGCTTTCCGGATTGGGCAAAAAAAACACTCAACGAGCATCGACATGATAGAAGGGAATATCTCTATTCGCTTGAACAGCTTGAAACTGCCCAAACTCATGATGACTTATGGAACGCTGCTCAGAAGGAAATGATGAAAACAGGGAAAATGCACGGCTATATGAGAATGTATTGGGCAAAAAAAATATTGGAGTGGACAGAGACACCGGAGGAAGCCCTAAAAATTGCGATTTGTCTCAATGACAAATACGAACTCGATGGCCGAGACCCAAATGGCTATGTAGGCGTCGCTTGGTCTATTGGCGGAGTTCATGACCGTGCCTGGTTTCCAAGGCCCATTTTTGGGAAAATCCGTTTTATGAGTAACAGAGGGGCCCAATCAAAATTTGATGTGAAAGCTTATACTAAGAGAGTCAATCGTCCGTAATTATCCGGAATCAATAAAGGTTTTTATGCTTCTCTCCTGCGCAAGCCCAATAGCCTAAGAAACTTAGCTTTTATATCCTCTAAGATNNGGAAACAGCCATGGGAATGAGGAAACGCGCCTGTAAGCTTCGCTCGAGCAACAATGGCGTTAGCCCGGCAAAAGTTGTGATAGATGTCAGTATGATCGGACGGAATCGGATCACACCGGCCTCCCGGATGGCTTTTTCAGTGCGCTCACCTGAAGCTCGGAAGCGATTGATAAAGTCCACTAGAACGAGGCTGTCATTGACAACTACACCGGCTAGGGCAACTATGCCGAAAAATGACAGGATGGTTAGATCTATTCCCATTATGATATGGCCCCAGATAGCTCCCACCATTCCAAAAGGAATAACCGCCATGACAAGAATTGGCTGAATGTATGATCTAAACGGTATTGCCAGTAAAGCATAGATAATAAATAAAGCAAGTATGAAGCCATTTCTTAAGCTGCTCAGAGCTTCACTTTGATCCCTCTGTTCACCTTCTAAAGAATAAGAAACCCCTGGATAATCTGCCAATAAGGGGGGCAAAACATTTGTTGTTATGTCCGTGAGCAACTCATTAGCATTGGCTCTGCTCTCATCCACATCCGCTGTAATGCTAATCGTTCGCCGCCTGTCTGTTCTCTCTATGGTGGAATATCCCCGTCCCAATGTTGCCTTTGCAGCCGCCGAAAAAGGCACAGCAATTCCTCCAGATGTCCTAATTCGTTTATTTTCCAGGTTTCCCAAGGAGCGCCTCTCTTCGAATGGATAGCGGACCATTACTTTTATTTCATCCCGGCCGCGCTGGATCCGCTGCACTTCTTCGCCATAAAATGCCTGTCGGACCTGCCGCCCCAAATCAGAAAGAGTTAATCCTAAGGATTCAGCAACTGGAGTTATCTCTAGCTTAACTTCTTGCTTCCCTAATCGAAAGGAGTCAGCAACATCGAAAACACCTGGATAATCCTTAAGCTTATCTTTTAAACGTTCTGCGGCTTCTCTCAAGGCTTTGTAATTCGAACTTGCTAGTTGGATGTTAATCGGTGCTCCGGCCGAAAAAAGCGAACTGGAAAAAGTCAGCTCAACCGCATCGGGAATAGGGCCTGTCAATTCCCGCCAGCGGTTTGCAACCTGGATACTGCTGATTCTCCGTTTTTCGGAGGGAATAAGCTCAATATTCACCTCACCAAGATGAGAGCCAGCAAAAACACCGGTAGCCACATTCGGCCCGCTCGCCTGATTTCGGCTGGGCTGTTCGCCGATCGAAGAGAGCACATGACGGATGATGGATTGATCGAGTTCAAGCTCGTCCTGTAATCTCAGAGCTGCTTCTTCCAAGCGGTGCACAGCATTAGCCGTCGCTTCTACAGGAGTTCCAAGTGGCATGGTCAAATCAGCAATAACATTATCCGCGTCTATCCGGGGCAAGAAAAGAAATTTGATCCAGCCTCCGCCAACTAACCCGATTGTTAAAAGCAAAACTAAGATGAAGCCAGCAACCGTGATATACCTCAATCTGAGCCCTAATTCTAAGCTAGGTCTGTAGACACGATCGATGAACTTCTTGAATAATTCATTGAATTTATCCTGGAATCGACCCCAGATGCCTTTCCAGCCTTGAGGCGATGTTTTTTTAATCTTTCTCATATGGGAGAGGTGGGAGGGCAGGATAAAAAGCGATTCAAACAGTGAAAATAAAAGAGTGGAAATAACGATGACAGGAATGAATCTCATAATTTTCCCGATAATTCCTTCAACCCTCAAAAGCGGCCAAAAAGCTGCGACAGTGGTTAGCACCGCGAATACCACAGGAACAGCAACTCCCCTAACACCATCTATGGCAGCTTGAACACCTGTTTTACCTTTTTCATATTCCGAGAAAATGTTTTCACCCACTATAATTGCATCATCAACGACAATGCCTATGACAACGATGAAAGCGAAAAGAGAGATCATGTTAACTGAAACATCAAGAGAAGGCATTAGCCATATGGCCCCGAGAAAGGATGCGGGAATTCCTAGTGCTACCCAGAATGCCAGTCGCAATCGTAAAAAAAGTGCGAGCATGATAAAAACTAATATGAATCCGCTTCGTCCATTTTGGAATAACAAATCAAGGCGACTTTTAAGAACTTCTGAATCATCACTCCATATCGTCAGCTTTATGCCTTCTGGCATTCTCTTTTGAGCTTCACTTACGTATTGTCTAACTGCTCTAGCAACCCGGATAGCATCTTCATTGCCAACTCGAAACACCTGGATAAGAGCGCTTGGCTTGCGGTCAAAACGAGCCGCTTGATCTGTCTCAGCAAACCCGTCAATAACCGAAGCTACATCGCCTACTTTCAATCGAGTTCCATCGGGTCGAGTCCGCAGCACAATATTTTCAAAATCTAAACCTACATAAGCCTGGCCTTTGGTTCGTAATAAGAATTCCCCGCCCTCTGTTTTAATGGAACCGCCGGGCAAATCCAACGAGCTACGGCGGATTGCCTGCGCTACTTCATCAAAAGTTAAATCAAAACGGCGCAAATCTTGTTCGGAAACTTCAATAGAAATTTCATACGGCCTGATATTGGCGATTTCAGCCTGGGTGATCCCACGCAACATTAAAATATCGTCACGAATCTGCTCACTGAGAATCTTTAGGGTCTTCTCGTCCGTTTCACCGGAAATAGCGAGGTTTATCACCTGACGTCTATTCAGCAACTCTTGGATTATCGGCTTTTCTGTCTCTTCTGGAAAAGTATCTATTGCATCAACTCTAGCCTTAACATCATCAAGGAGCCTCCGGACATCTGTTCCCGGAATAAGTTCGATTGTAACAGAGCCAATTCCTTCCGATGCACGCGAAGTGATTCTTTTGATTCCCTCCAAACTCTGAATTTCTTCCTCAATAAGGACGCACACGGCTTCTTCAACTTCTTCTGGAGCTGCCCCGAGATAAGGGACAGAAACCGTGATTAAATCAGAAGCAATTTCTGGGAAGACTTCCTGCTTGATTCCCGATATAGTTATTAGACCACCGGCAATTATTAACAACAAAACAAGGTTGGCAGCAATCTGATTTCTTGCAAACCACTCCATAATTTTAATCATTGCTAATATCCAGCAGAGCTACTTGAAGCGTTAGACTCATCTTCATTCAAAACTCGTACTTTCATGCCTTCAACAACAGCTTCAAGCTGGGAGATACAGATGCGTTCTCCCGGTTCGAGACCTGAGCTGATGACAACTGTCTCAGAATCTTTCCTTAGAACATCGACAGTTCGAAAATGAAGTTTATTTTCATCATCGATCTCTAGTACACTTTCAGTTCCCCTGAGAGCTGATCGCGGAATAACTACCACATCTCTCACTAGCTTTCCTTTGATTTCTGCTTCTACAAACAAGCCTACCGCCAGAGGTGGCCTGTCGCTTCTTTGATCGCGTCCATAAGGATCTTCGACTCTAGCTACTAAGGTGATCATATGGCTCAAAGGATCGATTTCTCCCTCTACCCGAACAATTTTCCCACTCCATCTATAATCCCTTCCGGCATAATTCGCTTTCAAAGTCACATCTATATTTAAAGTGGCAGGATTCTTACTTCGATAATCCAGGCAACAATCCAGATAACCCATTTCGTTATCCGGAACAGGCAAGCGAACCTCTGCATAATCAACTGCATATACCGTGGCAAGCGCTGTCCCAGGGCTTATGTATTGTCCTAAATCTACTTTCTTTGTCCTGACTCTTCCGTCAAAGGGGGCCCGGATCTTTGTTCGTTGCAAATCCAGTTCAGCCTGCTTCAGACTCGCTTGAGCTCCATCCAGAGAAGCTTTTGCTTCTGCCAATTGGGGTTCCCGCAAAACCAACGGATTGGCTTGCTCCTTCTTACCTAGTCTCTTCCATTCTTCCTGCGCGATACTGGCTTCTTCTTCCTCCTGTGCTAATCTTAACTTGGCCTGTGCGACTTGAGCCTTCCATCGAGATAGAGCTAATTCGTAATCAAGCGGATCGACTTTTAACAGAATTTCGCCCTTCTCAAAAAAACCGCCAGAAGCAAATTGAGGAAAGACTTCGATCACCTGACCGGACANNGTTGAAAATCCTGCAGTGTAACTACGCTTGCACGAACCAATGGAGCGGGAAAAGTTACAGGTTTCGGCTGGACCTTCGGGCGTGACTTGATCATGATAAAAGCCCCGATAAGACCGGCAACAATGATAATAATCGGGAGGAAAAATTTAAGTTTTTTATTCATAAGATTTTGCCTCCTTAGCCATGGGAGACTGAGTTATTGAATCTGCATGAAAGTCACCGCCCAGCGCCAGAAAAAGATCAATACGGTTTTCTAATCTCTGGCGACGGACGCTTAGAAGCTGGCTCTGGGAATCAAAAGCGCGCCTCTGTGCTTCAAGAACTTCGATTAGGTTTGTTAGTCCCCTGGAATAGCGATCCTCTGCTAGTTTTCTTGCAGCAACGGCCTGTTCGGCTGCAATCTGCAAAGCTTTCTCGACATCTCTTAATAATTTCTCTGCGGCTAGTGCCGTTTCGACTTCAGCATATGCATTTAATACAGTTTGAGCATATTGAGCAAGAATTTCTTTCTCTTTTGCTTTCGCCAGATTGACGCCGGCGCGGAGCTTTCCACCCTGGAAAATGGGTTGGAACAAGTTTCCTACAAGATTCCATACAGAATAATCTCCTTTGAGAAGGTTGCTGAATTCATCGCTTGAAGTCCCCGCTGAACCTGTGAGACTGATGCGCGGATAGAGTGCCCGGCGGGATTCAGCAACACGAAGGTTTGCAGCGGCCAATCGCTTTTCAGCAGCAATCAAATCTGGCCTGCGACTGATTATATCCGCGGGCAGACCTGCAGGAATCGCATCAGTGATTTCTGGCAGTTTATCACTAACTGATATTCTGTCTGCGGGATAGCGTCCGACTAAGATTTCTAGCTGCCTTTTAATACGATGAAGTTGATCCTGCTTCTGAAATAGCATAGCTTTGGCAGTGGCCAAATTTGATTCAGAAAAGCGCACATCTAGGGAAGGCCGCAACCCGCGTTTATAACGAGTGAAAACCTGTTCGTTCGTGTTTCTATAATTTTCAACAGTCGCTTCGGCCAGCTTGACCTGATGCGTGGTTTCAATCGCGGCAAACCAAGCTTTCGCAGTTTGGCCTGCCAGGGAAAGTTGAATTCCGATTAAATCGGCTAGAGAAGCTTGAAAATCTTCAGTGGCCGCTGATTTCGCAGCGCGGATTCTTCCCCAAAGATCGACTTCCCAGCTCACATCAAGCGAAACACCAAACAAGTTTGTTGTTAAACTCGGGACGCCGCTATCGGGTTCAGGAAAAGGGAATCCAAGGAAATTTCTCTTCTGACGGATTGCGTTAAGACTTAAATTAGCCTGAGGGAATAGATCTGCTCCAGCTAAGCGTGCTAAAGCAGCAGCGGCCTCAAGTCGAGCACTAGTAGCTTTAAAATTGTAATTTTCTTTAAGAACAATGGGAATGATAGAGTTAAGCTGAGGATCATCAAAGCGAGTCCACCATTGAGAAATATTGCCTTTAGCTGTTAGTTCCGAGGAAACCCACTTGTCCGGAACGTTGAAGTCAAGCTCCGGAGGCTCCCTTAACTTAGAAACGCAAGATAAACTGATTAAAGCAAAAACAAACAGGAATAATATTTTTTTCATAGTAAACAGTATTTAAGAAACTTAGCAATTTAGATTTTATCTCTTCCCTTTTGAATAAGGATAAAATTATCAGTAATTTTCTTGCTAATAAGATCTTTTATCTGTAAAGGCAAGAATTAGTGTCAGGTACTGACTAACACTCAATTTGAGAATAATGGCCTTTTATGAATTAAAATGATACAAAATTCAATCTTCTATTTCAAGAGTTGATCTATATATTCTAGTATTCAAATAATTAAGATTGATTTTATCCAAATAACAAAAGCTCCGCTAGATGCCCCTAGTATCGGCCCCCAAATAACTTCAAGAACGGTTAGCTTCAAGCTCCAATCTTTAAAAAGAGCATAGTTTGTAAGTCCATAAACGGTAATCGCTAATATTCCAGCAATCGCGCCAATTAACAACGCTTCCTGATAGTTTACTTTTTGAACCTTGTATAAAACCAAAAATACAATACATGTTACCACCAAGACTTGAGCCAAAATACCAGCAATCGGATTAATTGCCATTTTGTCGCCACTCATGCGGGCAAGCGGTTTTATGCCTTCAGAATATGCCTTCTTGAATATTACTAGATGCCAGATTGCATCTATGATGCTTGTGAAGGCAAATGATAAAAGCCAAACCAAAAAAAAGCGAACAATGTTCATTTAAAGCCTCCTTTTTTATATAAAAAAAGCATGCTTGAATTACTCATAACCACAAGAAAACTAATAGAATTGAAAATATAAATTTCAATATCTACCTTTTTTGACTTAGCCCGCGTCCTAGCCTTGTTCCGGAAATTCGGTGGCCACTCTGATGACAACTTGAAACTCTTTGAGTTCACCATCTCTGATGGCTCCTCGCTGTTCAATAACCTGGAAAAAATGGACTTTTTCACCCGAAGCTAAAACTTTATTAACTCCATCTTTTACAGCCTCAGAGAAGCCTTTCGGAGAAACCCCGACAACATCAACCATTTTAAGCATAAGATCACTCCTTTTCTTTAATAAAATCCATAAAGAATTTTACTGCTTTTTAGTAAACCACGGAAAAAAAGCGCTTGTCCTTTTCGTATATTCCTCAAACTCTTTATTGCCAACATATTTTTTTTCTAACATCGTAATGCCTGAAACTCTCAAAAGAAGAAATGTTATGAGCAAAGGGCTTACAATAGCCGTCCAACCGCCTTTCACAGAAAGAGCGATCAAGAAGATTCCCCACCACATGGCAGTCTCTCCAAAATAATTAGGATGACGGGTGTACCTCCATAAGCCCTGAGTCATAATTTTTTCCTTATTTTCTGCTCTCCTCTTGAATTTCGCTAGTTGATAATCTCCCACCGCCTCGAACACAAATCCTATAAGCCAAATTATCAGCCCCAGTATATCAAGAAAAACAATTCCCGTTTCTTGAGAATGATTAATTAGCATCACCGGATAGGCAATGATTAAAAGGACGAATCCTTGAAGCATATAAATCTGGAAAAAGCTTCTTATAAAAAACCATTTTCCCCAGTCCTTTCTCCATTGAGCATACCGGAAATCTTCGCCTCTTTCTTTATTTCTAAGAGCTATATGTGTTGCCAGTCTCGTTCCCCATATAAAAATCAACGCCGTTACAAGAACATGGCGCGTAACGAAAGCTATCTCTAGAAAAAAAGTCAAAATTGCGACCAAGATGAAGCCGATTCCCCAAGCAATGTCGACTATAGAGTTATCCTTCTTTATCCAGGCAAGCAAGAAAATAAGCGACATATAAAGAAAAACGCAGATGGCTGAATAAATTATAAAATTAAGCATGTTAAGAACTCATTTTATAAGTTGATAAAGTTTTTATTTCTCTCGAGTGAAATATTCGATACTTTGCGTTAAGTGAGACTTATTCAGACATAAGCGCAATTCCGACGGCACCGATTCCGTTGTGAACGCCTATCACGGGAGATATATCCACGATATAAGCCGGATTCTGGTGGATGGATTCCTTTATTTTTTCCGCATACATCTCAGCCCGCTCGAGGTTTTGGGCATGAACAATCGCGTAATTCCAAAGCTTTTCTTTATCGGCCATATCTTTTATCATCCGCATTATTTTTTTCATATTGCCTCTTCGACTGAATGATTTGCCGGATGCAATCCCTTTGCCTTCTGAATCAAGAGACACAATCGGTTTGAGGTTCAGAATTTTCGCGATTAATCCTTTCATAGGACTGACTCTGCCACCCCGAACCATGTATTTTAGTGTTTGGATATCCACAAAAATCTTTGTCTTCAAAATCCATTCTTCGACCAGTTTCACGATTTCATCATGTGGTTTTCCTTTGTCAATCTCTTCCGCAATTCGTAAGACGACGAGGCCTAAAGATACAGAGAGATGCCTGGAATCGATAACGCTGATTTTTTTATTTTGGACTATAGAGGAAGCTTCCTGACATAACTTGTGGGCTCCGCTCAATTTATCAGAAATATTCACCACAATGATCGATTCGTAGTGAGTTGCGAGAAAAGAGAATAAATTCTGGACGGTCTTAAGTGGAGGCTGTGCGGTTTTGGGGTGCTCTCTTTGGGTTTTCAGCAGAGTGTAAAACTGGTCGGGCGTGATGGTAACCTTATCCAGGAATAGGTTTTCCCCGAATGACAAATTAAAAGGAATGACATGAATTTGATATTCATCAATTATTTCCTGGGGCAGGTCGCATACAGAATCTGTTACCAGGGCGATTTTCGATTTTCTCTCATAACTCGCTTCATACTGTTTTTTCATATCATCGGCTTTTAGCTGGGCGATCGTGCCATAATCTTTCAGCCTATAAAACAAATCAGCAGGATGATCAGTATGAATATGGATACGGACTTTTTCCTCAGATCCTGCTAAAATTGCAGAGCTGCCAAACGGGATCGTTTCCTCTCTAAGTTTGTCTAAATCCATTCCCTTACCGACTAGCAGCGCTTCGGTACAATATCGTTGTTCAATCGCGTCTTTATTTTTATGAACATGAAATCCTTCGTCTTCTCTCAAGAGAGCTATGGGTTTGGGGATTTTCTTAAGCTTTCCCTTTTTTATAAAATTTGTGATCCCTTCGAGAAAATCGACAAATCCTTTTGCCCCCGCATCAACGACTCCGGCTTTGGCCAGTACGGGAAGCTTATAGCGAGTTTCAATCAGCGACTTCTTGGTGACTTGAAGTGAATAAGAGAGAAGATCGACAAAATCCTTCATTTTCGTCCTCTGCTGATAAACCGCTTCAGCCCAATCTTTCATAACAGTAAGCATCGTTCCCTCAACTGGGGAAACAACTGATTTATAAGCGTACTGAACTGCTTTCTTGACTATTTCGCCAAAAGAGGTTGTTGATATTCTTTTCACGTTCTTGACTTCTTCACTTATTCCGTGGACAAACTGTGCGAAAATCATTCCCGAGTTTCCTCGAGCACCGGAAAGCGCCATATCAGCAATGGAGTGCAGGGTTTTATGAGCAGACGGGTTGGAAACCGCGCCCTCGGCGATTGAGCGCATTGTTGAAGCCAGATTAGTTCCCGTGTCAGAATCTGGAACTGGAAAAACATTTATCTTGTTTAAATAGTTCTGGTCTTTTATGACTTCATTCCCCCCGACCATGAAGGCAGAATAAAGCCTGGGTCCATCAAGATAGCTTATCTTCACGACTGATTCATCCTAAAAAAATTATAATTAGCCTGTAGATTATATAAGATTTTTTAAGAAATATCTTGCTTTTAATTCCAAATTTTTAAAAGACCTTAACGATTCGTCAATATTCTTAACTAATTTTTGGTCTTATTGGATAATAACACAAAGGAATATTTTAAAGAGCTTGCCAGAGAAACGGGATTCTCCTACCCGACGCTTATTAATATATATTTGAAGAACTCTGCAGAGAATTATAAAAAGCTAAGAGTTCAGTGGATTGAACCCGGTAGTTGAGCAGAAACTGGATAATCAATCTAAAACAAATCGTGGGCAATACAGAATTTGAACCTGCGACTTCTTCCGGCTGTTTGTAGGGGCTTGATTCATCAAGCCCACCGGTTGTTAATTAAATGTCAAAAATCTTATTTTGCAGTCAACACTTTGAAGGGGGGCAGGTCACTATTTTGATTTCACTGGCTTTGTGTAAACTACCTCACCCCCGATAACTGTCATTTCTGGCTCGATTTTCCAGATATGCTCAGCCGGGATGGTCATGTAATCAACAGGAATTACCACAAAATCAGCAAGCTTGCCGACCTCGATGGATCCCAAGATGTCCTCAGCAAACATAACGTAGGCACCAGCCATGGTTGCAGCCCTTAAAGCCTCTTCTCTTGTCATGGCCTGTTCTGGGATCCAGCCACCAGGAGGATTATTATCCCGGTCCTGTCTGGTTACCGCTGCGTGCAAGGTGTAAAACGGGTTGTATGGAGACACAGAATAATCTGTCCCTGTTGCAACCACAACACCAAGATCCAATAAATCTCTCCAAATATATGCATACTTTATACGTTCAGGCCCTATCCTGGATTCAGCAAAGTGCATATCCTCAGTAGCATGCAGTGGCTGCATCGAAGCAACAATTCCCAGCTTGGCAAGTCTGGGCACATCATCAGCAGTAAGTACCTGACAGTGCTCAAGAGCGAACCTGGCATCTTTACCGTCTATGCCAGTTGCCTTCAGAGCGCTTTCGTAGGCGTTAATTGCGATCCGATTAGCAGCGTCACCAATGGTATGTATCCTCATATTGAAACCAATCTTTAGCAGTTCGGTCGCAGATTTAGCTAATTCGTCTTCACTTCGTCTAGCTTCCCCCTTATAACCCGGATAGTCGCTGTACTCCTCGAGGAAAAGCGCACCCCTTGAGCCTAAGGCTCCATCTGCAAAAGACTTGACTGATTGTACGAAGTATTTGTTATCATGGTTTAGGGGTTTGCCCAACTTTTTCGCCGCGTCCTCCCTGACCATCTCGTTGATCCTTATCCTGAGCAAACCCACATCGTAGAGTTTTATTCGTCTTTTAACCTCTTCGTAGCCTGTCATGCTGGATCCATGTATAGTCGTGAGTCCGCTGGCAATGGCCAATTGAGTCCCTTCTACGAGGTTGCGACTTCTTTCATAATCGGTCATTGGAGGTAAGGGTGGAATAAGACGTGTTAATTGTGAAGGTGCCCTTTCTACGAATTCGCCTGTAGGCTCCCCGTTCTTATCCTTCTTGATATGGCCACCCGGAGGATCGGGAGTGTCGCGGGTAATACCAGCAAGTTCTAAGGCTTTGCTGTTAGCAGCGCTGCCGTGCGTGTACCGGCTAATAAAAACAGGATTATCAGGGGCTACAGCATCAATCAGCTCCTTACGGAATTCTGGAGGATCCCAAACATCTGACATCCAACCGCTTAATACTAACCAGCGTGGCTCAGGCCCTGGCCGCATTCCCTCTCCAGTTGCTAAGCAACGCTTTATCACTTCCTGCATTCGCTCTACAGAAGCCCACTCACCGATTGAAGCCCTGATGTCTGGGATTCGCGGATACAACTCTCTTTCTCCGTAGCGAATGTGGACATGGGCATCATGTAAACCAGGGATTACGGTTTTGCCTTCCAGGTCGAAAACAAAGGTAAGAGGGCCAATATGGGCCTTTAC
>WVZK01000106.1 GCA_011772475.1 Candidatus Aminicenantota bacterium | reverse complement strand
GTTTCGAGCGACTCCGGTCTTCATAGCTGCTCCGGCTACGGCTGAGGCTTCCCAGATGAGCACTCTCGGGTCAAAAGGCTTGGGAATAATATAATCCGGTCCAAATTTTATCTTTTGATTTCCATAAGCTTGGATAACAGAATCGGGCACATCTTCCTTGGCTAAATCAGCCAGGGCATGAGACGCTGCGACTTTCATCTCCATATTGATGGAGGTTGCTCTTACATCAAGAGCCCCCCTGAAGATAAAAGGAAAACCGAGCACATTATTTACCTGATTGGGATAATCCGAGCGGCCAGTAGCCATTATTAGGTCCTTTCTTACGCTGATCGCATCTTCGTATCTTATTTCAGGATCAGGATTAGCCATGGCAAATACTATTGGCCGTTCGTTCATCGAGGCTATCATTTCTTTGGATACTACATCTGCCACCGAGACTCCCACGAATACATCAGCTCCCTTCATCGCTTCTTCAAGGGTTCTCAGTTTGGTATCCTGAGCGAATTTTTCCTTGTAGGGATTCATTCCTTCCTCTCTTCCCTTGTATATCACTCCTTTTGAGTCGCACATGATGATGTTTTCAGGCTTAACTCCCAATTCAATATATATATTGGCGTTTGCGATTCCAGAAGCTCCGGCCCCATTCATTACTATTTTTACCTTATCTATCTGTTTTTTTTGAATCTCAACCGCATTGGTCAGTCCGGCTCCGGAGATGATGGCTGTTCCATGCTGGTCATCATGGAAAACAGGAATGTTTAATTCCTCTATTAAGGTCTCTTCGATTTTGAAGCATTCCGGTGCTTTGATATCTTCTAAGTTAATTCCTCCAAACGTTGGCTCCAGAAGCTTCACCACTTTGATCACTTCGTCGGGGTCTTCAGTGTCTACTTCAATATCAAAAACGTCGATGTCTGCGAACCTTTTAAAGAGAACTCCTTTTCCTTCCATCACAGGTTTTCCAGCCAGGGCACCTATATTGCCCAGCCCGAGCACAGCTGTACCGTTGGAGACCACTGCCACTAAATTCCCTTTTGCAGTATAGGTATAAGCCTCCTCTGGAGATTTTTCAATTTCCCGGCAAGGCTCGGCTACCCCAGGAGTATAAGCCAAGGATAAGTCCCTTTGAGTAAGACAAGGTTTTGTCGAGCAGACCTCTATCTTTCCTTTTCTTCCCTTCGAATGATATTCTAAGGCCTCTTCTTTTCTTATGGTCATTATTATTCCCCTACTTTTGAAATATTGTGAATTATATTTTATTACTACTCCGAAATAACTTCAATCATTAAAGAATAAAAAAGGATTCCATGAGATAAAAAAAGAATTTTTTACTATCGATCATTGTTTTAAAGTTCGAATATAGAGGACATGTATGGTGACACTAATAGCTATCAGGATCAAAATGAGTCTATATAGAAAAATGTTCACTACAAAAAAAACTGAATACCCTATTGTTAACCACAAAATAGTAAGGATTAAGGCTTTTATTTTTAAAGGAATAGTCTTTTTTTCTCGATAATCCTTAATATAATTTCCCAACCACTTGTTATTCATGAGCCAGTTGTATAACCTTTCTGAACTTCTGAAAAAGCAGGCAGCAGCAAGTAAAAGAAAAGGAGTCGTAGGTAAAAGAGGCAAAAATATCCCAAGGATTCCAAAGGCCATAAAGATGCTTCCCACAAGAATCAATGCCAACCTACCCAATTTTCCTTTTGTTCTTCTTTTTTTCAAAAAACTCTCACTTTCTTTCTGCAATTTTGGCTTGCTCCTATAATGGGATGAAGGAATCTGAGGCGGAAGATACGAAGCCTATTTCCTTATGGGATATGAAGAGGTGACAGCGGGCTGTTTATTGTTCATGGAGTATGTCAAGTACGAGTTTATCATAGGAGGGTGCGAATTTTTCCACCCTTTCGTGCGCTAGTTTTTTCCCCAAAAACTTTTCCTCGATTTTTCCCATGTATATATAATTGATGACTGCGCGTGCGTGCACTTCTTCTAAAGGTTCCAAAGACTTGTACAAGCCCATTGCCTCTCTTCTAATATCCTCAGAACTTTCATCTGTTAATTTTAGATTTTTTGTTATCTCGATTGAAGGATAGATCAGATTTCTGGCTATAAAGGCTTGTCTTAAGGTTTCCTTTGTTTCATCTATTGCATTCTCGGAATAAATACCAGATTTATGTGTAGGTATCGGAAGAAATTTTGTTATTTCATCGAACACTACTTTCCTTTTGTCCTTCCCGAAAATCCACCCAACATATGGAATTAGTATGCTGCTTTTTAAGAATTTGGATTTTTTCTCTGCTATCTTAGAGCCAAGGAAAGAATCCTGATAGTGATCTCGAGCTTTTTCAGAATTTCTCTCACTAAAATGATCAAGTCCGTACATGAATTCATTCATAATTGTACCGACGTTTATAAGGTCAAAGAACATAATGGGATCAACGTGCATCCCCCCTTCTTCTTTGCCTTCACACATCCTGAATAAGTCATTTTTTTCTCTTAGAGCGCAGCGTGTAAATTCCTGCATGTAATGTCTATCCTTATCGGGCAGGTTGTTCACAATATATAATACATCAACATCATCGCCCCGCAGAGGAATACCCCTGAGCCAACTGCCCCTCAAATTAATAGAAATTAATTTATCCCCGTATTCTTTCTTCATTGATTCTCCGACCTCAATCAGCGTTTCTTCTAGCTCATCGAAGAGGCCTTCCTTCCTGTAACAATTATTCGGATCAAAAAAAGGGAACTTGTGATTCTTACATGACAGTAGGTAAAATACTATTTGTTCCTTATTTATGTTTTTTTTGAGTTGAACTTTACCCATGAAATTAGCCTATTTATATTAAATATCCGAAAGATAGTTCTTTTTCAATATCATTTTTTTAGTTAACATTTCTTTATCTTTCAGTTCCAAAAAGGATGCAACAACCGAAGAATTGATAAAACTATTTGTGATGTGGTAGATATATCGTTGGAAATAAATCCGTGAAAATTGAAAAAAATCGCAATTACCTTTTCATGGATGTCCTCAAGGGGCAAGGAAAGAGGATCGTCTTTTTTCTGATTATATCTGTGGTATTGTCATCAAATACTTTTGCTGATGCCAACAGGAATAAGACATCTATCGGATTTCTTATCGGCGATCCAGTGGCATTATCTCTGCGTTTGCCAATCACCCAGAAGAGCTATTTGAATATATCCGGAGGTATCTGGGCCTGGTATTTTTGGGAAGATCCCCATTATAATACCGGCATACTTGCGGTTGATTTTGGTTGGATGTTTTCCAAGAAAAATTCGCGGTGGAATTATTCTGTTGGAATCGGGCTGAATATCTTTTTTGCTGATAATCCCAAAGATAGCAGAGATTATGATGCCTGTCTGGGTATTAGATTTCCGTTGGGTGTCGAGTTCCTTGTCTCAGATCAGATCTCGATAGGGCTTGAATGTGCACCTTTTTTTCAAATCCTCCCTCCGTTTGCCTTCGGACCGTATGTTATTGATCAGAACGCTGGCCTTTTAATCAGATATTCTTTTTGATCCCCGTAACTCTGCTGGCCGGAGTGTTTTATAGAGATATCGTAAGCCCTTCTGTGGCTCCGTATGTCTGAGGAAATTTTTCACGGGCAAGAGAGATGAATTCATCAATCTGCTTATCAGAATGGTCGGGATTAAAATGGGAAAGGTAAAGCTTGCGAACTCTGGCCTCATTGGCTAGTTTTGTTCCTTCAAGCCAGGTGCTGTGTCCCCATCCCTGTCTGCCAGATTCGTATTCCTCAGGAGTAAACGTCGCATCATATATGAAAATATCAGCTTCTCGGGCAAAAGAAGCAAGCTTCAAGTCTACGCCCTCTTCTGAGTGCTCTGTATCGGTGGCAAAAACGATTTTTTTCTCTCTTTCCTGGATTTTATAGCTCATGTTTGTTTGGGGATGTGTGAGCGGGCAACAGGATACGCTCACGTCTTCGATGTGAAATTCCTTTTCTGGCATCTTTTTATACACCTTTTTTGAGGGAGTTTCTCCGAATTCGACTGGAAAATATCTTGATCCCATCAGACCGCACAAATACTTTTCTGTTTCCTCGGGGCTTAAACTTGCGTAGATGTTTAGGGTTGTCCTCGGAGAATAGAGCGGAGCAAAAAACGGGAGGCCGATGATGTGGTCAAGATGGAAGTGGGTTAAGAGAAGATGAATTTCAATCTGGTTTTCCTCCGGATGTCTTATCAGTCTCTCACCGAGGTTCTTAATACCTGTCCCTGCATCGACGATGATACATTCTCCTTCAGCAGTAACCAAACTTGAGCAGGAAGTATATCCTCCGTATTTGTTTTTATCCTTGCCAGAAGCCGGCATGGATCCTCTTACGCCCCAAAATTCGAGTTTCATTTTATTATTTATCTTTTTTTGATAAATTTTCTCCAACGCGAGAAGGGTGACTTAGCTCATAGTTCTTTATTCCCCATATGACTTGAGATGAAGCAACTTTAAGTATTCCTGTAAACGGAACTGCAAAAAGCATTCCCATTGCTCCTGCTATATTTCCTCCGATAATAACAGCCACTACAACTGTTAAGGGGTGCATGTTAACACTCTTAGAGACGACCATCGGAGAAACAAAAGCATTATCGATTGCCTGGACCAGTATAAAGACTATGACAATCCATAATAGAACCAATCCCAGGTTGGGAGGATTGTTCAGTATGGCTATAATCAGAGCCGGAACTGCGCCAAAAACCGGTCCTAGATACGGAATCAAATTGGCTAAGCCAGCAAACATTCCTATGAGGACGAAATATGGTAGGGGACCATCGAACACAAGATTAATTATGAATAAACCGATAATAGATAGTATCCCGACGATTAATGCATCAAGTGCTTGTCCTTGAATGTATTTCCCTACTTGATTTCCTATCTTATGAATAATGTTTAAGGAAAGTTCAAAATATCTATTTGGCACTTGAGATATAAAAGCTCTTTTGAAACGTCTTGCGTCTTTGATAAGAAAAAAAGTGATAAAGGGGATGATAACTATCGAGGCGAGGAACGATCCTACACTCCTGAAAAATTCTCCTAAACTTCCAAGTAGTTTAAGGATAAGATCGTTCAATGTTGCAGTTACGTTTCTTCCCAGCTCAGCATTGTTAAAGTTCTTTTCGAAGAAATTCTCTATCTTGAGGCTGTAATCAGTAATTACATCAGATTGAAGCTTGGATATTATCGACTCCACAGTTCGGATTATACGAGGTATAAGTAAGCTGAATGAAACGCCAACTATGGCAAATATTAGTATCATAACTATAAGAATTGCCCAGCCGCGAGCAAGTCCCTTGTGCTCTAAAAAATTTACCAGGGGACTAAGAAGCACTGAAAGAAGCCAGGCAATTATGAACATGATCAAAACATCTTTGACATAAGGGAAGGCAAACACCATAAAAACAATAGCAAGAATAATCAGAAAAACACGCCAGAATATTTTCAGTATTTGAGAGTAGAGTTGGAATGCGTAGATATCCATTTTTCAGTTAGACCTTCTTTTCTTGAATTTGAGTTAAAAGTTCATTAGTGTGACGCAATCGCTCCCCTAGTACTCTTGCCAGAGCAAGTAATACTTTTATACCTAACTTAGGTTTTCTGTAGATAAGATCAAGGAATTCCGGGCGGAAAAAACCCATTATCTCGCTGTCAACTAAAGCAATCGCCGAAGCAGAACGTGGATCCTCGTCCAGTAATGCCATGTCACCGAAAAACGAGCCATCTGAGAGCTTGGCCAGAGTTCTTTTACCGGCTTTCTCATCCTGCTCCACAATCTCAACAGACCCCTTGACTATGATATACATACCAAGGCCAGGATCTCCTGCGTGTATTATAGTTTCGTTCTTTTTATAGCTGCGCTTATGGACAATCTTCTCTACTTCAGTTAATTCTTTAGGTGTAAGGTCAGAAAAAATAGGGACCTGCTTCAGTATTTTAAAAATATCATCCTCTTTCTTTTTCTTCTTGAAAAAGCCATTCCCCCAAATTGGATTTTCCATAGTGCCTCTCTTTTTTTTTATTTAACATAACATACGATTTGCGAATATCCAATTCATTTTTCAAAAAATCAAATAGGGGTCAGGTCTTGTTTTTTGCCTCTACTCATATAAACACAAATTAAAAAGCAAGGCCTGGCCCCGCTGACCCAAATAAAAGCAAAAAACAAGACCCAAAAGCAAAAAACAAGACCTGACCCCATCATCACCCTTTTTACTGTTATTACCCATTCTATCTAGACAATATTTCAGTCGTTTGTTATATTTCGATAGAGTAAAGTCAAGTTAAAAAAGGAGACAGTCCCGTTTAAAGTAGTTTCAAGAGTAAAATAGCATGCCAAATATCCAAGTCACAAACACTGATGGCCGAATATCAAATTTTTCCATCCTTAAGGATATGATTGTCATAGGACGAAGCGAAGAGAATGATCTTGTTCTTCCAGATCAGTCCGTCTCTCGCAACCATGCACGGATAACTAAAGAGGAAAAAGGCTATGTTTTAACAGACCTTGGAAGTTTTAACGGCACAAAGGTATACGGAAAACCGATTCAAAGTATTCGGTTGAAAAACAATGACGAGATAAAAATCGGTAAAATAATGCTGAAGTTTACGACGGGGCAAAAACCAGCCCAATCCCCAGTCCAGACAGTCGTCCTGACCAAAGAAAGAGAGCAAGAAAAAGGGCATAGCACAATAATAGAAAGCAGAGCTGATGAGAGTGGGCGTCTGGATTCCCAGGATCTATTGATCTCTACAGGAATCGGGAAAAGCCCCGAGGAAAGCGATAGTCTACTACCGTCAGATAAAGCAAGCCAGCCTCCTGAAGTCAGAAAAGAACTCCTTTCCCTGGAGAGGATGAATAAAGTTCTCTTCGTGCTCTACGAGATTAGCCGGCAGTTGCATTTGATCCATGATTTTAACGAACTACTCAAAAAGATAATGGACCTTATTTTTATGGTCATTGATGCTGATTACGGTTTTGTAATCCTCACCGGTGACGATGAAAAGGATGAACTTGCTCCAGTAGTAGTTAAATACAAAGATGATAAGGTAAAAGGCAAGGGAGGGATAAGAGCAAGCCGAACTATAATTAATAAAGTAGTTAATGATAAGGTTGCCCTTCTGACAACCGATGCCATGGCTGATACTCGATTGGAGCAAGCCCAGAGCCTTTTCTCGCAGAAGATTCGGTCTGCTATGTGTGTTCCGCTCTGGAAAAAAAACGAGGTCATTGGTGTTATTCAATTGGACAGTGTAAGGTTCAATAACCAGTTCACCGAAGACGACCTGGAACTCCTGAAGGCTATCGGATGCCAAATGGCCATGGTCATTGAACAGGCAAGCCTTAACGAGCAGATCCGTGAAGAAGAACAAATGATAAGCAGGCTGGAGAGGTATCACTCACCACAGATAATCGAGATGATATTAAAAGGGGGTCAGGAAACAAAAGAAAACATAATGGAGCCCAAGGATTTGACAGCAACTATTTTCTTTACGGATATAATAGGATTTACTCCGTTATCTGAGCATATGCCTCCTCGTGAAATAAACCTACTCCTAAACCAATTTTTTTCCCGCATGACTGATATTATCTTCAAGCATGACGGAACTCTGGATAAATATATTGGCGATAGCCTAATGGCTGTTTTTGGAGCGCCCATAGAAAAGAAAAATGATCCGGAAAGGGCCATCTTGGCTGCCCTGGAAATTAAACGAGAATTGACGGCAATAATGAAAAAAACAGAGCCTGGAAAAAAATTTAACATACGCATCGGCATAAATACAGGCCGGGTAGTGGCTGGAAACATCGGCTCCCCTAACCGGATGGAGTACACGGTAATAGGAGATCCGGTGAATATAGCCTCGAGATTAGAATCAATTGCCGAGCCTAATCAAATTCTTGTCGGAGAAGAGACATACAAGCACGTTAAGCGGAAATTCAAGATCAAGAAAGTAGGTCCCAAAAAGGTCAAGGGAAGAACTGCCGAAGTTATGGTCTATGAAGTTTTAGGATAGGGGAAAGGCTTTATCATATCTATTCGCCCCTACACATGAAAAAGAAAATCAAAAAGATTTTAATCATCGGCGGGGGAGTATTCTCTTCTGTATTGATTCTCCTAATTATTTCTTCATTCTTTTTCTATTTTAACAAGTCGCTGACCGAAAGGATCCTTATCAAGTATATTACAGACAAAGCAGATGCCAAACTTGAAATAGGAAAGCTTGACTATGGTCTTTTCCCTTTTAAGGTTGAAGCTGATTCAGTAACGGTTTCTCAAGAAATTAGGGGCATGGAAATTGATATTTTCTTAAACCAGTTGAGCATAGATGGCGAAATCAAAAGATTGCTAAAAAAGCAAAAGCCAATCTTACACTCGATAGATATCTCAGGCGCAGTCTTTAATATTTTCCAAAGAGAAGAGGAAGAAGAGGTGGAAGTTGATTTTCAACAGAACATGCTCCTGCTTTCCGATTTGCTCAGCTACGCGGAAAGAATGAATCTTAAAGATCTTTCTTTTAAATATACCGCTTCTTCCAATAGCGTTGACTTTGAGAGGGGTAGCCTTTTTCTCTCAGGTTCCGATATAAAAGGTGAATTTAATTATTCTATAAGCGGCGAGAAAGCTTTGATCAGCAGCATAGACAGGAATATCTCTTTCGAAAGCTCGTTGAGCACAAGAGGAAAGTTTTCTTTGATAGACGATCCTTACTTTGAAGGTGAGATTTTATTAAAGTCAATAAATTTAGTCCGCAACGAGGAAGAAATTTTTTTGCCGGAAATATCATTAAGGCTTAGAAGCGAATTCGACTTAGATGAGAAGACTTTGATTTTTCCTCGGTTTGAATTGGACTTTCCCCCGTTCTTTGATGCATCAGGGCATTTAAAGGCGGGCTTAGGTGATGATTTTTCACTCCTCTCGTCTTCTAAAGTACGTTTCGCAGATTTGAATAAAATTCATGATTTTTTAAGACCGTATCTAAAGCCTTACGTTCCTCCGCAGCTAAAGAACTTGGTTTTGGAAGGAGGGGCATATCTCGAAGGAGAATATCAATATACCAAAAATTCATCAGGGGAGAAGTTCTCAGTAAATAGCATGGCTAGGCTTGAACCAACTCATATAAGTTGCACAACTTCAAGCTTTTCTTTCGAAAACTTAATTTCGGGCGAAGTCAAAATAGAAGGACTCCTTCCTGATATGACTTTTTCTGGTTCCGTTGGAGTTCAAGACGGAAATTTCTCGCAAGACGATTTAAGCATAAAAGATTTATCTCTTGACCTTTCTCTGAGTGGGAGCAATTCTCTTTCGGACGACAATAAAATAGCTGGTCCCCTTCCTAATATGAGTTTTTTAGGTTCCCTTAAAGTTAAAAAAGGAAATTTCTCAAAAGGCGATTCAAGGATAAAAGATTTATCTCTTAATCTTAATCTGAACGGAACAAGTTCTTTTTTGAACGCCTCGGAATTTAAATGCAGTCTTAAGGGACTTTCGTTTTCTCAAGAAGATAAATACATTGAGTTAGAACAGGTCGATTTCAGGGGACAGGGAATCTATGATGCGGTTCGTAGGCAAGTTGCCTTGAGCCGCTTGGAGCTTCAGATACCTCCCTTGCCTTTTTTTCAGATAAGCTCCAAAGTAGATCTTCAACCGAAGGGCGAGAGATCTTTTCATCTGAAGAGTCCAAGAATAGATTCTGAGAGTTTATTGACTCTTTTTTCATCTCTAGTGCCGCAAAAGGTGTTGGAGTTAGAACCCGCAGGTCATTTTGACCTTGAGATAGAAGCAAGTCAGATACCGCAAGATGGGGATGAATGGAATTTTTCAAGCATCGTCAATCTTTCTGAGGGCTCGTTCCACAATCCCGCCTTTACTATTGCGGGCGAGTCGCTTGATCAAAAAATGGCAATCCAAGGAAGATACAATCCTGTTAAAAAAAGTATGAAATTTTCAGCTGAATTCGATCTCTCCAAGGGAGAATCTCTCTGGAACGAGTATTATGTGGACTGGACTAAGAATCCTTTTCGCGCCAATGCTTCTGGTAACTATGATATTTCTCTAAGCCGCCTCGATGATTTTTCCATTGAAGCGTCGCTTTTTCCTTTGGGTAAGATAGATGCCAAGGGATTGCTTAGATTTCAAGACTCAAGGCTCTTTGATTTAGAGATTTTCGCTTCGGAGTTAAATCTCAATCCAATCTATTCTTTTTTTTCTCAGGGACAAACTCCTGAGCAGGCAGCTCTTGAGTTGAAGGGAGAAGCGGAAAGCAGGATAAAGCTTAAGATAGAAAATGATAAGCTTTCGATAACTGGCCAAGTTCAAGTCAGAAATGCATCCTTAAAAAACACAGAAAAAGAGATCCTTATGGATGGGATAGAAGTGGATATTCCGGTTTATTATGTAAACCAAATCAAGGAAAATGATAAAAAAGATGAATCATTTTTGAAGGAAGGCTATTTCAGGGCGAAAGAATTTAGAACACCTTTTCTTTCAAAGGCACCTCTTCAAATCAATTTTCTTGTGGGACTAAACAAATTTATGATGGAACCGGTGACAATGGATACCTTTGGGGGGAAGGCAGCTATAGGAAAATCTGTCTTTTTCATAGGCTCAAAGCCTTCTGATATACACGGCACACTCTCCTTTTCTCTGAGTGATATGGATCTCTCTCAGCTTCCGATAGAATCGGATAGATTCAGCTTGAGCGGCTTAGCAAACGTGAACCTCTCCCATATTGAGATAGATCCCGAGGAGCTTTCAACGGTAGGGAAGGGAGAAATCGATATCTTTGATACAAGAGTTCATGTTAAAAATATAAAGATCGCAAGGCCCTTTTCAGAAAACAGAACCATTTCTTGTGATGTTGAATTTGAGGATTTGAACTTGGAAAAACTTACAGATTCAATCCCTTTCGGACGTGTGACTGGCATTTTAAAAGGAGAGATAAAAGACCTGGCTTTCTCTTATGGTCAGCCTGAAAGTTTTATCATGAATTTGGAGTCAATAAAAAGAAAGGGAGTGCCCCAGAAGTTTAGCGTGAGAGCTGTTAATGACCTTTCAGTCATAAGCTCGGGGGAGCAAACTGCAATTTCCTCAAAAAAAGGATTCACAAGGTTTATTCAAGAATTCGGGTATAAGAAGATCGGCATATTTTGCTCGCTCAAGAATGATATATTCACCTTGAGCGGCACGATAAAAGAAAAGGGAGTTGAATACCTGGTTAAGAGGTCTTGGCTTTTTGGAATCAGTGTGGTAAATAAAAAACCTCGTAACAAAATCAGATTTAAAGATATGATGGACCGGCTGAAGAGGATTGGGCAGTCTGAGGCGAAGTGACCAAACTAACGGATTTTGATATAATCATAAAAACATAAAATTTTTAAAGAAGGTTAAAAATGAGACTAAAAGCTTTAAAATTTGCTTCAATCAGTTTGTCTTTTTTATTCCTGCTTTCTTGCCTCACCATCAACATCTATTTTCCCGAAGCTGAAGTTCAAAAAACAGCTGACGAGATCGTGAAGGAAATAAGAAAATCTGAAGAGGAAAAGAAAGAAGACAAGAAAAATGTTTCCGATGTGGGTGGAGCAGANNTGGGTGGAGCAGAAAAAATATTAGCTGACCAGGGAAGCTCATTTTCGCTCGTCCCAGCAGCTTATGCCCAAGAAGAAGTAGAAGTTTCGACTCCAAAAATTCGCGCTCTAAAGCAGTCTCTCAGAGAAAGATTTCAGAAGCTCAGACCGTTCTTTGACAAAGGAAACATCGGAGAAACCAACGATGGATTCATTCAGATAAGGGATGAATCAGGTTTGAACTTGAAAGAAAAGGCGATGTTGAGAAATTTAGAGAAGGATGAGAATAACGACCGAAGAAATCTTTATTCTGAAGTTGGCAAAGCTCTTGATGTTGATCCCAGCCAGATTAATCGAGTTCATAAGATATTCGCCGAGAGATGGATCAAGGAGTCAAAAGCAGGGTGGTGGATCCAAAAAGAGGACGGTAGCTGGATAAAAAAGACATAGATTTTTAGCTGCTGCCGGTAATTAAAGCAAAAGAGCACTGCCTTTCTTATCGAATCGAGCATGAGGGCGGGTTTCACCATTAGGCGTGTTATTGCTCGGAGGAATTAAGCGTGAAAAGAATAAAGAGGAAACAACTCAAAGAAGATGAATTTGTCAGTTCCATAAATAAGATTGTTCGTTTTATTAAAGAACGAACAAAGGAACTTGTGGCTCTTGTAGTTTTGATTGCAGCTCTTTTATTAATTTTTGCCGGCCTTAAATTTGTCACGGGAGAAAACAGAAGAAAAGAGAGTCGTTTGCTCACCCAGATTCTTAACCTTCATGCCGATTTAGATGATAACCCAGAAAATGTAGCCAAGCTTGAAGGATTGGCCGGAGATGGAAAATTCTCTCGTTTAGCTTTTCTTCTTCTGGCAACCTACTACATGGAGAAAGGAGAGAGTGATAGGGCTCAGGGCTATCTTGAAAAAATGCCAGAAGGCAGGAAGGATACTCTCTACTACCAGGCTCAGGATTTATTGGCTCAAATTCATCTTAAAAGCAAAAATTATGACAAGGCCATAGAGATCTATAAAAAGATTGAAGAGGAAGATCCCAAAGACCATTCGATGGATGTTATCCTTTTTCATCGAGCAGAGGT
Source organism: Candidatus Aminicenantota bacterium (assembly GCA_011772475.1). GTDB lineage: Bacteria > Acidobacteriota > Aminicenantia > Aminicenantales > Aminicenantaceae > SOIV01. The sequence goes on along the minus strand of WVZK01000106.1, from coordinate 24,508 downwards.
TCATGAGGAAATAGGCGAATTGGAAGAGGCTCTAGCTCTTTATAAGAAAGTTCAAGAAGAATTTCCTCAGTCGTTTTATGGTTTTGATGCTGCTCAAAAAGTTAGAAAGTTAGAAACAAAAAAATAGCCCAGCTATTGTAAATTTAGAAAAAACTTATATAATAGAGTGTTAATTTTCGTCGTTTGATACAGGAGGCAATAAATGGCTTATATGATTACTGAAGAATGCATCAATTGTGCTGCTTGCGAACCTGAATGCCCTAACGAGGCAATCTCGGTTGGAGATGAGATTTATGTAATTAATCCTGATTTATGCACAGAGTGCGTTGGGCACTTTGATGAATCCCAATGTGCAGCTGTCTGCCCGGTTGACTGTTGTGTGCCAGACCCTGACCATAAAGAAACAAAAGAAGAATTGATGGAAAAGTTTAAGAAGCTCTCGACCTGAGATTGATACTCTAAATTTGGATTTCCTTGGAAATAGGAGTGATTTCGGTCACTCCTATTTTTTTATCTGAAAAATGGAAGAAGAAAGACAAGAAGTTCCAGCCCAGATCGTGATTCCCCCGGCTTTTTCTCTAAAGAAACGAGTCTGGCTGAACATTATTCTTTTTGTTATCACTGTATTTTCTACGTCTTTTGTGGGCATATCCTTAAGTATAAATTTCAAGTATTCTGAAGTTCTTGCCCAAAGTCCTTCGAGCCCTTTTGATTTTGTCGAAAAACTCAGGGATCCTCAAGTCATATCATTGAGCATTATCTATATGGTTGTGCTTCTTGGGATTCTGCTAGGTCATGAATTGGGACACTTTCTCACCTGTCGCTATTATAGAATAAACGCCACTCTTCCTTACTTTATCCCGGCGCCCACTTTGATCGGTACTCTTGGGGCCTTTATTAAAATCAAATCGCCCATAACAAAAAAGCAGCAGCTTTTTGATATAGGAGTTGCCGGTCCTTTAACTGGTTTTATTCTGTCGGTTCCCGCCCTTGTGTATGGCCTTTCACTGTCAAAAGCTGTTCCTCCTATTCCTCGCGACGAGGCATTTGTTTACGTTTTTGGTGAGCCTCTCATACTTAAAATCCTCGGAGCTGTGATTTTTAAGAATATTCCCTCAGACTATAGCATCTACCTCCATCCGGTCGGTTTTGCAGGGTGGGTTGGAATTCTGGTCACTGCCTTAAATCTTTTTCCTGTTGGTCAGCTTGACGGTGGTCACATATCCTATGCCTTGTTGGGCAGAAATTCGCGAAATTTAGCTCGCATTTTCCTGGGAGTTTTTGTGGTGATGGGAATTTTTTTCTGGGTAGGATGGTTTATTTGGTCCTTCCTAATCCTTTTTTTGGGATTGAAGCATCCACGCGTCTTGGATGAAGAAGTGCATTTATCGCCGAGCAGGAAATTTATCGGCTATGTTATTATTTTAATCTTCATCCTCTCATTCATCCCAGACCCGATTAAAGGGCTTAGCTTGTTTGATATTTTGAAAGAATTTCGATTCTGAAGTGAGCAAAAGCGGATGAAAAAGGGCGCGAAGATTTTAACAAAATCTGTGGAAAACTTGTGAAAAAATGGCACAATTTTTTACCAAATTTTAGCAACTACTTGGAAATATGACAAATTGCACAAAAACTAGTCACCTATGTTAAGTTATTGAAAACAAATAAATTATAAATGTATTGAAAATAAAGAAGTTACAGAGCGAGAAAAAAATCTTGCTTTACTTTATCCCATCACTTTGGGAAAATGCCTAAAGGCGATATTATTCAAGATTAAACTCTTTAACATAGAGCTCGTTGTCCGAACAACCTTCATCGAGGATAAGGAATGGAAAAGAGAATCAAGGAAATAGAGAAAGCTTTTGTTAAGCTGAAGGGAAAATTTCGACGGGGAAAAATTTCGCGACAGAAATTCGTAGATGGTTTGAAGAAACTGCGCTTTATGGACAATGAGGGAAGATTCTGGATGATTGGAGCCCGTAGCGGCAAGTGGTATATGTTCGAGGGAACGGACTGGATCGAGTCAAATCCCGCATCGATAACGGATAAAAAGGCCGTTTGCCGATATTGTGGATTTGCGAACAAGGCAGAAGAAGAGATTTGCATTCATTGTGGGGGGAATCTTCGGAAAAAGGCAAAACCACCTTCGAGGAGAAAAGATAAACAAGAGGAAAAACGGAAGGAAAGAGAGATAGGGGCGTTTGAAGGCAAGAAAACAGCTAATTTTGTTTTGCGCCGTTTGAGCCCTCTTTCTTTTCTGCTCTTCGTGGGCGCTGTGGGTCTTCTTTTAGGTATATTGATCGGTGCCTTTATGGGTGCTACAAATTATTTTTCTGGAATTGTCAAATTCCTGCCTTCCCTTTTTAAGGAAAACAAAGGAAACCTGCTCGGAGGAATCATCTATGGTGGTCTTGGCGGTGTTGTCGGTTTTATAGTATTAGGTTTCTTGGGCTTCTGCAATGCTCTTTTTGTGAATATAGTCTCTTCTTTTGTTGGGGGGATAAAAGTAGACGTTGAAACATTGCACGAGAAATAAAATCTTTTTCTCAGCCTTTTTTCGTTTTTAACTTATTTAAACCATAAGCGATTTGTCCTATTGAAATTGACTCATCATTAGGCGAATAGTTTATTGTCCTAAGAACATTAAACTTCTTTCGTTCTAGAAGGCTTTTGGCTCTCTGCAGCAATTTTTTGTTTAGAAAAACTCCTCCGACAAAAACAACGGTATTTATACCGTAATCTTTTCTTGCTCTATCTGCCATTAAAACAATAACCCGGGCTAAAGTGTTATGGAATTTTGCCGAGACTAAAGACGGGGGAATCTCTTTCGCCAGATCTTTTAAGAGTGATTTTATTGTTTGAGTAAAGGAAATTTGATAAGGAAGTTTATTACCTTCCACCGAAAATCCGTAGCTTTCTTCTTTGCCATCCTTGGCCGCAGATTCTAACCTCATCGGAGCTTCTGCTTCAAACTCAACCTCTAAAGGAGATAAGCCTGCGAGAAAAGAGACCGCATCAAAAAGCCTGCCGCAGCTTGAGGAGAGAGGACTGTTGATTTTCTGCTCGATCATACTCATCACAGTTTTAAGCTTATTTTTGCTGATCCTCTCCAATGCCTTAACTTCGGGGAGCTTGGAGTCGAACGCATCCATAATATAGGATATTGCCATCCGCCATGGCTGTTTTGCAGCAAGGTCTCCGCCAGGCAGGGGAACATACTTGAAATGCGCAAATCTTTTATAAGATGAATAGTCGGCCAGAAGAAACTCCCCACCCCAGGCCTGACCGTCTTCTCCGTAGCCGTAACCATCCAGACTCACCCCAAGAACCTTATTTTGAGGAGGAATTTTGTGCTCGAGAAGAGGAGCCAGAACATGAGCAAAGTGGTGTTGAACCTGAAAGTGTGGAAGGCCGGATTTTTGAGCATACCGTGTTGTATGAAAGTTTGGGTGCAGATCCGATATGACAACTTCAGGCTTGACTTCAAAAAGTTTTGTAAGATGATGGATTGTCTCCTTAAAGTATTTGTAATTCTGGTATTCATCAAGATCGCCCAGGAACTGGGAGGTTATCACATAGCCGTTTTTATACAGAGAAATCGTATCCTTAAGCTCTCCTCCAAGCGCCAGAATATGGTGAGGGATTTCCAACTCTTTCGGGACTCTTTGGGGATAAGGCACATAGCCTCGAGCGCGCCTTAGGAAAAGTGGCTCACTGTTCACAACTCTGAGCACTGAATCATCGGCCCTCATATGAATGGGTCGATCATGGGTTAGGAGATAATCGCAGAGTTCTCCTATTCCTTCTTCCTCTTCTTTCATGATAGGAGCATCTTTTTTGTTGGAACTCGTGGCTACGATCAGATCAAGATGCTCGAGCAGAAGATAATGAAGGGGAGTGTAGGGAAGCATAAATGCCGTTTCATCAAGGAAAGGAGCGATTCCTTTGATTTCTCTTTTCTTTTTGAGAAGGATGATAGGGCGCCTGGCTGAAACTAGAATTCTTTTCTCCTCGGTGCTGAGAAAGGCGTATTTTTCTATCGTGGTCAGATCCCGGGCCATCAAAGCCAGAGGTTTTGTTTTCCGTTCTTTTATTTCTCTCAAGTGGCGAACAACCTCATAGTTTTTAGCGTCGCAGATAAGATGAAATCCGCCGAGTCCTTTTACTGCCAAAATTTGTCCCTGTTTAATAAGAGATGCGGCTTTGGAGATTCCTCCTTTTATCTCTTTCCCTGTTTTGGATAATAACAGGCTCACTTGAGGACCGCATACAGGACAGGCGATAGGCTGGGCATGATACCTTCTGTCATGCGGGTTTGTGTATTCAGTGCCGCAGTCTTGGCACATTTTGAAGCCTTGCATAGTGGTTTGTTTTCTGTCATAGGGAAGGGACTTAACAATCGTGTAGCGAGGCCCGCAATTGGTGCAGTTGATAAAAGGATAGTGAAACCTCCTATCCGGATGATTCATCATTTCTTGGTGGCATTCCTCACAGATAGAGATATCCGGGGAGATGAAGACAAAGCTTTCGCCTGGTTTTGATTTTTTTATGGTGAAATCTTTTATATTCTGAAAAGATGCTGACTTATGAATGGTTTCTTCAATCTGAGAAAGAGGGGGCTTTTTCTCCTGCAGGTCTTTAAGGAAACCTTCAAAATCTGTTTTTTTCTCGGATTCAATACGAATTTCCACACCAAATCCAATGTTTTTAACCCAGCCTTTATATTGATACTCATGGGCCAACCGATAGATAAAAGGCCGGAATCCAACTCCCTGGACCACCCCAAAAACCACAACGTCAGCAGCATACCCTTTTGATCTTTTTATCATATTCTTAGTTTTCATCCCTTACTCATATTCTGCTTCTGTAGGGGCTTGATTTATCAAGCCTACATTGTTTAAATAAATAATCGGGTTTGATGAATCAAACCCCTACAAGAGAACCAATAAAAGGTGGGTTTGATGAATCAAATCCCTACATTAATCTAGCTCCTATCTCGCTGTATGCACACACTTTTTTATTATATAGGCACTAATCTTTTTTACTGTATAGACAGCCGCAGTAGTTCTGGCGGTATAGTCCATGCCTCTTGCTCATTTCGACACTTTTTTTGAATCCGTCTTTTTTTTTGAAGTTGGCCTCCAAAAAATTGATTTTATATCTACTGGCAAACATTTTTCCCAATCGATTAAGAACATTTGCTTTTTTCCAGGGACTCAGGCTCATGACTGTGGCGAACATATCGTACCCTAGCGTCGAGGCTTTCTGGGCTGTTTTCTCAAGTCTCATCGCATAGCAGATATCGCATCTTCTTCCTTTTTCCGGCTCATCTTTAAATTTTTGAGTGATCTTGAACCAACTCTCATCATCGTAGATTTCATCGATGAACTTGACCTTAAGTTCCTGAGCTACTTTTCTGGCATCCTGCCATCTTAGCTCATATTCTTCAGCGGGATGGATGTTGGGATTATAGAAATATCCGCTCACTTGATAGTCTTTCTTTAGAAGGTCCAAGACATACAGAGCATCCGAAGCACAGCAAACGTGAACTAGTAATTTAGGCTTATTCATGATTTTATTTTAAACTTAAGAAAGGGAGGAGTAAATGGAATTTAGCCTTCCGGCTACAAATTTTGAATGTTTGTTTCTATCTCCTCAATATTCCTGTTCGTCCTGTCTATCTGGGAATAAAAGATAGTCAGCTTGCTGTGTTTAACTCTAACCTCATCAATTATTTTCCCTAGACTTTCAAAAAGAGGTTCTTTTTCAAGTACGATATCTTCTATTTTCTTTTGGACTTTTTCCTTGCTCTTTTTCAACTCCTTGGTCTCTATATGGAAGCTTCGCGTTTGCTCTTTCTTCTCTTTATCTATTTGCTTCATCGTTCTTTCGCAATCATTGATTCTTCTTTGTAATTCTTTTATCTCTTTTTCTAATTTTGGTCTTTCTTCCCTGAGCTGTTCGAGCTCTTCCTGAGTTTTTTCTTTTTGGCTCTCCAGATCTTTTATTTTTTCTTTTGCTTCTTCTCCCTGAGTTCTCTTATCGTCTTCGGAAAGCTCTTCATTTGCTTCTATTTCTTTGGCCTCTTTTGTCGCTGCCTTTAGCTTTTTGTCTGCCTCTTCAAGTTCATGCTGCTTCTTTATGAGATCAAGCTCCACAAGCTTCTCCTTTTCTTTTGTTGTTGTCATTTTTTCTATATAAGGTTTTATTTCGGCTTCTTTTTGTTTAATCTGGTCTTCATGCTTTCTACTGGTTTCTTCAAGTTGCCTATTAAACATTTCAATTTGAGAGTCCATCTCTTTCATTTCTGCCTGAGAGGCGCTCATGTTATCTTCCAATGTTTTAAGCTCTTCGTCGATTTCTTTAGTTTCCTCGATGGTTATGCCTTGTTTCCGGGTTTCTTCGCCCAAGTCTCTTATGAGTTCTGCTTTCTTTAGGTTCTCTTTTTTAAGCCTGGCTTGAAGTCGGGATTTTATAAATCCCCTTTTAGCTCGGGAAAAAAACAAATTCAGCTTTTGTCTTAAACGCTTTTCTCTTAAGAAAATAAAAAAGACGAGCAACAGGATTACACTTAGGAGAAACCAGAAAACCCAGAAACGCATTCCTTCCCTCGGCACAGAGGGTTGATTCTGTAGGGCGATCTCAATAAGAAGAAAAGTTTTCATTATTTCCCTTTAACTTTTTCAGTATTTAATATTTTTCAGTGCTCCTTGTCAATCTGTTTGTTTTTTTCAATCCTTTTTACTTCTATGCTTTTGTATCACTGTTCGGGAATATATTGTAACCTGTTCGCCTTATTTGCCGTATGTGTTCTTTTAATTCCAAAATCTGCTATTTCACTCTTAGAACCTGTTGCATAACTATTGATATTAGATGTCTTAAGATCATTATATTTGACCTTTGAGTTCTGCATTGGAGCGTTATCCTCCCCTTCGTCTCTTGCTTCTCTTCCAAATTGGTTTTTATCTTTCAGGTTGGCTCTCAGTCCATATCTTCTCTCTCTCCTTGTGGATGGATTGATCCCTGAGTTGAAATTCTGAACGGTCCAGTCGATAAGATAGAGCATTGCCTGGAGGTTTTCGTTGAAGATCGGCTGAATATCCTCCTCAGCATTGAAGAAACCACCGTGCTCCTCGTCTATAGGTGGAAGCTCCAGCGTATAGGAAGGAATGTTGTAAGTGCCAAAGGTCCAATCAATCATACCGCCGTTAGTAAGATAGAGATCCGCTCCAGCCTGACCGTATTCGTAGACTTTTCCATTTACAGCTTGCATAAGCCCGGACATGTCTCCTGCTATCTGATCCAGAAGCTGTGCTTCTGAAGTTGGCTGATTTGTGTATCCCCAAGGATAGAGGATAATCTGGGAATAGTTATGGTAGGAGATTACGGCCTGAAAATTCCTTTGCGCAAAGAGATCTCTTATTATCTGCGTTTCTGGCTCGGAGAAAGCAGAAGGGCCTCGGTAGACATTGGAAGAAGGAAAGGGGCTCGATCCTTCATTGTCAAGTCCCCAGTTGTAGCTGTAGTTTCTGTTGAGGTCAACGCCAAAAGAGCCATCTCCATTATCGCGCCTGTTTTTTCGCCAGTAGCGATAAAAATGAATAGAATACTCAAGGCCGTCAGGATTTAATAGGGGAACGATCCATATCTCGCATTTATCGACAAGGTCTTTGACTTGGGAGTTTGTCTCGTAGTTTTCGACAAGATATTTCCCCAGAAGAAAAGGCACTTCTACCGAGATCCATTCCCGGGCATGGTGACATCCGACAAAGAACACTTCTGCTTCTTGTTCATCCTGGTAGACGTTATCACTAATTTTGAGGGCGTAGATATTTCTTCCTTCAAGACTATCACCCATGTCGATAACTCTGGCAATGTTAGAGTAGGAATCCTGAAGGGCCAACAAATCTCGCTCAAGCTCCGCATACGAATGATATCTTCCGTTTAGCCCTTCCTGAAGAGAGACTTCGCTCTGTTTGTAAGGGTAGAAATTTAAGGTTTCTGGAGCAAAAGAGATGTTTTCCTTTTGAAGCTTAAAGAAATCATTAAAGCCTGCTATGATATAAATCCTGTTATTCCATTCCATCAGCAAATCAAGATTCATCTTCATGAGTTTTTTTATATTATCCTGGTTTTTGGCGACGCTTATAATTTCTGTGTTCCAGTAATCCTGTGCTTTTAAAGGACTAAGGACAAGACATAAAGCAGTCATAAAGAAAATAACTTTTTTCATGGTTAATATCCTTATCACCTAAACTTATAATCGATAACTAAATGACAGAGCGACTTTACTTGCGCTGAGAGAGTTTCTCGAGCCACTCTCCCTACCCAACATCACCGCTCCATCAAAAAGGAATTTTCCCCAGTGAATACCTGCCCCCAAGGAAAAATAAAAATAGGATGAATCTGGTTCTTTCATTGGTTGGGGGTCATAAATCAAGCCTGCTCTCAAGGGAATGTTTACTTCTTGACCAAAAATGCGCCTTGAGCTCGAGTGCTCAATCCCGGCACCAACCTTGATTATATCTTTGAGATCTCTCTCGAGCTGTTCATCAAAATAATCGACTCTGTATTTTGACCAGTTATAGAAAGTAAAATCAGAAGCAGCTCTGAACTTTGGAGAAAATTTATAGCTTACTCCTACCCCGGCTACTAAGGGCTGTTTGTACTCATCACGGGAAGAAGCTTCTGTAATAATATCCGTATCTCCTAGCTGAGAAACATACCTGAGGATGCTTTTGCTGTCTGACTTTTTTACAAAAGGAGTTCTGAATACTGCAGCAACATCGATCTTATCCGCCAACTCCCACACAAATCCTCCGTTGATATAAAAGCCCTTAAATTTGTGGGATTTATTGTCAGTAATAATGATGGCACTTGTAGTCCAATGTTCGCTAAAATCTTTTTCGAGATGGCCATAGGCATAGTTGAGCCCAATTCCGACAGAAACATCGCCAAAGAGCTTTCGGGCGATAGAAAAGTTAATGTTCTTAAGGTTCCCTTCTTGGTCGAATCTTAAACGATATAAAACTATGCCCCCAGGATCATATTCTTCTTGTGCACGAGGCCTGTCGTAACTTTCTAATAGGCCTATACTTAGAGCAAGAGTCCAGTTTTTCAACCTGATAGAGGCGCCGGCGAAATCGAAGGCATAGAGGCCAAGAGAAAGATTTTCTCGCGTGTAGAGGGGTCCTGTGTTCACGATAGAATACCTGTAGAGCTGCGCTATATTGAAAGACGAGTTCACAGTAAAAGTGATTTTAGGAATTCTGCTCAGGAGCGCAGGATTTGTTAGTGAGACAGCGCAATCAGAGCCTAAAGTGAATTGTGTTTCGCCCATGCCAAGCGAGCGAGCGGTAGTGATTCCCAAAGTGTTCCAAGTCCTAAGAGGAGCTTCATCTTCGTACTGTCCCAGAATCATTTGGGACCATGAGACCTTTGGAAAAAGGGCAAAAAACCAGAGCAGGATGAGTGGAGAAAACCAAAATCTGTGCTTTCTCATCGTAATTTTTCGATTTTACCTGTCTTTTTTGCTATTTGCAAATGGGAAATATGTATGGTATAGAATAGTTTTTCTATAGGAATCATGAAGAAAAATAGGAAGTCAAGAATAAAGATTACTGGAACGGGGTATTATGCCCCTGACAAGATTTTGAATAACTTTGACCTTGAAAAGATGGTCGATACATCTGATGAATGGATTATTACCAGAACCGGAATAAAAGAAAGAAGGATTGCTTCTGAGGACCAGGCGACATCTGATTTGGCAATTGAAGCAGGCCGGACAACTCTCAAAAATGCTGGACTTGGAGTAAAGGACATCGACCTTATAATAGTAGCGACGTCCTCCCCCGATACAATTTTCCCCTCAACTGCTTGTTGGGTTCAGAAAGGGCTTGGTGCTGGCCATGTTCCTGCTTTTGATATTTCAGTAGGCTGTACAGGATTTCTGTACGGCATGATTCTGGCTGAAGGTTTGATATTAACCGGAGCATCCAAACGAATCCTTCTAATCGGGGGAGAACTGTTAACCAAGTTAACAGACTATACAGACAGGAATACGTGTGTTCTTTTTGGCGATGCTGCCGGAGCCGTAGTTCTTGAAGAGGCTGATGATGAATCCGGGATGCTTTCTTACTACTGGAAAGCAGACGGGAAATTAGGAGATCTTCTTTATCTGCCTGCTGGAGGAACAAGAATTCCTGCAACTGCCCAATCAGTTGCCCAAAGGCTTCATTATCTTCAGATGAAAGGGAACGATGTCTTCAAGCATGCTGTAAAACGGATGGGAGAGGCAGCCTTGGAAGCTTTGAAGGCGGCTAGATTGAAGAAGGAAGATATAGATTACTTTATTCCCCACCAGGCTAACATAAGGATCATCGAAGCAACAGGGAAACGCCTCAAGGTCCCCCGGGAAAAAGTATATTCAAACATACATAAATACGGCAATGTCTCTGTGGCTTCTATTCCCATAAGCCTCCATGAGCTTCAAGAAGAAGGCAAGCTAAAAAAAGGAAATATTATTCTGATGGATGCTTTTGGGGCTGGATTTACCTGGGCTGCAGTTGCCTATCGCTGGTAAAAATTGGGGCCAGGCCCCAAAAAACAGGCCCCAAAAAATTGATTTTTCTTCTGTAGGGGCTTGATTTATCAAACCCGCACTTGCTGAACGCACAAATAAACTGGTTTGATAAGAGTGTTAAAAGTCTGCTCCCAAGTAAGCTGATAATGTGGAAAAATAACCTGAAATAAGCAGAATTCCTACAATAATCAGCAGCACGCCTCCAGCTATCGAGATTATCTTGAAGTATTTTCTGATGGTTTTGAAATACTCAAAAAACTTATGAAGGATAACAGCTGAGAGAAAAAAGGGAAGTCCTAAGCCTGCAGAATAGACAGTGAGCAAGACGATCCCCTTTACCACGTCCTGGGTTGAAGCGGCCATGGTGAGAATTGCCCCCAAGATTGGACCTACACACGGAGTCCATCCAGCTCCAAAAGCCATGCCCACAAGACCTGTTCCCAGATAACCAAGAGGTTTCTTTTTAAGATGAATTTTCTTTTCTCTATCAAGGAATTTCAGCCTGAAAATTCCTGCAAAATGAAGGCCAAGGATTATGACGAACACTCCGCCGATTATCTCGAACCAACGGATGTTTCTGTATAAAAATTTACCTAGAAAAGTGGCTGAAGCGCCCAGAGCAATAAAAAGGATTGAGAAACCAAGGATAAACATCAGGGAGTTGGCGATGACTTTTGTTCTGACTTTTTTTAAACTTTCCTGTTGAGAGAGTTCTTCGAGCGAGATTCCTGTGATAAAGGCTAAATATGAGGGAATTACAGGAAGGACGCAGGGAGAAAGGAATGAGATTATTCCGGCGGTGAAAGCCACTAATATGGATACGTTTTCAGCCCCGGACATATCTTATTTTTCTTCTATTAGTTCCATAAAATAGTCTTTAAGTGTTTCCTTGTCCATGTAGCCAATATGCCTGTGCCTAATCTTTCCTTTTTGATCCACAATGATCGTTGTCGGAACATACGGACCGGGTTCATAGTCTTTTTGGATTTTATTAGTACTCATGATAACGGGGTAATTAATTTTATATTTTTCCACGAATTTAAGGACTGATTTCGGGCTTATTTTATCAACAGAAATCCCGATAATCTCCATTCCTTTGTCTTTATATTTTTCGTACGCTTCGATGAAATCTGGAATTTCTGCTTTACAGGGACCACACCAGGTTGCCCAGAAATTCAAGAAGACAACCTTACCGCTGTATTTAGAAAGCGAAATTTCACGCCCCTTGAGATCCTTGGCTGTAAAATCAGGCGCGGGAGACGAGTTGTCGCCGAAGAGGCCTGCTTTTTCTGCATTCGCAGAGATAAAGAACAAAAAAACCATAGGAAGTAGGATTAAGATGAATCTCTTCATGTTTATCACCTCTAATAATAAGCTTGACTAACCGGATTAGCTAGGCAGGCTAAAGTAGCCGATTGGCTTAAGTTATTATTAAGATAATAATTATAGGCTTTTCGAACGCTTATTGCAACTATTTACTATTCACCAAACTGAGCAGCCGTTCCCATTTCCTGTCCACTTCTTCTTGCATTAATGCTATCTCTTTCTCGCTCAAGTGTCGGAATCTGCCTTGGATTTTAAGGTAATCGATTATCGGCTTCTTTTCTTTCAGTTTGATGTTCAAAGTATATTTTTCGCCCCACTCTATCTCGTATATCGGGAAAGTCGCATTCTGAACTACCATCCGGGCGAGCTTAATCGTATCTTCAGGCCGGCTTTTCCAACCAGTAGGACAGGGAGCATAGATATGCAGGAATCTTGTCCCTTTGATTTCCTTAGCTTTTTTTGTTTTCCTGATCAGATCTTCAGGATAGCCGATGCTAGCAGTAGTTATGTAGGGAATTCGGTGGGCAGCCATGATTGCTTCCATGTCTTTTTTCGGTCTATCCTTGAAGTGTTTGACAGGTGTTGTGGTTGTCCAGGCGCCATAGGGCGTTGCTGAACTTCTCTGGATGCCTGTATTCATGTAGGCTTCGTTATCATAGCAAACATAGATAATATCGTCGTTGCGCTCAGCTACTCCAGAAAGGGCCTGGATGCCAATGTCGAAAGTTCCTCCATCTCCAGCCCAGGCGACCACAGTAGTTTCTGTATCGCCGACCATTTCCAGCCCGGCCTTCACTCCAGAAGCAGACACCGCCGCTGTTTCAAAAGCACAGTGGAATATAGGAACATCAAGGGATGAATAGGGGAATGGCCCGTCTATGACCGACCAGCANNAATGTCGCCCCGCATCCCTGGCAGGCCAGATGGCCGGAGTTCATTAGTTCCTCTTCAGGGAGCGAAAGCTTCATCTTTTTTTCTTTATTCATCTCTTCACTCCTATCCAGATAATTTCTTCTTCTGGCTTCTTTTTCTTCAGGGCAAGATTGGTAACTTCTTTAAAGGTTGCAGGAGTGATGTCTCTTCCCCCTAAGCCAGCGATAAATCCGAAGACGGGCAAGCTGTCGTTATATCCATACAGGGCGGATTTTACCTCTTCATAAAACATTCCGTGGTGACCATAGGAAATATTCCGGTCAACCACGGCTATTTTCTCTGCTCCTTTAACAATCTTCCTGACTGTCTCGAAGGGAAATGGCCTGAAGGCTTTAATCCTTAAATTTCCGGCTTTGATGCCTTCCTGGCGAAGCTGTTCAGCGGCAACCCTTGCGGTTGAACCCATAGTTCCGGAAGTAATCAGGATTATGTCTGCATCGTCGCAGCAATATTCATCCACCAGTCCTAAATATCGGCCAAACATTTTTTCAAACTCTTTCCCAGTCTCTTCGATCAAGGCCGGAGCTTTTTCCATTTCTTTTTGGAGTTTGTATCTCAATTCAAAGTAATGATCTGGAGAAGTGAGACCGCCAAATGCGTGCGGCTCGTCAGGAGTGATTTTGATTTTGGGCTTAAAAGGAGGCAAATATTCATCCACTTTTTCCTGCTCAGGAACGTCCACGACTTCATAGGTGTGGGATAGACTGAAGGCATCAAGAACCACCATGCTGGGTATAAGGAGCTTTTCTGAAACTTTAAAAGCCTGGATAACTGTGTCCAGGACTTCCTGGTTGCTGCAACAATAAAACTGGATCCAGCCAGTATCTCTCTGGGAGAGGCTGTCATTCTGGTCTGACCAGATACTCCATCCAGGAGCCATGGCTCTGTTTATGTTTCCCATGACAACAGGTAGTCTTCCGCCTGAAGCCCAGTGGAGTAGCTCGTGCATCAAAGTCAAACCCTGGGAAGATGTAGCTGTGAACGTTCTTGCTCCCGCCAAGGATGCTCCAATGCAAGCAGCCATGGCCGAATGTTCTGACTCAACCTTGATGAATTTTGCATCCAAAGTCTTGTCTGCGCACATTTCAGAGAGGAGTTCGACTACCTGAGTTTGAGGCGTGATAGGGTAGGCGGAAATCACTTGAGCCCGGCCGAGCATTGCGCCGTAGGAGAGAGCGTGGTTTCCCATGATTACTTTTTTCATTTCTCCTCCTCTACCATGGCAATGCATTTTGTAGGGCATTCCTCTGCACAGATGCCGCAGCCCTTACAGTAATCATAGTCAACCACAGGCCATTCATCTTCGACGAAAATGGATACATCAGGACAGAATTTCCAGCATATGCCGCACTGAATGCAGTTATCAAGGTCAATGACAGGCTTGATGTTTCTCCAGGCTCCTGTTTTATTATGGAGCATGGTCCCGGTTGACATCGGCATGAGAGGAAAGTCTCTTTCAGATTTGAAAACAATCTTTTGAGCCTGTTTCTTTTTTTTCATGATATATCCTTGTAGATAATTTCATGGAATGCATGTGAAAGGCGCAAAAAGCGAAACAACTTTCTTACACATTATCTTTACTGACTTATGAAACGCGCCTTAAAATCTTCTAACATTTATTATACCATATTTATAGGAAAACTAAAATAAGAACGCACTATGATTTTTCATATGCTTCTTTTGCTGCGGCCGCGTTATCTTCGGGTTTTATGGGGACCCCCTCACGCACTGCCTCCAGCACAGATTCAATTTTGGCCAGCCTCAGTATCTTGACTACTGCCCCCACAATAGCCGTGTTGACAATAGGCGCAGCCAGCGTCCCTAGTTTATGCTTTACAGCAATTTCTGTGGCATTTATAGTGGCAACTTTAAACTTATCTGGAAATTCCAGCTTCTCAGGTTTTTTTTCGCTGTTGACAATTATATAGCCTCCCTCTTTCAGGCCTTCAGTGACATCGATGGCTTCGATGAGCGTCGGGTCAACGACAACGACATGATCGGGATTATAAATCCTACTTTTGTCATAGATAGGTTTACTGTCTATACGAATAAAGGCAAAAACTGGAGCTCCGCGTCTTTCTACACCAAATTCAGGGTAGGCCTGGACATATTTTCCTTCTTTAGAGATTGTATCAGCCAGAATCTTTGAAGCAACAACAGTCCCCTGACCGCCTCTTCCATGAAAGCGGATCTCGATCATTTCCTTCTCCTTTTAGCTGTCGTCACTGTTCCTTTTAGGAGGCTATACTGAGCGACTTAAATTTTCAAATTTGTTTTGGGAAAAATCCTACAAACTAAAGCTTACCACTCTGTGCGAATGGCACTGGATGTTGACAGCAGCCGGCATGGAGGCGATGTGACAGGGGAAGGCTTCAACATGAACGGCCAGAGCAGTGATCCTTCCACCCATTCCCTGAGGTCCTATTCCCAAATTATTTACCCTCTCCAACAGCCTTCTTTCCATGTCTGCATAGAATGGATCAGCATTGTGAGATCCCAAGGGCTTTCTCAAAAGAGCTTTTTTAGCCAGAAGAGCAGAATATTCGAAATTTCCGCCGACACCAACTCCGACAACAATCGGCGGGCAGGGATTAGAACCTCCCTTATCTGCTGTCTCGACCACAAAATCTTCAATACCTTCCATCCCAGCAGCAGGCGCAAACATCCTAACAGCGCTCATATTTTCTGCGCCCCCTCCTTTGGCAACAAAGGTCACATTGAAAGCATCGCCCGGAACCAATTCCCAATGGATATAAGCAGGAGTGTTATCTCCGGTGTTTTTTCTCCGTATGGGATCCTCGACAACAGATTTTCTGAGGTATCCTTCTTCATATCCAGCCCGTGTGCCCTCGAAAAAGGCGTCTCTCAGGCTTCCTAATCCGTCGTCTTTTTTGAGCTCAACATCCTCACCAAGTTCGACAAAAAAAACAGCCAGACCTGTATCTTGGCATAGCCCCAATTTATCACACTTGGCAATCTCTGCGTTCTTAAGGATTTGTTTAATGACCTCTTTTCCAGCTGGGGATTCTTCCTTTTTTTCCATTTCTTTGATGACATCAACCACATCATCCTGGAGTTCGAAGTTTGCTTTCTGGACTAGGTCTTTTACTGTATCCCTGACTTTGGCCAAGCTTACTACTTTCATATAGTCCCTCCGGGTAAGAATAGATTTGGAAACGGTCTAAATTAAATCTTAGTTTAGGACTCTAAAAAAATCCTGTCAAGAAATTTATTGGGGTCAGGTCTTGTTTTTTGCTTTTACTCATACATAAGTTGTTTGTGCTATTATATTAGATTGCGAGCGACTCCTATCTTTTTAGGCAAAAAACAAGACCTTGTCCCAATAGTGGCTATATCTGTAAGTTTAAGGCCATTAGCTTGATTTCGGTCATCTCTTCGATAGCGTATCTAAGGCCTTCTCTGCCGAATCCAGACTCCTTCACGCCGCCGTAAGGCATTTGGTCGATTCGAAAGGTGGGGATATCGTTGATGATAACACCTCCCACATCCAGGATTTCAAATGCTTGCCAAGCTTTTTTCAAATCACCGGTGAAAATTCCAGCTTGAAGGCCATAGATTGAATGATTGACACCTCTTAATGCTTCCTCAAAATCCTTATAGCGGTAAACGACCACCACCGGCGCAAAAGCTTCGAACCAGGAGATGCGGAGTTCGGGCTTGACGTTTTCTAGTATGGTCGGCTCAAACATCACTCCATCTCTTTTTCCACCCAGGACGACGCTGGCGCCGTTATCTACTGCCTCTTCAACCCATTCCTCAGTTTGTTTTGCAGCATCAAGCGTTATCATCGGGCCTATATCAGTCTCTTCCTCAAGAGGATTTCCCATTTTAAGCTTCTTGGTGGCTTTGATGAAATCGCTCATGACTCTGTCGCAGATTTTTTCATGGAGAAATATCCTCTGAATAGATATGCAAATCTGTCCTGAGTAACAAAAGGATCCAAGTATCATCCTGGGAAGGGCAAATTCCAGGTTTGCATCAGGCTCTACGACGACTGCAGCATTCCCTCCGAGTTCAAGCGTCACCTTTTTTTTGTGGGCTTTCTTTTTAAGCTCCCAGCCGATAGCCGGACTTCCAGTGAAAGTAACCATCTTGATTCTCTCATCAGTAAGGAGAATCTCGGCTGCCTCATATCCTGAGGGAACGATGTTTATTCCGCCTTGAGGATAGTCGGTCTCGTTGATGATTTCGCCGAGAAGCGTGGATGTCATGGACACCTGGGAACAGGGCCTTAAGACAACAGTGTTTCCTGAAGCGATAGCGGGTGCAACCTTATGAGCGACGAGATTAAGCGGGAAATTGAAAGGAGAAATGGCAGCAATAACTCCGATGGGGAAACGTCTCACTAGACCCCAACGTTCCTTAGTTTGAGCACTCAAGTCAAGGGGAATAATTTCTCCTCCTATTCTTTTGGCCTCTTCAGAGGCGATTTTAAACGTGTTTGCTGCTCTTTCAACCTCTATTCTGGATGCCTTTATTGTTTTTCCACCGGAGAGAGTTATTGACTTAGCTAGTTCTTCGTTTCTTTTTTCAATTTCTGAGGATATTTTCTCCAGGACTTGGGCACGTTCCAGACTTGAGAGTTTTTTTGTTTCTGAAAAGGCTTCGTAGGCGGCAGTGACCGCCTTTTCTGTCTTATCTTTTTCGGCAAAATAGACTTCACCAACAACCTGCTGGTCATAAGGAGATTTGATTTCTCGCCTGATTTTTGATTCTTCCCATTTCCCCTTGATCAATAACTTGTATTCTCGCATTTTTCATCCCTCCTCGGGGTCAGACTTGGAAAACTTGAGTTATTTGATGATATTAAAATCAAGTGTTTTCCTCAAGGGAATAAGCACAAAACTCAAGTTTTCAAAGACTGATCCCATTGCTCAAGACTCAAAACTCAAGTTATGCAAGTTTTAAAGGTCTGACCCCAATATAATTGCTTTAACATCAGAGCATCCTGCTCTAAGTTGGGACTTTCACAAATGATCATTCCTTCTACTCCAAAGTCCTTTAAAGCTTGAATCCATTCATCAAAACAAAAATCAGAGTCCTTCAGGTTCAAATGCTTCTTTTCTCCTTTATCATTGTAATCAACTCCAGATATATGAATGTGCATATTTTTTATGGCTTTGCTTCCCAGTTTTTTTTCGATTTTTTTTAGGATTCGGTTGAATTCGCTGTAGCTGTTCGCTTTCCCTTCCCGGGCATGTATATGGCAGAAGTCGATACAGGGCAGAATTCCTTCCACCTCGCGGCACAGATAAAGAATGTCCTCGAGCGAGCCGAACTGCGTCCTTTTTCCTAACGTTTCCGGCCTGAGGATAACCTGAGTTCTATCTGATTTTAAAATGGAGACTATCTCCTTCAATCCTTCCTTGATGGTTTGCAAAGCTTTTTCAGGCCCAACTCTTCCATAGTAGCCAGCATGAAAGACAACACTCTTAGCGCCGCAGATCTCGGCCATCCTGGCTGAGCTCAAGATTCTTTCCTGGCTTGCTAACCTTTTTCCTTCCTCGGCCGAATTTAGGTTCACATAATATGGAGCGTGAACACTTAGGGCCACGTTGACCGCTTTTGCTTCTTCTTTGATCTTCTGGGCCAGGTCAGCTCCCATTTTCATACCTTTGACAAACTCGATTTCCAGGCACTCAAGGCCCAATTGGGCGATTTTCTGAATGCCAGCTAAGGTAGAGGATGGAGAAGCAGACAGGGGCACTCCGGCTGTTCCAAAAAGAAGCTTCTTAGAAGCAGAAGTCATCGGCCTCTCCCTTTTCAGAGTTGAGAAATTCGCTCACAATCTGCAAAGCACAGAATTCACCACACATGGAACAGGCCGTAGATTTTGATTTCCTTTTCTTTCTTATGTCTTGGAATTTTATGGGGTCTAAGGCAAGTTTCTGCTGTTCAGCCCAATCGAGTTTCTTTCGGGCTTCAGATATTCTTAAATCTCTGTCCAGAGCGCCTTTGACACCCTTGACGATATCGGCTGCATGGGCTGCAATCTTGGAGGCAACGAGACCAACCCTTACATCGTCGACTGATGGGAGGCCGAGGTGCTCGGAAGGTGTGACATAGCAGAGGAAATCTGCTCCAGCCGCAGCAGCTATAGCTCCCCCTATGGCTGAGACAATATGATCGTAGCCCGGAGCAACATCCGTGACAAGAGGACCCAATACATAGAATGGTGCTTCGTGGCAGACACGCTTCTGGAGTTTTATGTTCATCTCAACTTGGTCAAGAGGAATATGTCCTGGTCCTTCCACCATGACTTGGACGTTCTGCTCCCAAGCTCTTTTAACCAGTTCGCCCAGAGTTAAGAGTTCTTCTACCTGAGGCCGATCAGTGGCATCCAGGATGGAACCGGGCCTAAGTCCGTCTCCTAGGCTGAGGGTAATGTCGTATTTATGAGCAATTTCAAGCAGCCGGTCGAAATGGGCATACAGAGGATTTTCCTTCTGGTTGTGGAGCATCCAGGCAAGATGAAAGGCTCCTCCTCGAGAGACAATATCCGCCACCCTTCCCTGTTTCTTCAATCTTTCTATTCCTTTTGATGTCAGGCCAGCGTGGAGTGTCATGAAATCCACACCCTCTTTAGCTTGGGCCTCTATTGCTGAAAATAGGTCATTCTCGGTCATGTTGACGATAGAATCCCGCTGCTCAATGGCCTCGATGGCGGCTTGGTAGACGGGCACTGTGCCTAATGGAATCCGGGCTTTTTTGAGGATCATGGTGCGGATTTTTGTTATATCACCACCTGTACTCAGGTCCATCAGCGTATCAGTGCCATATTTTAAGGAGATTTCAACTTTTTTCAGCTCGTCTTCTTCCTTAGGGAAGTCCATAGAAGTCCCGATGTTGACGTTGACTTTTGTTCTGAGATTCTGGCCTATGCCTACAGGGTGAATAGATGTACGGTTTGGATTGTGAGGGATTACAACCTTTCCCTGCGCAACCAAATCGAGTAGCATTTCAGCAGCAAATCCTTCTTCATCAGCTACTTTTTTTAGAGAAGGCGTGACGTTACCTTTTCTTGCTTGTTCTATCTGGGTCATTGGATACCTGGATTAAATTGAAATATGGACTAATAAATTGTTCCTTTTTTAACTAATAAGTATAGGTTAGCTCTGGTTACCTGTCAACCATAACTGACATGCGAAGCAAGCTTGCGGCCAGGCTTTACCAGCTTTAGTTATCTGATTTATCTTGCTTTATAAAATGAGAAATTTAGTCTTTTAAGGAAGCGAGAATTAATTAAGTGATTAAAGTTATTTCGGATAGCTTATTAATGATCAACCGATTTTTTATCGGTTAAGAATTTTTGCTCTAATTTCATTATTCTCTCTAAGACCTCGGGATGATTACACCCTTTTTTCAGTCCAAAGGGATCAAATTGAATCCCGATTTGATATTTATAGCTCATCGCAGGATCTAAGGATGTCCATTTTACACGTCCCCTGAGAATTAATGGAGATTCTTCATCAGGAATTGATATTTTTAATGAGATTTTGCTGGCGATTGTGAAAAGTTTTTTCCCCATAAACCGAACTCCGCCCCGGCTGATCTCAACAACAGGGTAGAATTCTTCAACATACTGCTTTTTCGAGAAGAAAAATCTCCCCTCCTTATAGGTAACTGTTGCTCCCTCAATTTTTATTCGCTTATATGCCCTTCTATCGATCCCTTTATATTCCATTTATGCCTCCCTTTTTACTCAATTTCAAAGCTGCTGGAACTCAAAGCGCCGGCTTTTTCATCTTTATTTTGATTACAGCCTAATCCTTTTCAGGTTTTTTCTCAGCGTCTCTCAGCTTGAAGAATTTTATCAATTTTTCAAGGTCGGACCGTGCTGCTTTTTCCAGCTCTATTTTTTTTATTTCTTCATCACCTAATAAATCGAAAGCATCTCTTAGGTACTTTTCGCATTTTTTTCTATCCTTGAGATAGTAATGAGAGAGACTTAGATAAACGTAAGCTTTTCCCCGAAGTTTTTTTTCTTTGTAAAGCCCGAAAACGGCTATTTCTAATTCCTTAACAGCTTCCTTGTAATTTTTTGCTAAAAATGATTTTTCACCTTTCTTGAAAAGGTTTTTATAGAAAGCGTCAGTTTCTTGACATGTAAGATCTGGATTTCCAAGGAGCATTACCCCTAAAAGCAAAAAAGCCCAAAAACGAACTGTTGTCTTTTCTTCCATATTACTTCTTAACCATGCACATTTTTTGTGTCGATGTTTGAAATTAGCACTTTTTTTGCTAAGTAAGTGGCTATATTTATACCCTTCCGTTAGCAATTTGTCAAAATAGATAGGACATCCTTTCAAATAAAAAATAAAGATTGGATGTTAGATTAATAAATTAGAGGCTACCATTCTTCCAAAATTTACCAGATTTAGCTGGAACTATAGCATAAGGATCGAAAAACGAAACTAAGGTAATTTGCTGAAGAATATAAGAAATGAGGAATGCCAATCTAGGACAAATTGAATAATTTCAACTGCCCTGAAGGTGTTTATTCAAAGAAGTCATTTGGCTTGTTTCTTTTTCAGCGATTCGAGCAATTCTTTTGCTGCTTTCTCTCTGCCGCCAAAAATGAAGTACTTCTCAAGATAAGAAATGGCCTTCTTCTTTTCCCCTCTCTCGCTGTAAATTTTGCCTACCTCATAGTAAAGTTCAAAAACCCAGGGCTCAAGCTCTATAGCTTTTAGGAATTCTTCAAGAGCCTTTTCTTTAAAGCCCTGCTGGAGATATATCCAACCAGAGGATTTGCGTTGCTGGGAGCTAACAGGTCTCCTCTTCAAAACAGAAGATTTCCTAGGTTCATCTTCTGGGACAATAACCTCGTTCGTTCTGTTTATCATAAGCCCAGATTTGTTGACATTGGTTTCATTTTGGATTAGCTCCACCTCTTCCTCAGTCACTTTTGAAAGCTTCAATCTTCCAAGGCCAAATATGTTATCCTTGCCATTTGATCCTAGGTCCAAAGCTCGGGCTTCAATGATTGATCTAATCTCCTCCGCAGTATAAGGAAGCTTCCCCATCAATAAAGCAAAAGCTCCTGCCACATGAGGAGCAGAAGCTGAGGTTCCAGAAAATCCTAAATCACCATAAGTAGCACTCGAAACTCCAGAAGGCGCTACCAGGTCAGGCTTGATTCGCCCATCCTCTGTTGGTCCTCGGGAACTGTAGGAATGATAAGAATCATCTGACCAATCGGTTGCACCTACGGCAATCGCAAACGGCGAATCTGCTGGAATGGCTAAACTTCCAGCAGGTTCTGAGTATTCCAGATCAGATCCGCCCCAAAAAAACAGTTCTAATTTACAATCTCTGGGTGCATACCATTTATAAATCCGAATATGCCGCCAGCCAGAGCTTAGTGCTGTATCTATAATGACCTCTTCTGGCTTCGCCCCGGCTGTCTGGTCATTATTTGAGGAAGCGATTATGAGCCCTCCTGAATCATAGAGAAACAGATCGTAATCATTTCCTTCTGAATAGCTATAATCTGAGCCCATCCATGTGCCCCAATCATCCCAGTTTAGAGCAACTTGATACGTTGTGCCTGCAACAGCATAGAATGTAAACCACTCATCTTCTGCCTGAGCTGGTTCCTCGAAATTGCACCAATCATCTGAATCAGGATCCCTGAACGCACCTTCCCAATGTCTTTCAGCTTCGTTTCCTGCAGCAGAGACCCAGATAATATCATTATCATAGGCATTTTTGACGTCTGCACAGATAAGGCCTGTTCCGTCGCCAGCTCCCGAATTCAACCAGCCCACAGAGCAGGAAATAATATCTACTTTTTGATCTTCATCATCCATTCCTTGATTAATTATCCAGTTAACCGCATTGTGATACTCCACATCAGTGCCAAAATTAACCAACCAAAGCTCAGCATCAGGCGCCATATCATGAACAATCTCAGCACAGGCAGTTCCGTGAGCAGTGGTGTATAAATCGCCATCCGCTCTAAATGACTTGGTTACGACTGAAGAAGGAAGCTCAGTCCCCAATAAAGCTTCATGACCTTGAAAACCGAGGTCGAGAATACAAACCTTGACATTTTCTGTTGAGCGGTAAGAGATTATAGTCTGCCACTCGTCCGCATCTGTTTTTTCTACGCCTTCACTGATTACAAAAGGAATAGCCTTTCTGGGCAGCCGTAAGTATTTTACTGATGAAAGATCAGCCACTTCTTGAAGAGCATATAAAGGCACAACGCTCTGGAGCAACCGGCGGTGAGTTGTCTCTACTCTACCGCCGAAGGCCTCAACCTGCCTTCTCATCGAATGCAATAAGTCTGATTGAAGATCGTCCCTTTGTCCCCGAATTTTTCCAAGCTTAGAATTCCGGCCATAAAAAGCAGTATCAGTTTTATCTCCAGTTTTTAGTGACTTAGCTTCGGCAACAACCCGGACAAGATCTCCCTGGAAACTAATTCCTTTTTGTTTAGCAAACTCCCTAGCCTTTTCAATGCCCTTAGTAAAATATGTCTCCACCAGTTGGCACAAGGCAGATTCCATTTTAGGATGACCTTCTCTTTGATAAATGTTCATAGGGGGAAGAACCCCAATTTCAGGAGGGTTGTCTTGCGGGGTGGCGCTATCTGGCAAAAGAATCATCAAGGCTGCCAAGGCGGCAAATCCTATCCTTAAGATGCTAATAAACTTAAGATTCTTCTCCATTTTCTTATCCTCTTTTGTAGGGGTTTTATTTATCAAACCCGCACTTTCATTCTTAAAAATAAAACTTAAATCCTCCTCCAAAAATAAGGGAATTGAGGCTAAGATTTTCTATGTCACCTGAAATTGAAGTGCTAATAACTTGGTCTGTCAGAGTCCAGGAACCTTTGATTTTAGCCATGCAATATCTAACATCTGCGTTTANNATTGCGTTTTCTACCTTCTCTTCTATGTCAAAACCTAAAGCATCCCAGCTATCAGTGATTTCTTCATCGAGATTGAATTTATTCAAATAGTATCCTCCTCCTCCCAAAATATAGGGGACAAGTCGACTGGAAACCAGAAATCTGGCTTGAACGCTTAGTTGAATCGGCATGACTGATAATCTCCCCTTGCTTAATGCTTCAGGGTCTCCTACGACATCACTTTGAAAGCTCAGCCCCTTGAGCTCTACGGATATGTTTTTAGTTATTCCTAAACAAATATTTCCTCCGTACTTCAATCCGCTGCTGAAGTTATTTTCTGCTGGCATAGCATATCCCGCCAGGAGTCCTATCCCAGATTTTGGCCCTAATTTAAATTCTTTTGGTGCATAAGGTCTTGGCACATAGGTTTGTCCTGGAGGAGCTGGAGCCGGAGGGGCAGAAATGACGGAAAAATTTTTTTGCATAGTTTTTGGCTTCTGTCTTTCCTCTGTAGCAATTTTTGGAATACCCTGCAAAATTTCGACTGACGAAGTTTGTACAAATCCTACTACTACCGTGGATCTCTTTTTTGAATAGTAAGAAACACGATACCAGGTATATCGTATTTTTTCTGGAGAAATTTGATTAAGAATAGTCCCTTTGTCTACCGTTTCAATTATCGAGCTGTTGACACTAGCATCTGCATAAATATAGGTTCTTGCAGCTTTGACTTGAAGTTGATTTGCTTGAGATAATAATAATGAAGATAGTAATAATAAAAGTACAGG
>WVZK01000199.1 GCA_011772475.1 Candidatus Aminicenantota bacterium | reverse complement strand
AAACTCCCTCTTTCCCCTTCTATCACAGAGGAAATCGCCAAGTCAACCGATCCTGCGACGACACAGATCGCGATCGAATCTTATGGCAGTTACGGGAAACTCTTTATCTATGATCTATTGAAAAAGGGTTATGATATCCGTGAGGTCAATCCGCACATATCTAAGAAGTTGAGCGATCTTTATAGTGAGGAACATAGTGACCGGAAAGATGCAGAAAGTTTGGCCAAGGCCTTACTGTTGATTCCGGACCTGCCTAAGATCTCAATCACGGATAAGAAACAGTGGCTGGCAAAGNNGGCTATTTAAATCGACTGCATATTGCTTTAACAGAGAGTTATGGTGTCGTTTATAAGAGCCTGTTCAAGATTCTTTTTGCGAAAAAAGCCCTTAAGTTTTTTGAGGATTATCCCACAATCAACGATAGCCTATCTGATAAAGATGTGATGAGAAGACTGGGAGAAACGAAGTGGAATTTATTGAAGCAAGCAGGAATGTGGGAAGATGATTTTTATCTAGAGACATTACGAACGGAGATAAGAGGGTTGATAGAAATCATGAGGTCCATCAACAGCACTAAATTAGCAATAGAAGAACAGATCCATGATATAGCCGCTCAGGTTGAGGAGATGAGGATATTAAAGACCTTCCCGGGGATAGGAGGTATAGCAGGAGCGACTTTGTTGAGCGAAATCGGAGATATAGACCGCTTTGGACAGGAAAGTTATCTCTCGGCTTACTGCGGAGTAAGCCCTGTTGTATGGCAAAGTGGCACAGGAGGGATAAGGACAAAACGGAGAAAACGATACAGCCGGCGACTCAAAGGGATACTCTATTGGATATCATTGTCACAGATAAGGATAAATCCAGAATCGAAGGCTTATTACCAGCGAAAAAGGAAAGAAGGAAAGACTCATTGGCAGGCGATGAATGCTCTCTCCAGGCAGCTCATAAAAATCATATATTACATGCTCAAGAATAAAGAATCCTATAAAAGATCTCCTCTTATAAATTAATTATTGACATAGGATATTGTGA
>WVZK01000155.1:447-1237 GCA_011772475.1 Candidatus Aminicenantota bacterium | reverse complement strand
GCAACGAAAAAATTGATGAGCTCATAGATACTATGTACAAGTTTGTCAAGTAATCCTATAAAGAATGAGGATAAAAATGAGAAAAATTATCTTTTCTTTTTTAATTTTAATTACAGTAGCTTTCTTGGGCTCTCTTCAGTCTTATTCTCAGGATATGCCAAGCGAAAAAGCTGCCCTTTCCGCGCTGATTGAAGAAGCCCTTAATCAAAATCCTCAGATTAAAGCAGCAAGGAATGAATGGGAGGCATCAATTAAGGTCATTCCGCAAGCTAAATCCCTTCCCGATCCCATGCTCAGTTATGCCTACTTTGGCCAGAGTATCGAGACCAGACTGGGCCCTCAGAGGAACAAGTTTTCCCTGTCCCAGAAGTTTCCCTTTTTTGGAAAACTATCGCTTAAGGGTGAGATTGCAAAGAGTGCAGCTTCCCTTTTTGAAGAACAGTATAATGTTGTTAAAGCAGACATAGTGTTAAGCGTAAAAAAAGCCTATTTTTCCCTCTTCTGGTTTGACAACGCTTTAAGAATAACCAACGAGGAAAAAGAAGTCCTTCAGCGTCTGGCGAAAATTGCTCAGAGAAAATATGAAACAGGTAAAGGAAATCAACAGGATGTCTTGAAAGCACATTTAGAGATTTCAAGGGTTACAGATAAAATTCTTCTTCTCAAACAGGGAAGGAAAGGGATTATAGCGGGATTGAACTCTCTATTGAACCGTCCACCTGACTCGTTTCTCGGCGAGATTGAAGAGTTTAAAGCTCCTGAATTAAAGTTAGAATTGAAAGATCTTTAT
>WVZK01000155.1:0-436 GCA_011772475.1 Candidatus Aminicenantota bacterium | reverse complement strand
AAAGAATTATTTTCCTGACTTTAAGATTATGTTTGACTACGTTGATATAGGCGCAGGAACAACAACAAATCCTAATGATGGCCGGAATTCCTGGATGGCCTCGATAGGCATAAACATTCCTATCTGGCGGGGAAAGCTCCGGGCCTCGGAAGCAGAAGCTGCTATTAAGATTGAAGCCAGCCAGGAGGGTTATAAAAATATTGAAAACAAGACACTTTCCCTAGTGAATGAGCTGTTTTTTGAGGTAAAAACTGCCTCTGAAGAAGTAAATCTTTACAAATATTCTCTTATTCCTCAAGCAGAACAGTCTTTAAAAGCGTCAGAAGTTGGTTACCTGGCAGGAAAAGTTGATTTCCTCAATTTATTAGATTCAGAAAGAATGCTCCTTCTAATAAAAACTGGATATTTTAAAGCTATCGCTGATTTAGGCAAAAGC
>WVZK01000099.1:1981-2202 GCA_011772475.1 Candidatus Aminicenantota bacterium | reverse complement strand
CTGTCAGCAAAAGGGGGGTTTTGGTAGGAACCAAAAAGATAGGAACTCTCTCCAGCCGGCCAGAAATACCACAAACCATTCTAGTACATTTTGACATCAATTTCCCCTCTGTTATAAGTTTAAAAGTACAGATGAAGAAAAATAAGAATAAAAAGGGAGAATTAAGGAGGTATTTACTGATTATTATAGGAACCTTTTTTTTAGGTCTCGGAATTATTGGA
>WVZK01000099.1:0-1971 GCA_011772475.1 Candidatus Aminicenantota bacterium | reverse complement strand
CTCTTACTTGCTGCCGCATGCTATGCAAGAAGCTCAAAAAGATTTTACAACTGGCTATTAAATAATAAGTGGTTTGGAAATTACATTAAAAATTACCGAGAGGAGAAAGTGATTCCATTAAAAATTAAGATTTTATCTATCTCTTTTTTATGGATAGCAATAATATGTTCAACCATTTTTGTAGTTAACATACTTTTAGGAAGGATAGTTTTGATTCTGATAGCTATTGGAGTTACCATACATATTCTTTTTATTCGAAGCTTAAGGCAATGATAAGGGGGATGACTGATTATTGAAATACTTTTGGAAAAGGTCGCGCTAAAACTCAACTTGGTCTTGCCTTATAAGTGTACGTTAAATACTCTCTATACGTTTTATTTAAGGCAGTTGAGTATTGAGGCGAGTGAAAGCTAAAGGCCCTTAAGCCCTGGCTCCCCACAAGAAAATTGAAACGAGAGAGGAATCATTAATATAAACGAGGGGGATTGAGTAGAATTCTCATTTAATCCTGTAAGATTGATAAAAGCTAATTGAATATAGCGTTATTCGTAGATTATTTTAGCTCCGTGAAACATTTGTTTCTGACCCGTTGAAGGGGTAAAGTATACCGACAAATAATAAAAGTATTTGTGATTTTTTATTTGAGCATTATTGATAGTATCATCTTTAAGAATTCTTCTTTCTATAGAAGAAGGAAGCCCTGACCTGCCCCCCTGATATCGATACAGGAGATATGTTAGTATTTTCCTGGACGAAAGGAGAAGGATATGGGCAGGAAACGCTACACTCCCGAGCAGATCATCAACATGCTTCGGGAGGCTGAACTGATTCAGAGTAAAGGCTCAACAGCTATAGAAGCCTGCCGCAAGCTCGGCATTTCTGAGCAGACCTATTACCGCTGGCGGAAAGAATACGGCGGGATGAGAGTTGATCAAGCCAAGCGGCTCAAGGAGCTTGAAAAGGAAAATGCCAGGCTAAAGAAGCTTGTGGCGGATCTATCTTTGGACAATGACATTCTCAAGGAAGCAGCACGGGGAAACTTCTGAGCCCGGTGAAAAGAAACCGGGCAGTCATTCAGATTTGTGAGATGTTGAATGTTTCTCAGAGAAGGGCCTGCAGAGTTTTGGGCCAACCGCTCTCAACCCAGAGACATGTCCGAAAAGAGCCTGAGGATGAGGAGAAACTGGTAGAACGCATTATTGAATTGGCTTTCCAATATGGACGCTATGGCTACCGCCGTATAACGGCTTTGTTACGCAGCGAAGGCTGGAGAGTGAATCACAAGAGAGTCGAGAGGATCTGGCGGCAAGAAGGATTAAAAGTGCCAAAAAAGCAGCCAAAAAAGGGGCGTTTGTGGTTAGCGGACGGATCGTGTATCCGCCTGCGTCCTGAGAGAAAGGACCATGTCTGGAGCTATGATTTTGCAATGATCAGGACGACAGACGGGAAGCCAATACGCATATTAGTCATAATCGATGAATACACAAGAGAATGTTTATCCTTATTGGTTGCACGAAGGCTCAGGTCTCAGGATGTTTTGGACCAACTGTATGAACTGTTTATCCTCAGGGGCATCCCAGATCACATTCGATCTGATAACGGACCAGAGTTTACGGCTAAAGTGGTAAGAGAATGGCTGGCGAAGATCGGAGTCAGTACCTTGTTCATCGAGCCCGGAAGCCCTTGGGAGAATGGATATGTGGAGTCGTTTATCGGAAAGCTCAGGGACGAGTTGCTCAATGGAGAGATCTTTGATACGTTATTGGAGGCCAAGGTAGTCATAGAGAACTGGCGAAGGGAATACAACCAGTTCCGGCCGCATAGTTCTTTGGGATATAAGCCACCCGCTCCTGAGGCTTATGAGCATGGAAACCTAACTTTGAATGTGTATCAATAATTGGGGGCAGGTCAGCCCCACAGTCGATAATCCCGCTAAATTGGTGAGAATTCCTGTTCTCATTTCTGTCCTAT
>WVZK01000070.1 GCA_011772475.1 Candidatus Aminicenantota bacterium | reverse complement strand
GGCGGGAAAAATCATTGGTGCTATCTGCCACGCCCCGATCCCTGTGGCTGCCGCTGACCTGGTGAGGGGCAAGAAATGCGCAGGATGGCTTGCCTGTGAGCCCTCTATTAAAATTATGGGGGGTGAGTACAGTTGGGATTGGTCGGCTGTTATTGATGCCCGGCTCGTCACCGGGCGTGTTCCCATGGATGTTCCTGAATTCGTGGATGCCATGACTGAGGCTCTTTTGAGAGAATAAGGATGTTAATTCATTTCCCCTCTTTTTCTTTGATGAGGAGAAGAAAAGGGAAACGCAATGGAATAGGAAATTAACCTATCTCTGACGATTGGTCCTCTCAATAGGAGGGGCATAAGCCCTCCCTTTTTTTTATCTCATGCCGAAATCTAAATATTGAGATGGGTTCTGTCCCGATTCCGGGTATGATCTCAAATTAATCCTCTTCCGGTCTGACCAACCCCCCCTTTATACGATCCATTAACTATGATTCAAAGTTGTGAGGTCTCCCTGTTAGTAGCGGTATTAAAGATATAAAGGCAGTCAACACCGGGAACTTAAGGAACACGACTTAGGGGTAAGGCAGGTCTATTTGGCCTGCTTTTTTATTCAACCAAGGTCAAGAATACAAGTAACTATGATACAGAGTTGAGCCTCACTGGCGAGAGGGGTATAACCAAATCAGCAACCAAAAACCCTCAAGTCAGGAGGCTCATATGGAAGAGTACAGGAGGAATGGACAAGAAGGCAAGAGCGTTTTTGTGGGAGTGGATTTGCACCGTTTCAAGTGGCACGTGACGGTGAGGACGGAAGATCAGGTTCCCGTAAAACATTTTTGGGAAGAGGGCATCCCAGAAACCCTTTGTCAGTCATAACCTTCCTTGAATAAAAGGTTTCGGTTTCAACCCCTTTAGTAAACGCCCAGCGTCATTTCTGGCCCCGCCTTTTTTCAAGATTTGATCGATCTCACTGGTGGCTAATTCTAGCGATTTGCGATAGAAACATGCACTGAATGTGGACTGACGGAAAATCCATATTTCAGTTAGCAGGGGTCGCACACCGCCTCATGGTGTGCGTTACAAGCGGAAGAAACTCCCTCTCGCCCTGCCCGGGGCGGAGCAGAAGGTGACTCCTGCGATAAGAACTCATTCAAAACCCCGAGCTTAAGCCGGCAGTTTCTTAGGAGAAACCTGGCCCCACCTCGATTTCAGGTTGAATCTGCTAATAATTTGCTTCCTACCCGGGTAATTTAAAATTAACCCTTTCTTAAAATTACGAGAAAATAGGAGTTATTCCAAGAAAATCTAAGATCCGGTGAGATTTTTAACCTTAGAAGTTATACCAAAACGAGTATTTAACCATATTGGAAGGAGGGCAACAAAAACCATAGCGATTGGAACTGGCCATAAACGCCTAATATGAGGTTTTTGTTTCTTATGGTTTTATGATAATAAAGATTATCGATCTTTGGGGCGAATAAGGATGAAATATGTCTTAAAGTTGCCGATGTGAAGGCTCCGGGGGATTCTTGTATTCCTCTGGAGCCTTTTTGATTCCGGCTTTTACGAAAATTTGCTGTATTGATCTCAAATAAGGAGAAAGGAGGGCATTCAAATGCGTACGATTCTTATCGTTGGGTTCCTATTCCTATTTGTTTTCTCTGGGCAAGTATTGGCGGAACCAATAGCCAAGCACCTTATTGACGCAGAACCCGGGGAAGCCTTGCTATTCGATGCTGAGAAGTGGTTTCAAGACCATCCCATAGAAAAAGGCAAAATAGCAAGGGCCGAAACAGTTTTTAAATCACCCCGGGTCCAAGTGGTGTTTTTTCGGTTTAAGGGGGCTCCCCTGGGCAGGCATATCCACACGCAGGTCGATGAGCTTGTTTATGTCGTTAAAGGCCGGGGTGAACAGTATGTCAATGGCAAATGGCTTCCGATTAAGGCTGGCGATTTCCATACCAGCCCGCGAGGCGTCGCCCATGGTGGCCGCACTGCGGGGGATGAAGAGCTTTGGATGATTCTTTTTTTCACGGAACCTCTACCACCCGGCGGCGACCGAGCCATGATCGAATGAGAAGAAACTTTATCGGAAGGGAAAAGGGGCAGGCCTCAACAATTGGAATTAAATTAAGATTCATAGAAAAACGCATTGATGGAAATAAGTCTTGTTAAATTTTGAGGCCTGCCTCTTTCTTCCATTAGTTGTGAATACTACGATCTTACCTGACATATTATCAGCATAGAGTTTTGATTTCTGCTATGTATCTGAAACCGACTGTCCCTCCTAGATTTCCTGATATTGCCTTCATATTCTGACATCTCCTGAATACCTGTCTTCTCTCCAACCAAAATCAAGATTTCAAGATGAATCAGGCAATTTAGGCTAGAAGCCAAAAGGTAAAGATTTCAAACGCAAATCAAT
>WVZK01000134.1:67787-144242 GCA_011772475.1 Candidatus Aminicenantota bacterium | reverse complement strand
TGAAGGAATGACTGATTTAGAAATCCAGAAAGCTCTGGATAAACTACGGAAGAAAGCTCGTATTCGTGACTATAAGTGATGTTCTTAAGGCACAATAAGATAGATGGTTGGGGGAAAGGGGAATTCTCAGCAAGAAGGGAAAAATGAAAAAGCTATTTACTCCATTTCTGCTAATGATTTTACTTTTCACTTCTCAAAGTTTACACGCAAAGATATGTTTCAGAGGAAAACCAGCTCCGTACTGTAAGATGTTTTTCTTAACAGAGACCGGTGCCACTTTTCGGGGTTTAAGTTGGGAATTAGGTGGCATGTACAATCTAAATAAACGTTCTGCTTTAGGGGGTACTTTTTTTCTATCAACTCGTGTATATGACGACCTTGCAGCCGGATTCAAATTAAGATACCGCCTTTGGCTGAATTATTTTAATGGTTTTAGTATTGATATTTCACCTGGATTAGTGTTATGGACTCAATGGCCAGACCCGACATTTAAGAAAGGCCCGACATTTACTGGACATGTTGGATTTAACTATAAAGACCTGATAACACTGATGGTTCAGGTCTATATTCGACGTTACAGGTTCCAAAAAAATAAGCTTAGCTTCTCTTTGGGACTCAAGTTTGGCTCATATGCTGGGATTGTACTCGGTGTTGCAACAGTAATAGTAGCTACTGTTTTTGGCCAGCGTCTATGAGCTGTGATTAAACTAATCTTATGATAAAAAGGATTTGCCTTAGTCAGATTGAGAAGAAAGAGGGGAAATTCTCACTGGAAGTGGTAAATGCAAACAAAAGGCAAAAAATTCATAGCTTTGTTTCTTGTCTTTTCTTTAATGATGCTTTCTGTGAATCTGTATGCTAAAGAAAGGCGAGGAGCTAAGCTTGTAATCACAAAAAAGGATGGACAGCAGATAAAAGGTGAACTCATTACAGTTAAACCGAATTCGCTTCTATTATTGGATACCGAAGGAAAAGATGTGTCTATAGATGTTGCGGATATTAAAGTTATTAAAATTGTAAAGAAATCAAAAGTTTTGCAAGGAATTGGTCTTGGATTACTAATCGGAGCGGGCACAGGAGCTTTATTAGGATTTATGGGTGGAGACGACCCAAGTCCAAGTGCATTCTTTCACAAAGCCGAGGAAAAAGCTTTAGTAGGGGGAATATTTGTTGGTGCTATAGGCTTATTAGTTGGAGGAACTCTTGGTTTTGCTTTGGGCATAGATGACACAATCCAGATTGAAGGAATGCCGCCTGAAACAATTGAGGGGTATCTTAATAAATTACGTAAGAAAGCTCGCATTCGTGACTATAAGTGATATATCATTAACACAGTGAAAGGCGAGTGGAAGCCAAATCCCCTAAAGCCTTGCCTTCCTAGGATTGAAATAGACGCTGATCAACCAACTCATATCCCCCCGGACATCTTTCTAACTATGATTACCTCCTCTTAAATACACACCATATTTTAAGGCATATACGGTTTGTATTGACATCAACTTTTTCATGTGATATCAGATTATCATCAGTCGGGAGGTAAAGATGAGTCAAGAAGAGAAATGTTATCTTTGTGAAAAGAGTGCAAGCATATCTTTGATANNACTGCGAGATGTGCGGCAGATATATTTTTTTAAAAGGGGCAAATGAGGTCGAATACAACAAGATGCTAAGAGAGAAGAGAGCGATGCTTTGTGCTTACACAAGGGAGTGTTTTGAGCTTGGAGAAGAACCACCTGAGTTAGGAGATCCAAAGAATTTTGAAGAGATAATTGAAGAGTATGAAAAAAAGAGTGCTGGGGAAAAGCTAAAGAATTTAGTTTGGTACATAAGAAAAAAGTCTGTTCAGCTTGGGGATAGTGTTTCGCTGGATGCAGAGAAAGATTATCCTATTACATATTCGTTAAATCCTGAAGGATTTACTGATATTATTAAAAATCCGATTGGACAGAAATTGATTGAACCTACAGAATCTGGTTACAAATTGACAGAAGAAGGGTGGACACTTAGCACAGAGATTATGGAAACTAAAGAGGGAAGTGAGCCATAAGCAAAAAGAGAAAGAGAAAAATTAAAAATAGAAGAAAGTAGAATCCAAAGACCATAAAGAATAGGCTTCACTTGATTGGAAAAAGATAGCTGAGTATTATTAGCGCCTCTAAAAAAAGAAAATCGAGCGGGCAGAAGAGGATAGGCCTACTCTAAGCCGCTATCCGTGTTTTCAATTATACCCTTGAAACTTCTGGTGATTAAGATAATAATCAGCACTTCGCTTAAGCCGAAACCGTTAGACGAAATGGAGTGGTCGCAAATGTAGCAAGAGCAACCTCATGGATTACTGAAGATATATCGGCGAAGTAATATAAAATTGATGGAAAGGAGGCAGTAAAATGGAGGAAAAGGCTCTGAAAGAAGTAAGGTTTGCCAAAGCCGCTGATGTAATGACCAAGAATGTGGCGTACATTAATGGCAACGAGACAGTGGCCAATGCTATCGGGATTATGAAGGAGATACGCATCTCTAGCTTGATAGTGAACCGAAGGGGCCCCGAGGACACATGGGGGATTATAACCCGCAAGGATGTGGTTAGCAAGGTCGTCAGTCCGGGGAGGGACCCACATGCAGTCTTTGTCTTTGAGATCATGACCAAGCCGCTCGTCATGGTCTCCCCAGATCTCGAGCTTAAGTACTGCGCCAGACTTTTTAATCAGGCTGGCATTAGGAGAGCGCCTGTTTTCGATGGCAAGGATATTGTTGGGATTTTGAGTAACAGCAATATCTTCTTCGCCATCGAAGTTTAACTAAACCCTCGTTGTCGAAGTAAAGATTAGGAATTTCACTCAAGTTGACTCTTTCCTAATTAATTGATATTCTTTTGCCGGATCATTAAGGGGATTATCGTATATGAAGTGCCCTAAATGTAATTTCAAAAATCCCGCTGATTCCAAGTTCTGTAAAGAATGCGGAACTCAACTCATCCCCTCAGAGAAAATCTCCAGCCCCCACACGAAAACTCTAGAAACGCCCAAGGAAGAATTAACCACTGGCTCTACATTTGCCGAAAGATATCAAATTATTGAAGAACTTGGTAAAGGGGGGATGGGTAAAGTCTATAAGGTTCACGATACAGAGATAAAGGAGAAGGTGGCACTTAAGCTCTTAAAATCTGAGATAGCCTTAGATGAAAAGACCATTGAGCGATTCAGGAATGAGATAAGGCTAGCTCGTAAGATTGCCCATAAGAATGTTGGTCGAATGTTCGATCTTGGAAAAGGAGAAGGAACTTATTTCATCACTATGGAATACGTTTCTGGTCAGGATTTGAAGGGACTGATCAGACAAACAGGCAAACTGGCAATTGAAACAACCATATCCATTGCCAAACAGGTCTGTGAAGGATTAGAGGAGGCTCACAAGCAAGGCGTGGTTCATCGTGACCTGAAGCCAAGCAATATCATGATCGATAGAGAAGGAAATGTCCGGATCATGGATTTTGGCATAGCCCGCTCCATTAAAACAAAAGGCTTAACGGGTGCAGGAGTGATGATCGGAACACCCGAGTACATGAGTCCTGAGCAAGCAGAAGCAAAAGCCGTAGATCATCGCTCTGATATCTATTCTCTGGGAATCATCCTTTATGAGATGGTGACAGGTATGTTGCCGTTCGAAGGAGATACTCCTTTAAGCATAGCCATGAAACACAAGAGCGAGAAGCTTAAAGCTCCGAAGCTTTTGAATCCGCAGATCCCGGACGATTTAAATAGCTTGATCCTCAAGTGTCTCGAAAAATCAAAAACGGATAGATATCAGGCCGCAGAGGAAGTTTCTAAGGATATAAGCGGGATTGAGAAAAAAATTCCCTTAACGCAAAAAGTAGTTCCAAAAAGAAGACCAGCTACCTCTAAGGAGATAACCGTAAAATTTAACTTGAAAAAAGCTTTCCTCTCAGCTCTTGTAGTAGTTATTTTGATAGCTGTCGCGGGTTATTTTTTATTCCGTCCAGGCCGCCCAGATACAGATATTAATATTGGCACAACAAGACAGATAAGCCATGAACCAGGCCTGGAAATAGATCCCAAGGTTTCTCCTGATGGAAAGATGGTGGCTTTTGTCACCGGACCTTTGGGCAAGACTCGCCTTGTTGTGCGTCAGGTTGCTGGCGGACGTCAGATTGAGGTTACCCAGGATTTTTCTGGCAATCAACGTTGGCCGCAGTGGTCTCCTGACGGCAGCCAGCTTGCTTTTTACTCTGAAGGGGCAATTTATGTTGTACCTTCCCTTGGAGGAATTCCCAGACGAGTCGTCGATAAAATCGAAAATAGCTCAGCTCACAGCCCAGCTTGGTCGCCTGATGGCAAAAAAATTGCCTATGTGCAAAACGATTCTATCTGCGTTTTCACTTTGGATACAGAAATGTCGGAAGAAATAGTAGAGGCAAAGGAAGTTCATAGTTTGAGTTGGTCTCCAGATGGATCGCAGATTGCCTATGTTTCAGGGAATATAGGCTTTGTGTTCAGTAGATTCGATATCGCTGAAGCACTTTTTACTATAATCGGCAATAATGCTCCCAGTTCGATTCATATTGCCTCGCTATCAAGAAGGACTACTGTTCGAGTGACTAGTGATGATCATTTGAATGCGAGTCCTGTCTGGACTCCGGAAAAGAAACACATTTTATTCATTTCAGACCGGGGAGGAGCTCGAGATATTTATGCAGTGCCACTGACTTCCTCGGGTAGACCTTCAGGAAAAGCAGCACGGTTAACAACAGGATTGGATGTTCATACTATTGGCATTTCTAGGGATGGCCAAAAGTTGGTTTATTCAGTTTTTAACACCACAGCCAATGTCAGGTCAATACAAATTCCAGAAAAGGGTCCACTATCTATTTCAGATTCAAAGCCGATTACCAAAGGAAACCAAATAATAGAAACCTTGGATGTATCTCCTGACGGACAGTGGTTGGCTTATGACTCTAATCTAAGCGGCAACGCAGATATTTATAAAATGCAGGTAGCAGGAGGGGAAGCCATTCAGCTCACCACACATCCAAGCGGCGACTTTAATCCACAATGGTCCCCCGACGGACAGAATATCGCGTTTCACTCTTTCAGGCAGGGAAGCAGGGACATATGTTTGATGACAAAAGATGGGAGATCCATTCAGGTTTTGACAGATGATCCATCCCATGAATTCTTTCCAGATTGGTCACCAGATGGTTTGAAAATAGTATTTTATTCTGATAAGACTGGTCGCCATGAGCTTTTTGTTGTATCCAAAGATGAGACAGGTTGGGGAAAGCCAGAACTGATAACATCCGATGGTGGGCCGATCCCTAAATGGTCTCCTTTGGGTGATTACATTTCCTACATTTCAGAAGACAGATTGAGGATTATTTCGTACGCTGATAAAAAAGTAAAGACACTTGTTAAAACCCAAAATACGGTTAGACTTTTACCCGGCCATGATTGGTCTCCTGATGGCAAAACTATCTATTATGTGGCAGTGGATGGGCCAGGGAATGTGGGTATATGGTCTGTTCCTGTGATAGGGGGGAGGCCGGAAATTAAAGTCATCTATGATGATCCATACCTAAAGTATGGGCAGCCGATAATTTCTACAGAAGGCCAGCGGTTTTACTTACCAATCCGCCAGGATGAGAGCAACGTGTGGATCATGGATTTAATATCACGAGAATAATAGGCTCGCGTGGTCTGTTAATTTCTGGAAAAAAGAAATTCGCGGTAACCTACAATTCTAAGGATAGGGGTAATTTTTTATCCGAGAAAAGTGATTTGATATTTTTTTCTTCTCTCTGTTCCAAATATTTTCTCACTGCCTGAAACCCGAGATATTTTCCCGCACGAGGAGGAATATCGAGCTCTTGATTTCCCTTTCTGTAAAAATCGATCAACTCTTCAGAAGAATATCTTCCCGAGCTATAGATATCTCTTAAATAGTCCTCATTTTCCTGACACCAGTTTAATCTATCCCTTATCATAAGCAAGTGGTCAGATATTTTGCTTTCTGTAAAGGCTAAGGATGAAAAATAAGTCGCTATTCCTTCTGAGATTAAAAGCCATTTTAGTTTTTTATCTTCTGGAATTTCCCCTCCACTTAAGTTTAAAAGAAAATGAGCATACTCATGGGCAAACAGAATCTTGAGTAACCTGAAATCCCTGAATCTTTCCAGGCCAAAACATATAACCGGTTTTCCTCGGAAATCCATAACAAAAGCATCTGGGCTGAAAAAACCAAAAAAAAGATAAACTTCAGGCTCCTCTTTTGATGAGACAATACTCCTACACTTCAGGTATGACTCATTAATTATTTTTTCAGGAGGACAAACAGAGATGAGATGTTTCTGCAAAGAATAATCCGAAGCTCTAATCCTTTCGACTCTTTCCTTCAGGTTCGAAAAATCTATCAAAGGGAAATGAGAAAAGTAGTTTTCTAGAAATTCTTGGTGGCGCTTAAAATAAAGAGTGAAGTAAATTTCCCATTTACTGGAGTCAGGGCTTATTTTTTCAAGGAATGTGCAAAAATCTTGATACAATGTAAAAATTCTCATTATCATCTTTTTACCACCATTCTTCTGGCTAAATCAATTTAAACCTTTCTTTGCTCATAAAGTCTCTCAAATTGACTTTTATATTTTCTTGATATATTAGTTTCTAAGTAGAAAGAGAGAATGAAAGAAAGGTTCCGTGTTAAAAAAAGAGATGGTCCATTCTGGAAAAAACAAGATCTGGGATTGTGAAATGTTTAATAAAACTGGTTCTTTAGTTTTGCTTACATTGATTTTGATGTGTGTTTTGGGACTGATATCTGCTCCAATAAACCTGGAAAAGACGATATTCGGCACACTTTCAGGGAAAATTGTTGATGAAATAACAGGAAAAGGTGTTGAAGGAATCATTGTCACCATAAATTTAGAAGATTGGCAAATGCGTACTGATAAGAATGGATTTTTTAAATTTGAAAATGTGCCAATGGACGGTAAATATGAAATCAGAGTAATTATTGATAAGGAGCCATATTGTACCCAGATGCGTGAATTCGACATAATAATGAAAGAAAAGAAAAATGTTGTTCTCGAAGACATTATCGCCCGAAGAGGAGGCACTATTGAAGGCACAATAAAAGACGAGGATGGAAATCCTGTTTCTTTTATGACTATTAAAGTTTTTGCAGAAAAAGAGATACCAGGAGTTTATGGGGCAATTTCTGATAAAGATGGACATTATCGTGTGTCAAAACTTCCCTGCGGGAAAGACCTGAAAGTTGTTGCAGCCTGCTGGAATGTCTCATGTGGGTGTGGAAGAATAGTGAAAGAAGGTATAAGGGTTGAAAAAGATAAGACGACAGAACGTGTTGATTTTGTGATTATTGATGATCCAACTGGAGTTTATGGAAAGGTCGTTTCTCGAGAAGGAAAACCGCTCCGAGCTCACTTAACCTTTTGGAGAGGCTCTGAGGATATAGGAAATTTAATGAGTGATTCGCTTGGAAATTATTCTATGCGAGCACTTGAATCAGGCCTCTACAGAATTCATGTTGGATATGGAGACGAGAAGCAAAAAATTTCCAGCGATAAGGGATTACATGTAAAAAAAGGAAAAAGGATCAGAATGGATATAATTATCTCTGAAGAAGCTGTAGTGTTTAAAACATATCAAGATAAAGACAACACAAGCGTTCCACCTGACAGTTTTTTTTTAGAAGAAGAAGATAAAGAATCCTTAGCTCCGTTGATAGTATCTCCTTTTGGAGCATTTACTGAAGAACTCGAGGATTTAATATTGGATGCATATTTAGATGATGTTAAGATAAAAATAAGATCTGATTGCCTCCCTGATAGTCGTCCTGATAGTCCTAGGATGAAAATGTTAATTCGTCTATCCGATGCATACAAACCTATATTCGTTTTGATCCAAGACGATCGAGAGTATCGGATTATTGAGAAAAGAGGAAATTTCTTTAGATTAGAAAAATGTGGTGGTACTCCTCAGGGGAGCAGCATTATCTATTTATATCCTGCTGCCTTCAAGAATGCTTGCGGTTCTTTGGCCTCTGTTTTATTCCACGAGCTTATGCATATAGCAGGGTTACGAGACCACGTTGTTTATCCATATACAAAAAAATGTTATGGCGATGAAGCTGGAGACACTCCTTCCCATATTAAAAAGAAGTGATTTCCTCTACTGAAGATGAATCCAGTCTTTTCAGATTTGTTTACTCTCTAAATATGAAATCCATCTAAGATCCCTGGCTCTATTTCTGGAAATATCTTTTGGTTGAAAACAGGGAATAAAAGCTATAGAATACAACAGATGGTTGCAGTCATTATTATTTACTCTTCTGATTTTTCTGGTCCTAAACAAGAATGAAACTAAGAGGTTTTTTGGTCATAATTGTGCTGGCAGCGGGACTGCTTTATTTGCTCTGGACGCTGCAGGTAGGAAGAGAACAACTGCCTGAACAAGGAGGAAAAGAAGAACAGCTACCCCCGCAAATAAGGGCATACAGGGCGGCCGAGCTTCAAAGTACAAAAGCAAATATGCTTTCTCTAAAGACAGCAATTTTTATGTTTACAGCTGAAGAGGGAAGAACCCCGAAGGATCTCCAGGAACTTAAAAAGTATGGTGGTCTACGTGGTGCGGATTTGGACGCTTGGGGAACTGCAATCAAATATGAGAGGCTAGCTGATGAACATTTCCGTTTGACCTCCGCGGGTAAAGATAAGACCTTTTACACATCTGATGATATCGTAGAGGAATATTAGCATAAATAAAAAGGAGACAAAAAAAGGGGACAGGCTACTTTTTCCTGAAGAAGAGGAACATTATCTCTTTTTTATGGATTTGATAAATCAAACCTCAGTATAAATGGACAATCTCCACAGAAAAAGTAGCCTGTCCCCTTTTTTTGTCCCCTTTTTTTAGATCCTTTTTCGTGTTTTTCATTGAATTCCTCTGAAATTTCTGATATCTTACTTGCTAAAATGAATACAGGAACCAGGATTCTAGGAGATAGGATTACTTGAAAACATCCACAGAAATAGAAAACAAATTCAGATTTGTCATTTTAGCAGCAAAAAGAGCAAAGCAGTTATTAAGGGGGGATAAACCAAGGTTAAAGTCTAAATCAAAGAACCCAATCCGTATTGCTCAGCTAGAAGTGGTTGAGGGATTGGTGCACTATGATCTTGTTGAGCCAAAAAAGGAACAAGTCAGAAAGCCGGAAGAAGAAGGCTTCATCGGGGAGGAAATAAGAGACAGAGGAGAATTGGTAAGTAAGGAAGATGAAGTCAAGGCTGAGAAGAAAGAAAAAGAACCGAAGGAGAAACCTAAAGAAAAACTCAAAGCAGAAGCCAAAAAGAAGCCGAAAGAAAAGCCCAAAGAGAAACCTAAAAAGAGACCCGTAGAGAAGCCCAAGATGAAGCATAAAGAAAAACCAAAAGCAAAATCCAAAGAGACGCTCAGAAAAAAGGCCAAGGAAATACCCAAAAAGAAAACTTAGGGGGATAAGACTTAGAAGGAGAGGTTTTTAGAGCCTATCTTAGTTTTTGCCGACTCTTTTTTAATAAGCTGTATATAATCCAGCTTGATGAATTCCTTCTTCGAAATGCCCAAGGCGTTGGTAAATTTTACGATTTCCTCTCTTTCCCCTTCCAGCTCGATAAAGTTTCCTATTGACAATTCATCCAGAGAAATTCTTAAGCTTTTTTTTCTGTAGATAGTTCTGTGTTTTTCATAATTGAAGACAGGAATATATCCTAAGGATTTTAGTATTTTTATCAATTGTTTTTCATTTTTCAGTTCTGTTTCATATTCTTCTCTTATTTTAAATTTCCTTGATTTTTGAGGAGGGCCTTTGAAGGTTAAGAAGGATTTCTTATTCATTCTTCGAAGTCTTAATGCTTGTTGCTTTTTATAAAGAGTCTTTGAAGGAAAATCATAAAGAGTGTTTTCTTCATAGAAACGTTCTTTTTCCAGTTTAGCTCCGAGCTCCAAGATCTTTTCTCGGAGGTTCTTTAGGTCATCAATCCGGATTTTTACTTCTATTTCAATCATCAGTTCTCTTCGGTAAGATCTTCATTTTTACGAGTTTCCTGCTTTGGAGACTTTTGCATTTCGTGCATCACAATATTCAAGGGATTAAAGAAGTAGAGGGGCACAATTTGGAAAATCGTGAATAGTAATCAGTAAAGATAACTTGAATTCCTTTAAAGTTTTCTTGACTCTAACCCTTTTTTACAGGCTATTTCCTTCTTTTTATGATGAACTCTGATAATAAACTTAAGGCTTCCTGATGGGTAGATTTAGGAAATTGAGACATGATTTCTCTTGATTTACGCGAGAATTCTTCTGCTTTTTTGTATGTGTAATCAAGCGCACCGTTGGATTTGACAATTTTGAGAATCTCCCTAAGGGATTCCTTATCCTGATCCTTCTGCTTCATTAACTCAATGACAAGTTTTCGGTTTTCTCTGCCGTCATTGTGCAGAGTGTATATTAGGGGTAAAGTGATGCGGCCTTCACTTAAATCGGAAAGAATTGGCTTACCCAGGGTTTTTTCTTCTCCTGTAAAGTCAAGAAGATCGTCAATTATTTGAAAACTCATACCCAGGTTTGCACCGTATTCTGCCAGGTGATTTTCTTCTTTCTTGGTAGCTCTTCCAAGAATACCCCCTATTTGGCAGGAAGCGGAGAAAAGAGACGCGGTCTTTTTATTGATGATATCCAAGTAATCTTTTTCAGCCATATCCAAGTTTCCGCTCAGATAGTATTCTGTTAGTTCCCCTTCAACCATCCTAGCGGAAATGCTGGTAAGAATCTGGATTATCTGGCTGTGTTCACTCTGTAAAGAGAGGCTAAGCGCCTTAATATACAGATAGTCACCCAAAAGAACAGTGACGTTTGGGCCCCATTTGGCGTGGATGGACTCCCTTCCCCTCCTTATTTTTGAATTATCGATGATATCATCATGGATTAGGCTGGCAGTGTGGATAGCTTCAACCAAGGTCGACATTAGGATATGCTCTTTTCCCTTGTATCCGAATAATTTGGAACAAAGTAATACGAGAGCAGGTCTTATCCTTTTTCCGTTCGCTTGAAAAAGATAGGTGCTGATATCGGAGATGAGCTTATTAGGAGAGCGAGAAAAAAGTCTGAGCTCCTGCTCTACTTTTTCCAGATCCTTCATGATATTGTTATACAATCTTCTCAGGCTTGGACTTTTTTCCACGCGAGATTTGATAGAATTAGTGGCTGATTCACTCATCTTTAATTTCTAAATAGCATGCATCTTCCAAGGCCTCTTTATATCCTCTTTTTTTAAAGGATATTAGCACTTTCTAGTTCTGATCCTTACTCGGATCCTGAACATTATTTACTTGAAATGATTCAAGAAGCCCCTCATATCTTAGCATCTAGGGTTTTTAATTTCAAACATAAAAAGAGATTCGAAATTTTGAGAAGTGGCGCAAGCCAGTTTATCTAAAGAAATCTTCTTTAGCTCAGCCAGAACTTTGGCGATTTCTATCACGTGGGCTGGTTCGTTTCTCTTTATTTTGCCTTTAAGGGGAAAAGGAACAAGGTAAGGGGAATCAGTTTCAATCAGAAGTTTTTCTAAGGGTATTTTTTCAGCGATCTCTCTAAGTGGCTGGGCTTTTGGAAAGGTGAGAATCCCGGAAAAGGAGATATAGAAATTTTTATCCATCATTCGCTTTGCTAGTACCCAATCTTCGGTGAAGCAGTGCAGGATGCCTCCTTTGCTGAAGTTTTCTTCTTCAATAGCCCTGGTAATCTCCTTGCCCGCATTTCGACTATGGACGACGACAGGAAGCTCCAATTTCTGAGCTAAGTTGAGTTGATGACGGAAAACTTCTTCTTGTTCATGGCGCGGGGAGAAATCGTAGTGGAAATCAAGCCCGATTTCTCCTACGGCTTTTACTTTTTCCTCTCCCGCTAGTTCCTGTATTCTTTGGGTGTGGCTCGCAGTGAAGTGTTTAGCTTGATGAGGGTGTATTCCTACTGCAGCGATGAGGCTCTTGTATTTTTTGGCTAGATTGAATGTCTTTTCGATGCTTTTAGGATTTGTAACGTCTGCAGGGCAAAGTATGGATTTGATCCCCTCCTGGAATGCTCTCTGGACAACCTGATCGCGGTCTTTGTCAAAATCCTCCATGTCCAAATGAGCATGCGAATCAACTAGGGTGAATGTCATTTATTTCTCTTATGAAGATAGTTCGACAAAAGCAATAGTCCTTATTATATAAAAGTTAGACAGCAAAAAGTATATTCTGTAACGCTAAAGGGCCCAGAAAGCGTTTCTTTCGCGGTCAAATATGGTTTTGTATAGATTCAAGCGAGAAATAGAATAAAGAAAGCCCTTTTTTATTCCAAAATCTTTTTCTTCAAATGACGAATAGGAAGGGCGCCGTAACTGAGAAGTTTTGCGAGAAATTCTTTTTTGCTGAATGCTTCGCCCTTAAGATTTTTGTATTCCTTTTCCATGTCCAGGATTTCCTGGAAGCCAACATAGGTGCAGGCGCAGTCGACAGGCTTTAGAATAATGCGATTCCATTTTCTTTCGGCTTCAGCCTGAGTCTGAAACCCGCCTCTTGTCATATAGGCAACCGCCATTTCTTTTGTCATGCCGCCTTGATGGATATTTAGTTCGAGTTTGAAATCCATAACTGCTTTAAGAAGGAGCTTAAGCTGATTCAAGCGGAGTCTTAGGTCATAATTTCCAAAACCTTTGAAAATAAACTCCTCTTCAAGATGGACGGGCCATCCTTTGATCAACGGCATATTGGGATAGAGATTTCTTGCCAATGATGGGTATTTACGAGTATAAAACAAGGGGACGAACTGTCCGGGATATGCTTTCCGGATAGCCCATAAATAGAGAAAGAAATTATTGTATTCCTCAAAGAAGGATTTGGTCTTATCCTCTTCCCAATCTTCGGGAATGGGAGTGACCTCTAAAGAGTAGGTACCTGAACTCTCATAAGCTCCGGGGGATGAAAGGCGAGTCCAGGTTATTCCCTGGGAATCAAGCGGCATAGGTACGATTTCGAGATTATTCTCAGGCAGCTCAAGAATCTCGTTCTCGATGATAAAATTTTTTATTTCCTCTGCTGATGTTTTTATCCTGTTAATATAATTTTCTTTTGCATCATGTTCAGCTTTTATTTTATCTAATACATGGGCTACGGTGGTATTTATGAGTTGGTCTTCATTGAGATTAGGGGGAGGATTATCCAGGTCTATTTTCGGTTCCATTATCTTATAGAGTGGTATGCAAACAAGGAACATTTCACGCCGGATATTTTTATAATCAGCATCTGCTCTGGCGTTAAGTTCCTGGAGAGGAATATCGTTCTGCA
Organism: Candidatus Aminicenantota bacterium; assembly: GCA_011772475.1. Lineage (GTDB taxonomy): Bacteria > Acidobacteriota > Aminicenantia > Aminicenantales > Aminicenantaceae > SOIV01. The sequence goes on along the minus strand of WVZK01000134.1, from coordinate 130,849 downwards.
ATGTTAACCGAGTCAGCCTTAAGTGAGCCTGTTCTCCTAAACGGAAATTTCCTGTGGACTTGGGAAGAAGTTCATTCTGAAGAAAATTCTGATAATCAACTAAGGCAGCAATGACCTTGGTTAAATTTTCTTTAAGTTTGGATTTGTTAGCTTCCGGGGCTTGTTCAATCAATTCAGGGAGTTCATTTTTATAAAAATTCATTATTCCCGTGAATTGCTTTATGGCTGTCTCTGTGAATATTTGAGGAGGAGTTTTCAAGTTCTCTTTAGCTTGTTTGATGAGCTTTGGCAGTGCTTTTAGCCTGTCTGTTGCGTTCTTTGCCCTTGTATCCATAGGAGCAAATTCCTTGGTAAGGAGGGGTCGCACGCAATTTGCAAAGATTTCGTTGTAAAAAACAGGATTGTATTCCCAGGGAACAAGATTTTCGTGCCTGAAAAGCTCAAGGTCTAAAGCGTCGAGTACCATCTCATGGTCGATTTGAAGCTCAGGGCTAAGCTTGGTTTTATCAACTTTAGCCACGAATTCTTGGTTAAATTCATCTAAAGCTTCGTGCCGGTTCTCGATGCTTTTACTGCTGAGGTTTTCTAACTGGTTGTCGTACTTGTGGTAGCCAGCTAACGTAGCTGAGGTCGGGTAGAACTTCCAAAGTGCATCAAGATAAGCTTCTAATGTTTTTTTGAATTTTTCGTCTTCATTATCTGCTTTAGATAGAAGTAGACTAGCGCTCAAAAAAACAAAGAGTAGGATGACGAATGGAATGATTGCTTTCCTCATTGAATCCTCCTCTATATGAGCTTTATTTCGTACAAGTTAAGCCGTCCTGGGATATGTTTTGTTTTATGAAACTGAAATCCTACCATAAAACTATAGCAGGAGGCAACACTTTCATCTCCTCAATCCTTGCCTTAGAACTGGATTACTGCCGAGCCCCACGTGTAGCCAGAACCGAAAGCTGTGAGGACTACAATATCGCCTTCTTTTATTATTCCTTCTTTCAGAGCTTCATCCATTGCAATAGGAATCGAGGCGGCTGTCGTGTTTCCGAAGCGGTCTATGTTTCTAATCACTTTTTCAACTGGAATTTTCAGACTCCTGGCTACCATTTGAGAGATTCGTTCGTTAGCTTGATGGGGTATAAGATGGTCAACGTCTTCAATAGAGAGATCATTATGTTTTAAAGCAATTCTTACCGCTTCAGGCATTTTTTCTGAAGCGTTTTTGAAAACATTCCTTCCGTCCATTTTAGGGAAGAATCTTTTGTTTTTGAAGAATTCTTCGGCAAAAGTGGGGTTATCCTTAGGACTTGGTTTCTCCATCCATAAATCAGATACATGCCTTCCATCTGAAAAAAGATGGGTAGAAAGGATGCCTCGACCGTCATTTTTCTCATTGGGTTCAAGGATGACAGCAGCAGCTCCATCTCCGAAAAGGACAGCCATATCTCTCCCCTCATCAGAATAATCCAAGTTTGATGATTGGACTTCAGATGCAACAAGCAGGATTTTCTTATAGTTGTGAGTTTTGATGTACTGATCAGCCACAGAAAGTCCATAAATAAACCCTGTGCACTGATTTCTCACATCGAGGGCTCCTATTCCAGAAAGCCCAAGTTTAGCCTGGACTATAACGCCTATTCCAGGAAAGTAATGATCTGGGGAAAGGGTGGCGGCAATTATAAAGTCTATTTCTGATTTGTCGATTTTGGCGTCATCAATAGTTCGCAGGGCCGCTTCATAGGCTAAGTCTGAACTTCCAACACCAGGTTCCACATAACGCCTTTCTACTATCCCTGACCTCTGGCGAATCCACTCATCCGAGGTGTCCATCTTTTTCTCTAAGTCGGAGTTAGTTATAACTTTAGGGGGGACAAAGTGACCTGTTCCTGCTATGAATGATTTTGTGTTCATCATAATTTCGATAAATTATAATAGATGGACAGGGAAAAATAAAGGCATAATTTCCTTGACGCAGCAAAGGGGAGAGAGTAATATGCTTTTTACGGGAGAAGGCAGGAGGAACTCAGTTGAGAAAGAATGTTTTTCTTTGTATTCTAATTCTTTGTCTTTCTCTTTTCGCTGTAGCTGAGGATGAAGCTCTTCTAAGGATTGAAGCTTCTTCAAATCCAAAAAGGCTTTCCAGGGGTCAAAAAGGGACGATAGTTCTGAAGCTTAGTTTAGAAGAAGGTATGTTTATTAGTCCTGAACCTTCTTTTATCATCGAATTTAGTCCTTGCGAGGAGCTTATTGTTCCCAAAAGTTTATCTACGGACTATGATTTGAAGATAGATGTCTTGGAAGAAAACGGAAAAGATTACCTAAACCTGAGTGAGGACATTGAAATACCTTTTACAGTCCGCTTGATGGCGAAGCAAGGCAAGCATCTTCTTGAGGGAAAAATCAAATATTTTGCCCACTCAAAAGAAGAAGGATGGTGCTTGAAGTATACATCAAAGTTTTCTGTTGCCTTCTACATAAAATAAGAATTAAATTTACAGCCAGAAAATAAAAGGGGACAGGCTTCTTTTTCATAAATTTCGTAGGGGTTTGATTTATGAAACCCGCACATTTTTAAAAAAGTAGCCTGTCCCCTTTGTTATGAATTAAATTTACAGCCAGTTGTGTATGAGGTACCAGTCAAGCGTTTCCTTAATAGCTTCCTGCAAAGAATACCGAGGTTGAAAGGATAATTCTTCTGTTGCTTTTCTCATATCTGCGACCCATCCCTTCTGCCTCATTTGTTTGAATTTATGTAGATTGAGAATGCCCGGTTTCTTGCTTATCTTGCCTGCAACATCAGCGATCAAAGCTACAAGATAGCCTACGGGAATCGGAATTTTAACTTTTTTTAGTTTTTTACCAAGGGCTTGTCCTGCAAATTCTCCGAACTCTTCATAACTGCAGGGATTCGGGTCGCCGATATTGAAGATTTCTCCGCTTTTCAGTTCTTTTTGAGAGCAAACATATAAAGCTCTGATAAGATCTTTAACATAACACACACTCATGTATCTTTGCCTTGAACCGATCGTGGGAAGGGCCCCTTTTTTTATCCATTTGAAATAATTAAGGAAATCCTTATCCCTGGGGCCAATAACTCCTGGAGCTCTAATAATGATTATCGGATAGACATCCTTGAATTTTAGAGCTTCGTTTTCGCCCATTAGTTTGCTTTTACCGTAAGGTGTGATCGGATGAGGTACGTCGCTTTCCTGGACTGGCTTTCCATCCGAGGAAGGCCCAACAGCTGCAAGGCTGCTGAGGCAGATAATTTTTTTGGGAAGTATCTCTTGATCATGTAGAGCCTTGAAAAGGCTTGCCGTTCCTTGTTGATTTACTGTATAATAATCAGCCACATCGGAAGATTTGGTTAAGCCGGCGAGATGAAAGACATAGTCGAAGTCAGGAGGAAGAGCAGGAATAGAGAGAAGATTTCCTTTTAAGAGATGAATATTGAGTCCATTTAACCATCTCAGGTTGTGAGGATCTCGGACAAGTGCAAATACTTCGGCACCTTTATCCAACAGAAATTCTGCGAGATGGCTTCCGATAAAGCCGGTTCCTCCGGTGAGAAGAGCTTTCATTGCTTAGATTGTATGAAAATTGCCTACCATGGTCAAACCTTAGCCAATTTAGGGCTGTGAAGAATTAGTGGAGATATTTTCTATGATAAGGAGAGACTTTTAAAAAGGAGGAGAGGGTGGATCTTTTTGATAAGTGTTATAACTTCACACGTGCTGATGAGGCCAAAGCACTGGGGATATATCCCTATTTCACGCCTATTCAAGAAGTGAAAGGTAATAAAGTTAAAGTTGATGGGAAAGAGATGATCATGGTCGGGTCTAATAATTACCTAGGGCTGATGAATCATCCCAAAGTAATGAAGGCAGCTCAGGAGGCCGTGGATAGATATGGCGTTGCGACCTGCGGTTCGAGGTTCTTAAACGGCACTCTGGATATTCATATTGAACTCGAAAAAAAATTAGCGGAATTTATGAAAAAAGAAGCAGCTCTTGCTTTCAGCACAGGTTTTCAGACCAATCTAGGAATAATTCCTACACTCGTTGGCAAGGCAGATTCAGTCATCACAGACAGGATGGTTCATGGCAGCATAGTTGATGCTTGCCGCCTTAGCTACGGAAAAGCATACCGCTTCAACCATAATGACATGGATGATTTAGAGAAGGTCCTTTCTTCCATGGGAAAGGATGCAGGGAAGCTGGTTATAGTGGATGGAGTCTTCAGCATGGAAGGAGATCTAGCAAATTTACCTAAAGTTGTAGAGCTCTCCAGGAAATATAACGCTAAGGTCATGGTCGACGATGCTCATGGGATAGGTGTCATGGGAAATAACGGGAGAGGGACCTGTGAACATTTTGGAGTCGAGGACGACGTCGATATAGTAATGGGCACATTCAGTAAATCTGTAGCTTCTTTGGGAGGATTTGTAGCTGGAGAGGCTAAAGTTATCTCTTATATCAAACATTTTGCTCGGTCCCTGATTTTTAGCGCAAGCATCACCCCTGCTTCAGTTGCCACCGCTCTGGCAACGGTCGATATCATCCAAACTGAACCTGAAAGAAGAGAAAGATTATGGGGTATCACAAAAAAAATGAAATCAGGATTCCAAGCCATGGGCTTCAACACAGGGCCAACAGAAACTCCAATCATCCCGGCCATCATCGGGAATGATGAGAGGGCTTTCATGCTGTGGAGATTGCTCAGAGAGGATGGCATTTTTGCAAATCCTGTGATTTATCCTGCTGTACCCAAGGATCAAGCCCTCATTAGAACGAGCTATTCTGCCACACATACCGATGAGGAACTAAATACTGTGCTTGCAAGCTTCGAGAAGAGCGGTAAGAAACTGGGAATAATAAAATAAAAAGATTGGAGAAATCGACCGTGTCGTCTTTTAGAATTTCTATCTCAATTTATCAGTTGTGGATGATAATAAAATGATAGCAAAGTATGGACGAATATTCTCGGTTTTATTCATAATCTGCTTCTGCTTTTCGACTGTTGAAGGTTCTGTTTCTACGCTTCCTTTGGAACAGATCAAAGCAGGCATGAAAGGCAAGGGGAAGACTGTTTTTGAGGAGAATAAAATCGAGGAATTTGACGTCGAAATTCTGGACGTTTTATATAATATTGCCCCAAAAAGAAATATCATCTTGGTCAAGCTAAAGGGGGAAATATTTGATAAGGCCGGTGTCATCCAGGGGATGAGTGGAAGCCCGGTCTATGTGGGAGGGAAACTTATCGGAGCAGTTGCCTACAGTATTGGAGATTTCGCCAAAGAAGCAATCGCCGGGATAACTCCAATTGAAGAAATGCTCTCTATTGAGAAAGAGGAAACTGCGAAATCTTCCTATTCTCCTCTAATCCCCTTCAAGAAGAACCTGAGTTTGGAAGAGCTTTTTGAAATAAACAAGGAATTCCTAACTCCCAGGTCTTCTTTCATTTCTGAAGGGCAAACATTAGCTCCTTTGGGTATTCCGCTTGTGTTTAGCGGCTTTTCCTCAAACGCGTTTGAAAAAGCCAAAATGTTTTTTTCTAATCTGGGTTTTTATCCTGTTAGAGGAGGTCCTTCAGGACAATCACTTCAAAGAATTTCCTCTCCCGATCTTACTCTTCATGAGGGGGATCCTGTTGCTGTTCAACTGGTAAGGGGAGACATCGACCTGTCTGCGGTCGGGACTGTAACCCACGTAGATGGCAATAAGGTCTTTGCCTTTGGTCATTCTTTATATAATTTGGGCCCGGTTGATTATGTCATGAGCAAAGCCAGAGTTATAACTGTTGTTCCAAGGCTCTCCACTTCTTTTAAGATATCTTCCACAGACGCCCTTTTAGGGAGCTTTGTTCAAGACCGGATTCCCGGGGTGTTCGGAAAGATAGGGAAAGTACCCAAACTCGTTCCCGTCAATGTCCAGATGACGGATGCAGAGGGCAATATTAAGAATTTCAAAATAGAAGTAGTCACTGATAAAATTTTGACTCCAGCTCTTGTAAATCTTTCGCTGGCGAGCATCTTGTCATTTGAAGAGAGAGCTCTTGGAGATCTTTCTCTTGAGCTCAGGTGTGATGTTTACCTGGAAAATGGGATGAGCGTTCATCTTGAGGATCTTTTTTCCGGGAGTTTTAATACTTCTGGAACGAGGCTCTCGAACCTGATTGCTGCAGTTGTTTATTTCTTGATCAATAATGAATTCACAGAATTAGGCATCCATCGCATAGACCTGAGTGTTCATACTTCTGAAGAGGCCAAATTCTCGTACCTAGAAAAAGTTTGGCTTGATAAATACGAGGTCTCGCCCGGTGAGAGGATAAGAATAAAGGTATATCACCGCACTTTCAGAGGAACAACCATGCTCCAGGAGGTGGGAATTTTTGCCCCCCAGCTCCCATCGAGTTCTGAATTTCAGCTTGTTATCGGAGATGCGGCATCGATGGCTCAAGTAGAGATGAGTCAATATAAACTAGGGACCTTTATTCCCCGAAGTTTGAACCAATTGATAAGAGTATTAAATAATCTCAGGAAGAATAACCGCATTTATTTTAAAATAATCGCTTCTAAGCCCGGCATTTTTCTGAAAGGCGAAGAAATGCCGAATTTACCCCCGACGATGAAATCCATGTTTTCTTCTCCTCGGGCAGCAGCTTCTTCCCCTACCGAACTTAATAAATCCACTCTAAGCGAATATCAGTTGCCTCTTCCTTACGTTTTCAAAGGAGCTGTCATGATTCCGATTAAAATAAAGAGATAGGAGAGAAAGGGAATGAGAAGACTTTTGGTTGTTGTGTTCGTTATTCTTGTCTTTTTGGTTCAGGCTCTTCAAGGAGTAGTCCCAAAAAAATGGGAAGTACGAAGTAAGGATGACTTTTTGAAAGGCAAGTTCGATGGGATCTCAGTATCTTATGATGGCATACTTTCTCTCTCTCCTAAAGAGGAAAAAATTAATGGGCCTGAAGAGGAATTCTATCTATCCCTCCTTATCACTCCAGATGGAACATTATACCTTGGAACAGGTCACGGAGGAAAAATATACAGAATCAGAAAAGGAGAGGAACCAGAAATATATTTCCAAGTGCCGGAGATGGATGTCTACTGTCTTGCCCGGGACAGAAAAGGAGATCTTTATGCAGGGACATCGCCCAACGGGAAGATTTGGAAAATTACCGATAAGGGCAAAGGAGATATTTTTTTCAACCCGCGCGAGAAATATATCTGGGATCTATTGTTTGTAGACAAAGGCGTGCTACTTGCTGCAGTTGGTGAGAATGGAGGTATTTACGAGATAAACAGCGAGGGAGAAGGAAAGCTAATCCTTAAAGCAGAGGAAAACCATATTCTTTGCATCGAAAGAGACACCAATGGAGACCTTTTCGCTGGAAGCGGTGGGAAGGGTCTTCTTTACCGAATTACCAAAGCAAAGAAAGCTTCCATTCTGTTTGAATCCTCGTATGAGGAGATAAAGAGCATCGCTCTCGACAGGGAGGGGAATATTTATGCTGCAGCCAGTGGGACTGTTATCAAGCCAATAAAAGAAGAAACGCCAATTTCCCTAAAAGGAGATACAGCTATTACTGTTGCTGTGTCGCCTTCCACACCTGACACCAAGCAGGTTCTCTCTTTAGTACGAGAGCAACCAAGTGCCCTTTATAAGATAGATAAACAGGGAGTAGCTAAAAGACTTTGGCATTCCAGCGATGAGTTGATTTACAGCCTGCTCTGGAGTGAAAGAGAGGGAAAACTCATTTTTGGTACCGGAGATAAAGGAAGGATCTATTCTGTCGATAAGGATGAAAAGACTTCTCTTGTTGTCCAGAAAGAATCGGAACTTGTTTATCTCCTCCTTCCGTATGATTCACAAACTTATTTTATTGCTAATAATCCCCCCGATTTAAGCATCTTTTTTCCTGACCAGAGATTTAGTGGGGAGTATCTAAGTCAAGTTACAGATACGGGAACAATTTCGTCATGGGGGAGAATAGAATGGGAAGCCACAATCCCTTCTGGAGCGACTCTGCAGTTTCAAACGCGTAGCGGAAATTCAAGCAACCCCAACGAGACTTGGAACAATTGGTCTCCGCCATATCAAAAAAAGCAAGGAGAGCAGGTCTTAAATCCCAAGGCTAGATACGTCCAGTTTAAGGTCATGTTTAAAACTCAATCTGGTGAGCGATCTCCTCTTCTTCAAAAAGTTTCTCTTTTCTATCTTCAAGCAAATGTTGCCCCTGCAATCAGAAAGCTAGAAATTCTTCCTCCCAACGAAGTTTATCTTAAACCGCCAGAACAGGAAGAGATTATATGGGGCGCAGATGTCAAGGTCCCAGAGCGGGCTGTTAGCAAAGATAAAGAAAAATCCTTACTTGTTGCAAAGAAAGCTGAAAGAAAGGGATACCAGACAATTATATGGGAAGCGGAAGATGAGAATGGAGATGCTCTCCTTTTCTCCTGCTACATTAAAGGAGAAGATGAGAGTCAATGGAGAGTTTTAAACGAGAAATGGACAGATGCGATCTATGCCTTTGATACACTCTCATATCCTGATGGGGTTTATTTTCTGAAGCTTGTGGTTTCTGATATTCCTTCTAATCCTATGGGGACGGAGCTGAAGTCAGATAGAACGAGCAGTCCCTTTATAATCGATAACTCTCTTCCCCTAATCAAAAATTTCAAAGCTGAGATAGAAAAGAATAACATTAAAGTAACTTTTTCTGCTGAGGACTCACTGTCGTACATCACAGAAGTCAAATACCTTATCAGGCCTGACGAGTGGCAAAGCATTTTTCCTGTGGATGGAATTTGTGACTCAAAATGGGAGAACTTTAGCTTGACTTTGACCTTACCTCCAAGATTTGACAATCTCCTTACCGTCAGGGTCAAAGACCGCCACGGGAATATCGGTGTTTACAAGTTCACCTTTTAAGTTAATCGCTTTGAACTAAACGGGATTTGCCTAACTCTTTATTCTTTCTAGATACTTATCTTCTCTGGTATCGATACGAACGATTTCCCCTTCTTTTATGAATTGAGGAACATTGATAGTAATGCCGGTTTCAAGCACAGCAGGCTTTGAGCTGGCAGTCTGAGTAGCTCCTTTTAGAAAAGGCTCGGTTTTGACCACTTTTAAATCTATGGTCAGGGGAGGTTCTATCCCTACAGGTTTCCCTTGATGCATTTCTACAAGGAAGACAACATTGGGAACGAGGTAATTGACTCGATCTCCAATTATATCCGAAGCAAGTTTGATCTGCTCGAAGTTATCAAGATTCATAAAGACATATTCATCTCCGCTCTTGTACAGATATTCCATCTCGACCGTTTCCAGGAAGGCCTGTTCCACTTTATCTTTTGAGCGGAACCTGTAATCTAACAGAGTCTGATCCTTGAGGTTTCGAAGTTTTATCTGCATCAGTGCTTGTCCTTTACCTGGGGTGACGTGCGTGGCCTCGAGAACCTTGTAGATTTGTCCCTCAACTTTTATTATCATTCCTTTTCTAATTTGAGTTGCGTTTATCAATTTTTACTCCTTAATCCTCTTTTCTTACTCCATCATCGATATGAACAATATACACTTTAGCTCCTATTTTTTTCAAAGCCTCGGCTATTCTTTCAGCTTGATCATAGGCATAAGCAAAAATGCAGCCACCTCCGCCTGAACCGTTTGTTTTTGCTCCGAGAGCTCCGGCTTTAAGGGCTGTTTCTATCATCTGCTCTATTTTAGGAGTGGAAATACGGAGATGGTCTCTAAGAACTTCATGCTGGGAGGTAAGCAGCGCACCGAATCGGGTGTGATCAAAGACATCCGCTTCGAAAAGGGTTTTACCTTCAGCAGCTAAATCCCTCGTGAGCAGAGTTCCTCTTAAGAGTCTTCTCGTGTCAGGAGAAAGCTTTTCAATCTCATCTTTTACTTCCTGAATTGAGGAGCTTTTTAGACTGAAGCCCTCTCTTTTTTTTCGAAGGTTAGCTAACCCTTGAAGAACGTAGTTCTTGATGTAGCCAAGCATTCCGGTTGTGTCCTTTTTCTCGAGGGAATCGGCCAGCACGAATTCTTTAAGAGGATTTTTGAGCTTTCTTACTTTTAATTCTTCGCCAAAATCTATAGAAATCACACCACCAAGGGATGATGTGTAATGATCCATTTTGCCTCCCGGCTCTCTGAACTCAGCCACTTCTGCCAGGAAGCCCAGCTCTGCTATTTCACCGGCCATTTTGGCTCTCTCGTCCTTGGCCGTTTCCAACAAGAATTTTATCCAGGCAACGACGAGGGCAGAGGAGCTTGCCGAGCCCGCATTTATCGGAATAGTGCCTTGAATAATGCAATCCCACCCTGCCGGCAAATCTATGCCTTTTCTTTTTAGTAAGTTGACGGAGCTTTTTAAGTAATCTCTTTCTTTGGTGTAGTCTAGCTTTTTTTCAACAGAAAATTCTTCAGTATCTTCGATATCAGGGAGGTTAATCTTAAACGTCCTGTCTTTTCTTTTTGTGCCGCTTATGGAAATTCTCAGATTTATGGCAGCAGCGATAATGGATAAACCGAAATAGTCTTGGTGTTCACCGAAGAGGCAGATTCTTCCTGGCGCAGATACCCGTAGTTCCTCTTCTTCCATGACTTCTTTTTATACAAACTGAGCTGAAAACTGTCAATGGCTCAGGCTATATGGATCAAAAACACGTTGCTTTTGTCCCGGCGAGTCAAATATTCTTGTTTAGCGAGGGCTAGTGGGTGAAAAAACCGTTTGAAGGCTGAGCGGGCATGGTTCCTCTCTGCAGGAGAGGAGAGCGAAGCCTGAAACCGAACAACTTTTGCCTCGCTGGGGCAAAAGTTGTGTGTTTTTGAAGCCACTAGCCCGAGCTTTCCTTTCTCACGGTTTTTTCGCCATACAGCCTTCGCCAAGCAAGTGAATATAATAATTAGAGAAATGGAGATTCTTACAAATGTTATGGAGGAGTTGATTTTAGAAGGGATTTTTTTTATAAAGGAGTATCATCTTAAAAAGACAGCAAAATGACTGAGATATGCTTTTTAGGGACAGGGGGAGCCGTCGCGACAAGAGAGCGGGATAACATGTCTTTTCTGATTGACCATGATGAGACCTTGATTTTGGTTGACTGTCCGGGGGGTGTTATCCAGAAGATAAAGAAATTCAACTATGATCCCCGCAAGGTAGTCACGATTATTGTAACGCATATTCATCCTGACCATATTTATGGTCTACCTTCTTTTATCCATAGCCTCATGCTGGATAAATGCCTCATCCGGTTTTTTGGCTCTAAAGAAGCTGTCCATTTCTGCCAGGATCTCCTTGATTTGTTTCACTTGCGGGATGAGAAAATAAAGGCGAAGATTGAGTTTGCCTCCGTTGATTCAGGAGAAAGCTTTGAATTGAAAGAATCTCTTAAATGTGCCTCTTTTAAGGTTCCCCATAGTTCTTCATCCATGGCCTTTCGTTTTCACTTCGAGGACATAAAGAAAGACTTGCTTTATTCAGGAGACACGCCTCTCAATCCTTTGCTTTTTAAAGAAGCTTCAGGTATAGATTATCTCATTCATGACTGCAGCGCTCCCTCTCGCTTTTTTAAAAAATATTCTTCCCTTAAGACTATGCATACCAATTCGCTTGAGCTGGGGAAGCTTTCCCAACAGGCGAAGGTCAAATGTCTCATTCCCTGTCATTTTTTCGGTGAATTGGAATTTCCGCTTTCTGAAATCGAGGATGAGATAAGAAAGAATTACCAAGGGAGGCTTATCATTCCGGAAGATTTTAAAAAAATAACCATATAGACTGAGGTTAAGGAACGATTAGCTTTATTTTGGCAGCGACCTGTTGGAGGAATGAATGAAAGGATTAGCCTTTATATCAATATTGTTTTTCTCCTTAGCTCTTGCCTGGCAGACTAATCTCAAGAGAGAGGTGGCTGACCTCGTTCTTCTCAACGGAGCTATCTGGACAGTCAACTCCGCTCAGCCTTGGGCGGAAGCAGTTGCCATAAAAGGCGGTAAAATTCTTGAAGCGGGCTCCTCACAAGAAATAAGCAAGATGATCGGAGACAGCACGCAAGTAGTAGATTTAAAAGGAGATTTGGTCCTTCCTGGCTTCATAGATAGCCATACTCATTTCCTTGATGGAGGATTCTCTCTTTTAAGCGTTCGTTTGAAAGACGCAGGAAGCCGGGAAGAATTTATTAGAAGGATCGAAGATAGGGCTAAAGAAATCGGCAAAGGAGCCTGGATTCTTGAAGGCGACTGGGACCATCAGTCTTTTGATCCTCCTGAGCTTCCGAGGAAAGAATGGATTGATCCGGTCACTCTCCACAATCCTGTTTGTGTAAGCCGCCATGATGGCCATATGGTTCTTGTAAACAGCCTGGCGCTTAAACTTGCTGGAGTCACCAAAGATACTCTCCATCCTTTGGGAGGAGAAATAATCAAAGATCCTAACACTGGAGAGCCAACAGGAATTTTAAAAGATGCAGCCATGGATCTAGTGATGAGGCATATACCTGAGCCTTCTTTCAAAGAAAAGTTGAAGGCTGCTGAGGTTGCTCTGAAACATGCTGCTGAATTGGGCGTTACTTCTATCCATGATATGGCTTATGCCGGTAACTTTGAGGTTTACCAGGAGCTTTTAAGGCTAAATAAACTGACGGCTCGCCTCTATGTTTATATTCCCATAACCGAAGTTGAAGTTTACGCGCGACTTAGATTAAAGACTCCATTTGGCAACAATTTATTAAAGATCGGGGGATTAAAGGGATTTGTTGATGGGTCATTAGGCTCATCGACTGCCTTGTTTTTTGATCCCTACTCAGACGATCCACAGAAAAAAGGCCTGCTCCATTCTCAAATGTTTCCTGAGGGAATAATGGAGAAGAGGATTATCCAGGCTGACAAGGCTGGTCTTCAAGTGGCCATTCACGCTATTGGTGACAAGGGAAATAACCTTCTTCTTGACATATTTGAGAGGATAATCGCTAAGAGCGAAAAAAGAGATAGGCGCTGGCGAATAGAGCATGCCCAGCATCTTCTTCCTGCGGATATTGAGCGCATAGCCAACCTTGACATCGTTGCTTCTGTTCAACCTTATCATGCCATTGATGATGGCAGGTGGGCAGAGAGAAAGATCGGAAGAAAGAGATGCCAGTATACGTATGCTTTTAAATCTCTGCTGGAAAAAGGAGTAATCCTGGCCTGTGGTTCAGATTGGACAGTGGCTCCCTTAGATCCTATAAGCGGGATCTACGCGGCTGTGACAAGACAGACATTGGATGGGAAGCATCCCGAAGGCTGGTTTCCAGAACAAAAAATTTCCTTGGAGGAAGCTGTAAAAGGCTACACGCTGAACGGCGCTTATGCAGAGTTTTCTGAGAATATAAAGGGTTCTGTAGAAAAAGAAAAGCTGGCTGATCTGGTTGTCCTGAGTCGAAATATTTTTAAGATTCCGCCTGAAGAAATTAAAAAAACCGAAGTCAAAATGACTATCCTTAACGGAAAAGTCATTTACAAAAAATAGCTAGATTAAATGATTTATATTTACATCGCTGTTTTAATCGTTTCGTTTGCGGTACTGTTCAAGTCTGCAGGCTTTTTTGTCGAAGGAGCCTGTAGTATAGCCAGGGTGTTGAATATATCCAAAATGGTCGTGGGCATAGTGCTTGTTGGTATGGCCACAACTGCTCCAGAGTTTGGGGCTTCAGTCATCGCCGCCATTGTGGGTCATCCTGAGATTGCCTTGGGTAATGCTATAGGCTCTGTCATTTGCGATGATGGAATCGCGCTTGCCCTGGCTGCAATCGTTGCTCCCACGGCGATCTTAATCAACTGTCGAATCTTGAAGACCGCTGGCCTTTTTCTTATCTCGATAGACATTCTGTCCTATATTTTGGCAAGAAACGGAACAATTGGCAGGATGGAGGGAGCTCTTTTTCTTGTTATCTTATGCCTTTATTTTATCTTCTTGCTCCGAAAGCAGAGATACGTTACCAGCAAAGAAGACAGGGAAGGAGAAGCGCTAAGCTGTAAGGAAGAGAATCTCCCTGCCTCAAAGCTAGCCTTGTTGAAGAAGCCCCTTTTTAGATTTTCCGTTGGTATTATCGGAGTCATCCTTACCTGCCGGGCAGTCATCTGGGCATCTGTTAACATCGCTGAATATTTTTCTGTTTCGAAGACAATAATCGGGTTGACTATAATTGCCATCGGGACATCTCTTCCTGAGATTAGTACCTGTGTAACCGCAGCGCTAAAAGGAGAAGGGGAGATTGCGGTCGGAAATATTATAGGGGCAGACATTCTCAACATCCTTTGGATTATCGGCGTTTCCTCGATTGCCAATCCTATAACGGTTGAATTGAAAGTTATAAACTTTGCCTTTCCTTTCATGATCTTGATAGTGATTACCATGCTAGTGGCTATGAGAATCGGCTGTCGATTAGGAAAGGTGAAGGGTTTTATTCTTTTCGGGCTTTATATCGTTTACTTAGTTTTAACTCTCAAATTGTTCACATAGAAAGAAGGGGGAAGGCTAGTTTTTTCCTTCGGGCTTGATGAATCAAGCCCCTACAATAATATGGATTTGATAAATCAAGCCCCTATATTAATTTTAAGTTATTGATTATATTTTGAAAGGTGGGTTTGATAAATCACATCCCTACATCCGGTGGAAATGTCCCCAAAAAATGGGGCCAGGCCCCATTTCCTACAAAAAATTGGGGCCTGAAAAATGGGGCCTGGCCCCATTTCCTACCATTTCCTACCAATTTTATTATTTTTAATAGCATTTATTCGATTATTGTTGTTCCTAAAGAATTTATTTGTTATTATATCTTGTTTCTGAGTAGCGGGAGGAAAGATTGAACGTTGGTGTTATAAATGAAAGCTCCAAAATAGAGAACAGAGCTGGTTTGACTCCTAGCAGTGTTTCTTTGCTTGCAGAAAAAGGGCACAAAGTATATGTGCAGGCGGGAACCGGGTTGAAAGCTGGATACGCCAACGAAGAGTATGCTGATCAAGGCGCAGAAATTGTTTTTACAAAAGATGAAGTTTTTGGGCGCTCAGATATTGTGCTCAATATATCGCCCCTCGACGAAGAGGAATGTAAGCTCGTTAAAAAAGACCAAATTTTATTCGGATTTCATCATTTAGCTGTAACAAGAAAGTGCAATATTGAAGTTCTCCTTAAGAAAAAAGCTACAATTATCGGTTATGAAATAGTCCAGGAAGAGAACGAAGTTCTTCCTTTTATCGAGAGTCTAAGCGAAATTGCGGGCCAAATGTGTCTGGCCATATCAGGTCACTATCTTCAAACCAGTCAGGGCGGCCGAGGCGTTATCATCGGCGGTGTGGTAAGCGTTCCTCCTGTTACCGCTGTTGTAGTCGGAAGTGGTGTATTGGCCAAAAGTGCTATTAAGAGTATGCTCGGAGCCGGAGCGCATACTATTGCTTTGGGCCGACATATGGACAGGTTGAGAGAATTAGAGGAGATAACTTCAGGCAGATTGATTACTCTCTTCGCCAGCAACTACAATCTAGCGCGAATGACAAGAGTTGCAGATATTCTGATAGGAGCGGTGCTTCGACCCGGCGAGAAAGCTCCTATCATGATAACGAAGGATATGGTTAAGACCATGAAAAAAGGTTCAATCATCATTGATCTGGCCATCGACCAGGGAGGCTGTATCGAGACAAGCCGCTTAACGACACTTGAGCAGCCGACTTATGTTGAAGAGGGAGTAATTCATTATTGTGTTCCCAACATCACATCTTCTGTAAGCCGGACTTCAACAAAAGTCCTGTCCAATTTGGTTGCTCCCTGTCTGCTCGAGATGGGAGAATTAGGGCTTGAGAAGTGTTTGAAAGCAAACAGATCTCTGGCGAGGGGTGTTTATGTCTTCCGCGGAAAAATAGCCAGAAAGAATATTGCGGAAAGATTTGGGTTGGATTATGAGGACTTCCTTTCATCTTTATAAGGGCTGCAGAAAATGGAAAAAATTATGAGTGAGTATACGAAGGTTCAAAGAGAGCTAATTCACCTGCTTCATGATGCGCAGAGTAAATTCGGTTATATCCCGGCCCAGATGATTTCTCAGATATCTAGGGAATTAAAAATCTCTGAGAGTGAGATATTCGGAGTTCTCACCTTCTATAAAGCCTTTACCCTCAAACCACGGGGCGAGCACCTGATAACAATCTGTATGGGAACAGCCTGCCACGTGAGGGGAGCCCCGATGATCCTTGATGAATTCGAGAGAAAGCTGGGAATAAAAGCTGGAGAAACATCTGAGGATAATCAGTTTACCTTGGAGACCGTGAACTGTGTTGGAGCTTGTGCCTTGGGGCCGATCGCGATTGCCGATGGAGATTATCATGGGCAGATGAAGACGAGAGAAGTCGACGAGATCATTAAGAAATTAAAACAGGAAAAAAGAAAAAGTAGTGAATGATGGATGAATTTAATCCTACAAAACTGGACGAGATAAGAGCTAAAATTTCCGAATCCCAAAAGGAAAAGAAAAAGTGTATCACTGTCTGCGGCGGAACAGGTTGTCACGCCTATGGCTGTTTGAAGGTGGCAGAAGCATTTAAGGACGAGATAAAAAAGCAAAATCTTCAAGATTCAGTTGACGTGAGAATCACCGGCTGCCATGGCTTCTGTGAAAGGGGACCTATTACTGTCATTCAACCGGAGGGAATTTTCTACCAAAGGATTCAACTAAAGGATATAAGAGAAGTCATCTCTGAAACGATAATCAATAAAAAAATTGTAGACAGACTCCTTTATACTGAACCCAGGACAAAAGAAAAAATAGTTTTGGAAGAAGAAGTTCCTTTTTATAAAAAGCAAAGGCGTATTATTTTCGGGAATAATGGTTTCATAGACCCGACTGATATAAATGATTATATAGCCTTGGATGGGTATAAAGCTCTGGTTAAGGTCCTTTTTGATATGACTTCGGAGGAAGTCATCGCTGATATCAAAGCTTCTGGTCTCAAGGGGAGAGGAGGAGCAGGTTTCCTTGCGGGAAAAAAATGGGAGATTTGTCGTGAAAATAACTCTGATGTGAAATACATCATCTGTAACGCAGACGAAGGAGACCCAGGAGCATATATGGACCGGAGTCTTTTAGAAGGCAATCCGCACAGTGTCATAGAAGGGATGGTAATCGGTGCCTATGCTATCGGAGCGTCGCTGGGTTTTATCTACGTCCGAATGGAATATCCCCTTGCAGTGAAGAATATTACCTTGGCTGTAGAGCAGGCTAAAAGTCTCGGTTTGCTCGGCGAAACTATCCTTGGGTCTGAATTTAAGTTCGATATTCGTATTTTTAGAGGAGCAGGAGCCTTTGTTTCGGGCGAAGAGACGTCCTTGATGGCTTCTATAGAAGGAAGACGGGCTTTTCCCAGGCAAAGACCACCCTATCCGGCTCAGGAAGGATTGTGGGGAAAGCCAACCAATATCAACAATGTCGAGACGTGGGCTAATGTCCCCCTGGTAATAAATAAGGGAGCTGAATGGTATTCTGGGATAGGCACTAAGAATAGCAAAGGGACAAAGATTTTCTCTCTTGTGGGCAAAATAAACAATACTGGCCTGGTAGAAGTGCCCATGGGGATGAAGCTGAGAGAGATTATCTACGATATCGGAGGCGGTATTAAAGATAATAAAAAATTTAAGGCTGTCCAAACCGGTGGGCCTTCTGGAGGTTGCGTCCCGGCTGATAAGCTTGATTTAGCCATCGACTTTGAATCATTGACAAGAGCTGGGTCAATGATGGGTTCAGGCGGCATGATAGTCATGGATGAGGATACCTGCATGGTTGATGTTGCCCGGTATTTTCTCGATTTTACTCAGGAAGAATCCTGCGGTAAGTGTGTGCCCTGTCGTATTGGAACACGCCAACTTGTAGATATTTTGACACGCATCACTCAAGGGAAAGGTGATGAGAAGGATCTAGAAAAGCTCAATGATTTGTCCAAATCCGTAAAGGATGGATCTCTCTGCGGCTTAGGACAGACTGCTCCTAATCCAGTGCTGACAACCATCCGTTACTTCAGGCATGAATATGAGGCTCACATCAAGGAAAAGAGCTGTCCGGCTTTGGTATGTAAAGATTTGATCATTTACAACATCGAGCCAGATAAGTGCGTTGGATGTCTTTTATGCTTAAAGAATTGTCCGGTCGATGCCATAAGCGGAGAGAGGAAAAAAGTCCATGTGATTGACCAGGAATTATGTATTAAGTGCGGGGCTTGCCTTGATGTCTGCCCTCCAAAGGTCAGTGCTGTTTCTAAATATACGGGCAACAAGAAAGATAGAATTCTCAAGAAAGCTTCCAGACAAAGAGTCCAGAAATGAAAGTCACAATAGATGGGAAAAAGATTGAAGTTGAAGGAAAAAGAACTATCTTAGAAGTTGCTCGGGAAAAAGGTATCTATATTCCTTCACTTTGCGACCATCCTAGGTTAACTCCGTTCGGCGGCTGCCGACTCTGCATCGTGGAGATTAAGGAAAAAGGGGGCTATCCACCATCCTGCAGTACTTATGTG
Organism: Candidatus Aminicenantota bacterium; assembly: GCA_011772475.1. Lineage (GTDB taxonomy): Bacteria > Acidobacteriota > Aminicenantia > Aminicenantales > Aminicenantaceae > SOIV01. The sequence goes on along the minus strand of WVZK01000134.1, from coordinate 112,301 downwards.
GAAAACGGGATGGAGATAAAGACAAGAACTCCCAGGCTCCAAAATTTAAGAAAAGAGATCCTGGAACTCATTCTCTCTGAACATCCTAATGCATGCCTTATTTGCAGCGAAAAAGAGAATTGCGATGAATATAAATCAACTATTCGGAAGGTGGGAGAAGTAACCGGCTGCGTCCTTTGCTCTAATAATGGACGCTGCGAGCTTCAGGATGTAGTTGAAACCTTAAAGATAGATAAAGTCAGATTCCCATCTGTTTATCGTAATTTAGAAGTAAAAAAAGGCGATCCCTTCTTTGATCGAGATTACAACCTGTGCATTCTGTGCGGAAGATGTGTACGGGTATGCCAGGAGTTGAGGGGAGCGGCTGCAGTTTCCTTTATCTACAGAGGATCTCAGGCTGTAGTAGGAACCGTACTAGATTTACCTCTTTTAGAGTCAGGCTGTCAGTTCTGCGGGGCCTGCGTGGATGTTTGTCCTACAGGATCCTTAGCCGAGAGAGGTATAAGGTATGAAGACCTGCCGGATGAGCGGGCCAAGACGATCTGTCCTTTCTGCAGTATGGGATGTGAGCTAGAAATAGATCTAAAGAAGCAGAAGATATTAAGCTCTAAACCCTCAGACGAGGGTGCAGTGAACCAAGGGCAGGCATGTGTTAGAGGACGATTCTTGATAAAGGACGTTGTCCATAGCCCGCGAAGGATTCTAATGCCTCTAATCAGATTGAATAAGGAGCTTGAAGAAGTCAGCTGGGAGGAAGCTCTTGATTTTGTTGCTCAAAAACTCAAAAAATTCAAGGGAAAAAATATTGCTTTGATTGCTTCTCCCCATATCTCTTGCGAAGAAAATTTTCTCCTCCGAAAGTTTGCAAGCGAAGAGCTAAAAACAGAAAACGTGGACAGTTCATATCGTTTTTCTCCCTTACCCCGTATAGACGAAATGGCTCGAGAAAATGGATTCGAATTAAACCTAAATTTTGAATTTAAAGATATCTCAAAAGCGAAGACTCTATTTCTCACTGGCGAAGATATCCCAAAATCTCACCCTATAATGTGGCTTGAGGTATTAAAGGCTGTTCAGCAGGGTGCAAAACTCATAGTTGCCAGTCCGACAGAACTCTCTCTGAATCGCTACTCGTCGCTATGGCTTCAGATAAAACCGGGAACTGAATTCTATTTATTCAGTTTTTTATCTAAGCTCTTTTTTCATGAAGAGCAAGAAACCAAGAATCCCGGAATTGAAGGTTTTGACTCTTTTAAAGATTCACTTGGCGAGTTTGATCTATCCAGGGTTTTTGAGATGACGGGCATAACTCGAGAGGAATTGGACGAAGCGTTTGTGCTTCTTCGAGAAGCAGAGGACGCTGCCTTTCTTTTCGGTACAGGACTGACTCAACATCCCTGGGGAACTCAGAATGTGGCCGCGCTCTGGAATTTGGCCCTTCAGGCCCAGGCAAAGATTTTTCCCCTCGGCCTTGAGAATAACCTGAGAGGAGTGTCTGAGATAGGCCATAATTCCTCAGATAAGGGGCTAAATTTTAATCAAATCTTGCAAGCGGCATCATCCGGAGAACTAAAGGCCCTCTATCTGGCAGGTCCAGTGCCTTATCTAAAGAAAGCTAATCTTGAGTTCTTGGTTATCCAGGATAGTTTCGTAAACGAGAATTTTGAGCTTGCTGATGCAGTTCTACCTGCCTCAACATTTGCCGAGACTGATGGCACGTTCATTAATGGAGAGGGCAGGCTTCAGAGATTTAAGAGGGTCATCGACCCTCTTGGAGATGCAAAGCCCGATTGGTGGATTATATCTCAATTAGCCCGCAGGATGGGGAGTATAGGCTTCCCCTTTAAGAATCCGTCAGAAATCACAAAGCAGATGATCAAGGTTATTCCAGGTTTTTCGAATATTTCCTACGCTGATCTGGAAAAAGGACATAAAGTCTTTGCTCAGAAAAAGATGAAGAAAGAGAAGTCATTTCTCCCTGTAAGGCATATAGATTTAAATCATAATAAAAGCAAAAAATATCCTTTTTTAATGATCCTGGAATACAGTTTGGACTACTACAGGAGCCTTGCTTTGAGTCAAGAGAATAAAGGTCTGAAGGCTATAAGGGATTCAAGGTGGATCAAGGTCTCTCCTGAGGATACAGAAAAATTGAATTTGGAACAAGGTGAGAGAATAGTGGTTGAATCCTCCTCGGGGAAGTTTAAGGGCTTCGTCAAGATTGATAAATCCTTACCCAAGGGAGTTTTAGGAGCCAGCTTCCTTTTGAGCGAAGATTCTGAGTTTTCCGTGAACGGCCTTATTCCCAGCGTTTTTCAGGAGCTACATTCTTTGGGAATGATACCTGTAAAAATAAAAAGAGAAAAATAATGGCGAAAATTTTGAGAAGAGAGCGTTTGGTCCCAAATATTCATCTTCTTGAGGTCCATGCGCCTGAAATAGCGCAGAAATCAAAGCCAGGTCAGTTTGTCATCGTCATGCCGGATGAGAAAGGAGAAAGAATTCCTTTGACAATCGCTGATTGGGACAATAAAAAAGGCTCAGTTACTTCGATTTTTATGGTAGTGGGTACTTCTACCCATAAGCTTTCTCTTATCGAAACCGACGACGAAATTCCTGTTTTTGTCGGTCCTTTGGGAAAGCCTTCTGAAATAAAAAAATACGGAACCGTCCTGTTGGCGGGAGGCTGTTTTGGGATTGCAGCCATATACCCAATAGCGCGTGCCTTAAAAGAAAAAGGAAATAAGATTATTACATTATTAGATGTTAAGGCGAATTATCTTCTTTACTGGGAAGAGAAACTTCGGGCTGTAAGTGACCAATTTTTGGTTTCAGCTCGGGACAGTTACTACAACTGTAAGGATTATATTCCCAAAACTCTCAACAATATCATAAAAAAGGGATCCAAAATCCATAAAGTGATCTCGATTGGCTGCACTTACCTTATGTATACCTGTTCTGAGGCAACAAAGCCCCATGGAATAGAAACCTCTGTCAGCCTTAATCCGATTATGGTGGATGGAACAGGTATGTGTGGGGCTTGTCGGGTAACCATAGACGGCAAAACAAAATTTGCTTGCGTGGACGGACCTGATTTTGACGGTCATTTGGTAGATTGGGAAGAGCTATTCTCAAGGCGAAAATCGTATTTTGAGGACGAAATCCAATCTCTGTGTCATTGGGAAAAGAATAATTTTCCACGATAGAGAAGAAAAACATGGCTGAGAAGAAAGAAATGCAACCTGAGCTAAAAGAGACGCTCAGGGCAGAATTTAACAAGGACTGGCGGAAGGAGTTGCGGAAGTCTATTCCAGCAAAAGAAAGGATTAAGATCTCTCCCCAGAAGATGCGGGAGAGATCGCCAGAAGAGAGATCCAAGGATTTCAATGAAGTTAACCTTGGTTTAGATGCTGAGCTGGCCAAGAAGGAAGCGCAAAGATGCCTGGATTGTGCTAATCCTGGGTGTGTTATGGGCTGTCCTGTAGGAATCGATATTCCTACCTTTATAAAACTTATTGAGATAGGCGATTATGTCCAGAGTGTTAGGAAAATAAAAGAGACAAACAGCCTTCCAGCTATTTGTGGCCGTGTATGCCCTCAAGAAGTTCAATGCGAAGAGACATGCAACATAAAAAAATCAAAAGGCGAAGGTGTGAAGATAGGAAATTTGGAGAGATTTGTTTCAGATTATGAGAGCCAGCAGGGAGAGGTTTTTATCCCTCAAATCAAGCCAGCATCAGGTAAGAAAGTGGCGGTTATCGGAGCTGGGCCGGCAGGTTTGACTGTTGCCGGTGAGATGGCGAGAAACGGCCATAAGGTTACTATTTTCGAAGCTCTTCACGTTTCCGGTGGAGTATTAATCTACGGGATTCCAGAATTCAGGTTGCCCAAAAGAATCCTCAAGTCAGAAGTAGAGTATCTTGAAAAGCTAGGTGTAGAGTTGAGGGAAAATTTTGTAGTGGGCTTAACAGCAACGCTTGACGATCTAAAGAAGGATGGGTATGACGCTTTTTTCATAGGGACAGGGGCAGGGTTGCCGAATTTCATGAGGATTCCCGGAGAAAACCTCGTGGGGATCTACTCGGCCAACGAATATTTGACAAGGGTAAACCTGATGAAGGCCTATGAGTTTCCTGATTATGATACGCCTGTATTTTTGGGGAAGAGAGTTGCTGTCATAGGCGGTGGGAATGTGGCCATGGATTCTGTCAGAACAGCTAAGAGACTGGGAGCAGAATTGGCGGCCATAGTCTACCGTCGTTCAAGAGTTGAAATGCCAGCAAGAGTGGAGGAGGTTAACCATGGGGAAGAGGAAGGCATCGAGTTTCACTTTTTGACAACTCCAATAAGATACATCGCGGATGAAAAAGGCCGGGTTAAGGCTATGGAATGCTTGAGGATGGAGCTCGGAGAACCTGATTCTTCAGGAAGGCGGCGGCCAGTCCCTATCGAAGGCTCAGAGTTTATCATGGAAGTAGATATGGTTGTGGTAGCCATCGGCCAGAGTCCTAATCCTTTGATTCCCCAGACAACTCCTCAACTCAACGTAGGCAAATGGGGAAATGTAGAAGTCGATTGGGACACAATGGCTACCAGCATAGAAGGAGTTTATGCGGGAGGAGATATCATTCGGGGTGGAGCAACAGTTATTCTTGCCATGGGTGACGCCCGGGTCGCTGCGGCCGAGATGCACAAATACCTGAGCAAAAGAAAGAAAAAATGAGATGTAGAGGATTTATTTGTAGGGATTTGATTCATTAAAGCTTAACTCTGTGAACAGCAAAGAACAAACATAACTGGTATAAAAGTAACGAAAAGTATATTAAGGTATATTTAAGTAAAGAGATATAATCTAGTCTTATTGAACGAAACGATAATTAATAATTTATCTCAATGCTATTTATTGATACATGGGGATCCAGATGAGCTGGGTGGACGACTATAAAGAAAAGCTGGTAACTGCAGAGGAAGCAGCAGCCTTGATCAAGAGCGATGACCGTATCTATATCAGCGGCAACGCAGCCACTCCTTGTGTCTTGATGAATTCCTTGGCTCGAAGAAAGGATGAGCTGGAAGAAGTTGAACTTGTTCATGTTCTTCTTTTGGGAGAGGATCCTCTCTCCAAGCCGGAGATGGAAGGTCATTTTCGTCATAATTCCCTGTTTGTAGGTCCTGCAGATAGGAAAGCTATAAACGAGGGAAGGGCCGACTATATTCCTATCTTCTTACACCAGATTCCTGACCTTATTTATTCAGAGCAAATGCCTCTCGATGTGGCTATGCTTCATCTTTCCCCTCCTGATGAGCATGGATTCATGAGTTTTGGAGTTGAAGTGTTGGCTTCCAAGGCTGCTGCAGAGAGAGCAAAAAAGGTAATAGCTCAGGTGAATGAGAAGATGCCTCGTGTTTTAGGGGATTCGTTTATCCATGTCTCTCGAGTCGACAAGATTGTTGAAATGTCTGAAGAATTGCCAGAATTGAAGAGAAAGCCTTTTAGTGAGGTGGAGCGAAAAATAGGTCATTTTATCGCGGAGCTGATCGAGGATGGGTCGACTCTGCAGTTAGGCATAGGGGGGATTCCTGATGCTGTCCTTTCTGCTCTAAAGGAAAGACGGGATTTAGGTATACATACCGAAATGGTTTCAGATGGAGTTATGGAAGCCATCGAAGCAGGAATAATCACTGGAGCTAGAAAGACATTTCATCCTAATAAAGTCATCCTAACCTTTATTTTGGGCTCCAAAAAAATTTACGAGTTTGCTGATAATAATCCAATCCTTGAAGCTCATCCTACTAATTATACAAATCACCCTTTTAATGTTTCCCGAAATGATAATATGATAGCCATCAATTCTGCCATAGAAGTTGATATAACAGGCCAGGTCTGCTCTGACTCAATCGGCACTTATATCTATAGCGGCTTCGGAGGGCAGGTTGACTTCATAAGGGGAGCAGCTCATTCAAAAGGAGGTAAACCCATAATTGCACTGCATTCTACAGCTAAGGATGGGGAGGTCTCCAGGATTGTTCCTTTTTTGAAAAAAGGAGCAGGAGTAGTCACAACCAGAGCTGATGTAAAGTATGTGGTAACAGAATACGGAATTGCCTATCTCCATGGGAAAAATTTGCAGGAGAGAACCATTGCCCTGATAAATGTTGCTCACCCTAAATTCAGACCGGATTTGATAAAAGAAGCTAAAGGTAGATATCTTCTGCGCTAAGCAATTATAATAGTTTGATGCGGCAAGAAAAACTATTTCCACCCGAAAAAGGACGAATCGGGACGGATGAGTCCGGAAAGGGAGACTATTTCGGACCTCTCGTGGTTGCAGGAGTTTTTATCCCCGAGGACCAGCAGGATGTCATTAAGGAGCTGGGCATAAGAGACAGCAAAAAGATCTCTGATAATCGTGTCAGGGAATTGGCAGACCTCCTGAAAAAGGGATACAAGCATTCCTTGGTCGCTATCGGCCCTGAAAAGTACAATGAACTTTATGCCAAGCTGAGAAATCTAAACAGAATCCTGGCTTGGGCTCATTCACGCGCCATAGAGAACATCCTGGAAGAAGTAAACTGCTCTGTTGCCGTCACTGACCAGTTCGGCGATAAGTCTTTTGTGTTGAACGCTCTTATGAAAAAAGGAAGGGAGATTGAGCTCATCCAGAAGCCAAAAGCTGAGGAGGATCTGGCCGTGGCCGCGGCTTCGATTATGGCGAGAGCTGAATTCCTGAAGCGCCTTTATTTTATCTCCCAGGATTTAGGGCTTGAACTTCCTAAGGGATCATCATCTCTGGTTGAAGAAGCCGGGCTAAAGCTTATCAAACTTCATAAAGCGGAAATCCTGGATAAAGTTGCCAAGAAGCATTTTAAGATCACTCGCCGTATTCTGGCTTCATTGAAGGGTTGAAAATGAAACAGGAAACAAAACGGCTGTATCTTGAAAATCCTTACCAGGTCGAGTTTGAGGCTCGAGTCGCAGACAAAATGATATGGGAGAAAAAACCTGCCTTAATCCTTGACCAAACCTGCTTTTATCCAGAATCGGGGGGGCAGCCTAGTGATAAAGGATCGATAAATGAAGTGGAAGTGCTAAAGGTATTAGAAGATGAGGCAAGGATTATCCACCTTGTTGCTGAGGACATGCCTGCCGGCAAAGTGGCGGGAAAAATTGACTGGAAGACTCGTTTCGACCATATGCAGCAGCACTCTGGTCAGCATATTCTTTCCCAGAGTTTTCATGAGCTCTTGGCGGCAGAGACTCTCGCTTTCCATCTGGGAGAATCTTTTTCTACCTTAGAGATGGACTTAAGGAAGATTTCAGAAGACGAGATTGAGCAGATAGAGAGGCGCGCTAATGAGATTGTGTATGAGGACAGAGAGATAAAATGCTACTTCGTTCCTGAAGAAAAGATCGAGAGTGTTCCGCTGAGAAGACCGCCTAAAAAAAAGGGGCTCATTCGAGTCGTGGAGGTCTCGGATTTTGATTTTTCTGCCTGTGGAGGGACGCATGTCCGCAGGACAGGTGAAATCGGCTTGATAAAAATTCTAAGGCTGGAAAGAATAAGGAACAATATTCGGTTTGAATTCATCTGCGGCGCAAGGGCATTAGAAGACTATTTGCGGAAAAGCAGAATTGTTCGTGAGCTTTCCACCAGGTTCACTGTAAGTGAGGAGGAGGTTCTCAATACTGTTGAGAAACTTTCTTCAGATTTAAAGTCACAAAGAAGAGCGGGGAAGAAGCTGCAGGAAAAAATTGCCCAGTATGAAGCTCAGGAAATCACTCAAGATGCGAAGGAAAAGATAATAAAAGAAGTCTTTGTTGATAAAACACTAGAAGAGGCGAGATACCTGGCACTGAACATTATAAAAAAGGGGGATTTTGTTGTTCTCTTTGGCCAGGAGGGAGAAGAAAGGGGACATCTTATTCTGGCCTGCTCTGAGAATCTCGACATAGACATGAGAGAACTTGTTCCTCTGGTATCTCCCTTGATAAAAGGCAAAGGAGGAGGGAGGCCTTCTTTGGTTGAAGTCGCTGGAGAGGAAAAAGAGAATCTTAACCAGGCTTTGAACAAAGCCTTTGAGTTTGTCAAAAAAAAGATAGGACCAAATCTTTAAAACATAATTATTTAGAAAACAGTCCTTCTTGGGTGGGCTTGATTCACCGTAGGGGCTTGATTCATTGTAGGGGCTTGATTCATCAAGCCCCTCTTCCCAAATTTCCGAATAAAACGGTAGGTTTGATAAATCAAACCCCTACAAATAAATCAATCATAGGTAGGTTTGATAAATCAAACCCCTACAAATAAATCAATCATAGGTGGGTTTGATAAATCAAATCCTACGTTAATATTTTTAGAGTGGCTCCAAGCTGCTTATTCGTATCTTAAAGAAACAATTGGATCAAGGTTGGCTGCTTTTCGGGCAGGGAAAATTCCAAAGAAAAGACCAACAGAGATTGAGACAAATAATCCCAAAATAATTGACCAAGAGGTGACAGAAGTCGGAAGAGGAGTCGCTGCTCTGACCAAGAAAGCTATACCGAATCCGATAATTACGCCTAATGTCCCTCCTGTGCCGGTCAGAAAAATCGCCTCGATAAGAAACTGCTTCAAAATGTCTGCTGAGCGAGCTCCGATAGCTTTTCGTATTCCGATCTCCCTCGTTCTTTCTTTGACGGAAACGAGCATGATGTTCATGACTCCGATCCCACCCACTAGAAGGCCGATGGAAGAGATGACAATCATGACCATATAGACGGCTCCAGTGATCTGGTTATAAAGTTCAACAAACGTGCCCTGGGTGGAGATAACAAAATCGTTGGGTTTTCCAAACTCGACTTTTCTTCTTTTTCGAAGAACGTTGGTTATCTGGTCGATGGTTTCTTCTAGATAGCCATGTTTTTTGGGTGCGGCCGTTATCTCAATATTTTCAAGGTGGTAGGGATAATACTTCATCAGCGTTGTGATCGGGATACCTACAAAATTGTCCTGGCTCTGACCGAAGATGCTACCCCTTTTTTCAAGTGTGCCCACGACCGTGAACTTTTCCGGACCGATCCTTATCTCCTTTCCTAGAGCATTTGTATGGGGAAAGAGAATATCATTTAGTTCAGAGCCGAGGACACAGACTTTTGTGCTATGGGTAATATCCGATTCTATCAAGAATCTTCCTTCCTCTGGGAGATAAACAGATAGAACCTGAGGGAATTTTTCGTTCATCCCCAATACTACGGAGTCCAGACTTTTAATATTCTTGTATTTGATCGGGATGCTTTCCCACACATCCGCAACGAGGTCGACCGCCACAGCTTTAACCAATGAACATTCCCGCTCTATGGCCTGCGCATCTTCGAACGTAAGGTCTTTTCTCTTTCTTTCCTCCTCTGTACGATGGCCAACTTGAATTGGCTCGTGTTTGCCCACGAAGATCAAATCCGAGCCGATTGATTCAAGCTCTCCGATGAAAGAACGGTTTAAGCCTTGGATGATAGAAACCATCCCGATAACTGTCATCACACCGATCATGATTCCCAGCAAGGTTAAGAAAGACCGGAGTTTATGGCTCCTAAGGGATTCAAGAGCCATCTGAACAATTTCTTTAAGGATTCCCAATCTCATTGTTCTGCCCTCAACGCTTCAATAGGATCAAGCTTTGCAGCTTTGTTGGCAGGATAGATGCCGAAAAAGATGCCCACTGAAGCTGAAACAAAAATAGCCACCGCGATTGAGACAGGCTCTATGCTTGAAGGCCAAGAAGTGGCAGCCGTGAAGATCTTGGCAATCACAAACCCAATCAGGATGCCTATCATTCCGCCAGTTGTGGAAATAGCAGCAGCCTCTATCAAAAATTGGACCAATATGTCACTACGGCGAGCGCCTATTGCCATACGAATGCCTATCTCCTTTGTTCTTTCAGTTACAGCAACGAGCATGATATTCATGACCACAATACCTCCCACCAGCAGGGCAATGGAGGAGATAGCAACCATGGCAAAATAGATGCTTGAAGTCAGTGTTTTGTACATTTGAATAAAAGTATCTGAACTCGCAAAAGAAAAGTCGTCAGAATCTTTGAACGAAAGATGGCGCTTGGATCGAAGGATTGTTCTCACTTCCTCTTGAGCCGTTTTCAGCTGCTCCTGTGAGAGCGTATGGATATTGATGTCGATGCTTCTTCTTGAGCCGTATATTTTATGAAAAGTTGAGATCGGCATACGGACGTAGTTGTCCTGACTAAATCCAATAACTTTTCCTTTCTTCTTCCCGAGGCCGACAACTAAAAAATTGTGGTTGCCGATTTTTATCCGCTTCCCCAGGGGGTCCAGATAAGGAAACAGTTTCTCTACTATATCTGCTCCGATGATACAGACATAGCGGGAGTGCTCTTCGTCTTCTCTTTGGAAATGCCGTCCTCTCTCCAGCTCCACAACTGATCCGATTATGTGGTCAAGGTGGGTAACTCCTCTTATGTTAACATCTTTAAGGTATTGATTCCCGAATTTCACGGTCCTCATGGTATTGACAGTTGCTCCCACAAGCTCGCATGATTTGCACTGGCTGCGGAGAAGCCTCATATCGTCTAAGGTAAGATTTTTTCTCTTGAGTATTTCTCGCCATTGTTTCAAAGAGGTAATATTCATCGGATATTTTGAGACTGAAAAATCATTGGCGCCATAGAAAGCAAATTTTGTATAGACATAGTTATTCAAACCCTGGATTATTGAGACAACCGCGATAATAGTGAGAACTCCGATGATTATTCCCAGTAAAGTCAGGAATGTCCTTAGTTTATTTGACCAGAGAGAGCTCATGGCCATAGAGACAGATTCATTAAGGTTAATTCTAGCCATCTTCCGTGTTAATATTTTACATTATTTGATACGCAACAGAAAAGCAAAGGTTTATGGGGTCAGGTCTTGTTTTTTGCTTTTGCCCATACAAACTCAATTTTTACAGACAGGCAAAAAGCAAGGTCTGACCACTCTTGACAACTCTTTATGGAGAAAACAAAATAAGCGGAGATGTGAGCAAGGCACTTTTGTTAGAAAGGAGAATGATCAATGTCAGCAGAAAATAAAAGCGATTCATCTGAATTGACTGGTTCTTGTGTTTATTTCAAAAAAACTGGTAAGGAGAATACTAGCAAAACTCTGGAAGCAGCAGCGAAGAGGGCCGAGGAGTTGGGGATTCAAAATGTTGTTGTAGCCAGCACATCGGGAGAGACAGGCTTAATGGCAGCCAATATTTTTGCCTCGAAAAATTTGGTAGTTGTTAGCCATTCTACGGGTTTTGTAAAGCCTGATTACCAGCAACTTCTTCCAGAATTTCGGAAGAAAATCGAAGAAGCTGGAGCCAAAATTCTGACCTGTCAGCATGCTTTTGGAGGAGTAGGTCGGGCAGTCAGGAAAAAACTGGAAACCTATGAGCTGGAAGAGATAATTGCTTATACTCTGCGAATTTTTGGCGAAGGAACAAAGGTTGCTGTTGAGATTGCGCTCATGACTGCAGATGCAGGGCTCATCCCGACAAGCGAACCCTGTATTTCTGTAGGGGGCTCTGGCCGAGGGGCTGATACAGCTATCCTAATGAAGCCAGCCCATGCTCAAAATTTTTTTGACCTCAGAATCATGGAAATCCTTGCCAAGCCTCGACTGGAAGAACTATAAAAGATTTAGGCGCTTGATTTATCGTAGGGGTTTAATTTATTAAATCCACCTTTTAAAATACAATCAATGATTTATAATCAATGTAGGGGTTTGATTTATCAAACCCACCTTTGAAACAATGGGCAAATGCATAAATTGTGGCAACGAATATACCACTATATCTAAGTTCCTGGGCATATGCCGCGATTGCATCCTTTCTGATTTCAAGGGCGTTGAGTCTCTTATTCGTAAGGCTCATCAAATCTCAAGGGAAGCCTTTAATCTTCCTCCATCCCCGCCTCAAGAAAAGGGTGGAATATCGTGCAATTACTGTTTCAACAAGTGCCAGATAGGAAAAGGTGAAGTAGGTTACTGCGGAGTAAGGGAGAATGAAGATGGCAAAAAAATCAGCCCTCCCCCCAAGCAGGGCTTTTTCTCTTGGTATTACGACGCGCTTCCCACAAATTGTGTCGGGGATTGGGTTTGTCCTGGTGGGACTGGTGCTGGTTTTCCCCGTTATGCTTATGCCCAAACTGCTGAATATGGGTATAAAAACCTGGCTGTATTTTATCACGGCTGCACCTTCAACTGCCTTTTCTGTCAAAACTGGCATTTCAGGGAAGATTTAAAAATGAAAATGCCTGATTCGTCTGCTGAATTGTCTCTGGCCGTTGACAATAAGACTTCCTGTGTCTGCTATTTCGGGGGGGATCCTTCGCCGCAGCTCCTCCATTCACTCCACACCTCCCGCCTTGCCCTGGCCCAAAAAGACAAAAAAATATTGAGGTTCTGCTGGGAAACAAACGGAACCATGAACAGCCGATTCTTGGAAGAGATTTTGGATGTTGCATTAGAGAGCGGTGGTTGTGTGAAATTTGATCTGAAAACGTTTCATCCCAGCCTGAACATTGCCTTATGCGGAAGGAGCAACGATCAAACTAAGATCAATTTTGAGCTGGCAGCAGGTTGGATTAAAAAGAGAAAAGATCCGCCTTTGGTCGTGGCCAGCACACTCCTTGTTCCAGGCTATATAGATAGAAACGAGGTTTATCTTATAGCAAAATTCATAGCTTCACTCGATCCTGAAATCCCATACTCCCTGCTGGGTTTTTTCCCTCATTTTTATTTTCGTGATATGCCTCCAACATCTCGCCGCCACGCCGAGGAATGCAAGGAGGCTGCCGCAGAAGCTGGTCTTAAGAGAGTAAGGATTGGGAACATACACCTTTTGGGAAGAGACTACTAAAAATGCAGATTAGGCTGAATAAATTTTTATCTCAGGCAGGGATTGCTTCAAGAAGAGAAGTCGATAAGATGATTACTGAGGGAAGAGTTAAAGTAAACGGGCAGGTGGTCAAGGTACTGGGAAGCAAAATAGATGATGAGAAGGACAGAGTAGAAGTTGATGGCAGGAGAGTGGATAAAGAGGAAGGAATGGTCTATTTGATGCTGAATAAGCCTCCAGGGTATCTGGTAACTCTCAGAGATAATTTCAAAAGGCCAACGATTGAGAAATTGCTACCTTCTTTGAGGCAGAGGATCTTTCCTGTCGGAAGGTTGGACTATGACAGCAGCGGCCTTCTGCTCATGATGAATGACGGAGAATTGGCATATCGCCTGACTCATCCTCGCTTTAAAGTCCCAAAAGTTTATCTGGCTAAAGTCATGGGCGAGCCAGATTCTTCAGATCTTGCAAGAATCGAAAAAGGAATTTACCTCGACGGCAAAAAGACAGCTCCAGCCAAGGTTGCTCAGATTAAAAGCGATCCAAAAAAGAGTCTCTTTAAGATTGAAATATTTGAGGGCAGAAAAAGAGAGGTTAAAAGGATGTTCAAAGCTGTCGGCCACAAGGTTCTTCATCTGCAAAGAATAGGTTTTGGAAGCCTAAGATTGGGGACTCTTAAGGCAGGAAAATGGCGCTATCTCACCAAAAAAGAAATTGGCACTCTGAAAAAACTGTCAGCACTGAAGCAATAGGTCATTCTGATTCCTTTTCTTTTCCTTTTTCGGGTTCAGCGGCAAATGTCTTCCAGCTTTTAGCCAATCTCTGCAGTTCCTGATCAACAAGATAATTCACCGTACCTTCCTCAAATGTCCCATCCTTTTTTCTTTGTCCTGCTTTGACTTCTGTCAGTATTTCAACTCCCTCATCTATGGATTTAACAGGATAAACGTGAAATTTACTTTTCTTAACTGCTTCAACCACATCATTGCGCAGCATAAGATTTTGGACGTTTTGATGGGGGATGATTACTCCCTGTTTTCCGGTAAGGCCTTTTGCCTTACAGACCTCGAAAAAGCCCTCAATTTTTTCGTTTACGCCGCCTATGGGCTGAATTTCTCCCTTCTGGTTGAGCGATCCTGTAACAGCTATGTCTTGTCTTAAGGGCAATTTAGAAAGGCTGGAAAGAATGGCGTAAACCTCGGTAGAGGAAGCGCTGTCTCCTTCAACTCCGGAATAGGATTGTTCAAAAGCGATGCTTGCCGAAAGGGAAAAGGGTTTTTTCTGAGCATATTTTCCTCTTAAGTACCCTCCTAAGATGAGGACTCCTTTGTTGTGTGTTCGGCCGCTTAAATCAGCTTCTCTTTCAATGTTTATGACTCCTGCTCTTCCGACGGCTGTGCTTGCTGTGATCCGGGTAGGCTTACCGAAAGCAAATTCGCCCATAAGATAGACTGAAAGGCCGTTGACCTGACCTATAACTTTGCCATCGGTATCGATCATAATAGTGCCTTCTTCGATGAACTCTTGAATTTTATCCTCTACGAGGCTTACCCGTTCGAAGCGCTCCTTGATGGCTTTTTCGACGTGCTCTCTGCTGACTGTCTTTTTCTTGTCTTTTTGAGCCCAGTAGTTGGCCTCACGCAGGACATCAGCGATAATATGGAAACGTGTGGAAATTTTCTTCTGTCTCCCAGCAAGTCGTGTACCGTATTCGATGACAGCAGCGATTCCACTTTTATCAAATGGTGTTAGCTTATCGTCATCTGTTATTTTCTTTATAAAGGTTCCATACTCTTTGGCAGTTTTATTGTCCTTCTTCATCTCTGAATCAAATTCAGCTTTTACCTTGAATATTTTCTTAAAATCTTCATCCATGTAGTAAAGAATGTTATAGATATAAGCATCTCCTATCATGGCAACTTTGACATTGCATTTAACGGGCTGAGGCTTGAGTCTGGTTGGGGAGATGAGGAAAAGAGAAGCGTAATTTTGGATTTCTAATTTTTGATTCCTCAAGGTTCTCTTAAGGGTAGGCCAGACACCTGGTTCAATCAGGGCATCTAAGGCATTTATGACCAAATAACCGCCATTGGCCTTGAGTAAGGAGCCAGCTTTGATTTTCGTAAAATCGGTTTGGATGATGCCATATCGGGAAGAGACAAGTTCTATCGAGCCAAAGAGATTAATATAATTCGGGTTTGTTTCCATGATAACAGGGGAACCCTTCACATCTGAATTATCGATGAGGAGATTAACTCTGAATGCGGCGAATGGGTCCATGGGTTCCATTTCCCTCCCTTCCTTTTTTTGGCCTTTAAAGAGGTCAATGTTCCTGATGAGATTATTTTCAATTTCATTCAGGTAATCAGAGATTTTTGGATAGTTGAATTTTGACCTTATCTCGTTGATGGCTCCTGTGATTATAGGGGTTATTGACTCAGCATCCCACTTTTTCAACTGCTTTCGGGTTTCCTCCTCTATCTCTTTCATCCTTTCGAATATTTCTTCAAGCTTATCCGTCAATTCTTCATACTTTTTGCTCAACTCTTCCAGCTTTTCTTTTGGGAATTCTCCTTGTTTGACAAGTTCTTCGAGTTTGTTGAAAGGAGTTGGCTGTCCGTTGATTAAAGGGACGAGGTCAGGCTTTACAAAAAGACCCATCTGGACCTGGATGACGGAAAAACCTTGCTCGGCTACTTCTGCTTCAAAACTCTTAAGGATTTCTTTTTGCTTTCTTTGTTGGGATTCGACGATGCTGTCCCTTTTTTCTGAATAATACTTGCTTTTGAGCATTTCTGGAACGGTTGTTTTCAGCATCTCAATAAGATTCTCAATGACTTCTTTAAAGAGTTTTCCTTTTCCGGCTGGAAGGGTTACGAGCGTCGGTTCATCAGGATTCTTGAAATTATTAACGTAAAGAAGATCATCAGGAGTTATGTCTCCCTTTTCCATTTTTTCCAAGAGTTTTTTAATGGTTGTGGTTCGGCCTGTCCCCACCATTCCAGTTATAAATATATTATAGCCGAGGCTTTTGATTTCTAAGCCCGTCTGTATGGCCTTGAGCGCTCTTTCTTGACCGATAATTCCTTCACAAGGTTTGCACTCATCTGTGGTGCGGAAAGGAATTTTTTCAAGGTCGCAGCTCCACCTCAGCAGGTCTGCGGGAAGTTCTTTAAAATTTGTTGCTCTTTTCATCATATCCTCCTAAAGTTCAACACAATTTTAATCTGAATTATAAAAAATTATCATAAAACTATTTCAAACACAAACCCTCTCAAGACCTAAAGATGTTTTTAGGGTCAGGCCTTATCCTTGGTAATGCCACAAGGACTGGAGGAAAGAAAATATCTATTCACAATGGAAAGGCCTGACCCCGGTGATGAAACAGTCAACCATAAGATATTAGTTTTTAGAGATAGGTGATGCGACCTAATACAATACTAGTGCAAAAAAAACTTTTATCTGTTAAAATAGGTAAAATTTTGGAGGGAGGAACAAAATTGAGAGCCTTCCAGGTTGAGAATGTAAAGAGCAAATCGGAGCTAAAAAAATTTATTTTTTCTTGGAAAGCTTGCAGGAGAGATTTCGATAGAGTTCCTCTGAGATTTGGAAAGGTGAAAAGCTAACTTACAGGAATGTTAAAGGGAGATTAAAATGAAAACATACCAAGGAAAACTTCAGGCAAAGGGTTTAAAGATTGGAATCGTAGTCAGCCGCTTTAACCAATTTATTTCAGAAAGACTGCTGGAAGGTGCTCTTGATGCTCTCCATAAGTTAGGAGCAGCTGAGCAAGATATATCCGTTTACAGAGTTCCAGGTTCCTTCGAGGTCCCGGTTGTTGTTAAAAAATTGGCCCGGGGAAAAAAAGTGGATGGAATTGTCTGTTTAGGTGCCCTGGTTCGAGGGGACACGCCGCATTTTGATTTTTTAAGTGCTGAAATAACCAAGGGATTAGCCCAAATCTCTATGGAAGAGGGATTGCCTGTTTCCTTTGGCATCTTGACGGTGGATACGATCGAACAAGGAATTGAACGTGCGGGCACAAAAGGAGGTAACAAAGGTTGGGATGCAGTATTATCTGTTGTGGAAACACTCAACTTGATAAAAGAATCTGGACTTGAGTAGAGTGGAAACTGCTTCATGGGCCGAAGAAGGAAAGCCCGAGAGGAAACACTCCGCATTCTGTTTAGATTAGAATTCGAGAACAAACAAATTGAAAAAACTCTGAATCAATACTGGGAGAGCAAAAAAACTACTGAGGAAATTAAGGAATACAGTACCTGGTTAGTCAACGGCATAATCTCCGATCAAGAGAAAATCGATAATATCATTCAACAGGTTTCTGAGCATTGGCGCATCTCTCGCATGGCTATCGTGGATCGCAATATATTGAGAATGGCTGTTTTTGAGCTTCTCTACGAAAAAAATATAGCTCCGGCTATAATAATCAATGAAGCGATTGAAATAGCCAAAAAATACAGCGGAGATGAGGCTGCAACGTTTGTGAATGGAATTTTAGATGCCATACGAAAAAATCTAAAGGATATAAAGAAATCGTTAAAGGACAAAGAACATGCCTGAAAAGAAAAGTCCAAAAGGAAAAGGAACCTTGGGTCAAGCCCAGGACCGAAAAACAGGAGACCAGGAAATTGCTCGCCAGGCTAAGATGGAAAAACTTACCCAAGAAAAAGTTGATGTTTTTCCTCGCAAAGCAAAGACAACTCATACTGTTTTTGAAGTGACTGAAGGTTTCTCGTCGGCCTCGAAAGAAGATCTTGAAAAGAAAAAAGTGAGAGTCATCCTAGCCGGTAGAGTCATGTCTATCCGCGCGATGGGCCGAGCCACTTTTTTGCACATAGCGGACAGCCGATCTAAGATTCAGGCTTACTTGAAAGAAGATAAAGTAGGCAAGAAAAACTACAAGCTTTTCTCATTAATAGATATAGGTGATTTCCTCTCCGTTGAAGGAGATTTGTTTAAGACCAAGACAGGAGAGCTGACTGTATTTGTAGATTCATACACATTTTTGGCTAAATGCCTTCATCCTCTTCCGGAAAAATGGCACGGATTGCATGATGTTGAGCTTCGTTATCGAAAAAGATACCTGGACTTGATTATGAATCCTGGGGTAAGAGATGTGTTTAGACTCAGAAGCGCCATGATCTCGCATATAAGAAAGTTTTTTGATGATAAAGGATATATAGAGGTCGAAACGCCTATGATGCATAGCATCCCTGGGGGTGCTTTGGCCAGGCCGTTTAAGACCTTTCACAATGCCTTGGGCATTGATCTTTATTTGAGAATAGCTCCAGAGCTTTATTTGAAGAAGTTAATTGTGGGAGGCTTTGAAAAGGTCTACGAGATTAATCGAAACTTTAGGAATGAAGGGATCTCTTCCGAGCATAATCCAGAGTTCACCATGCTGGAATTTTACGAAGCTTACAGCGATTATAATGATATGATGGAATTAACCGAAGAACTTATCCATGGCATGAGTCTCTCTCTTCTCGGAACAGAAAAGATCTCTTTTATGGGAAAGAAAATTTCTGTAAAAAGACCCTGGAAAAGAATTAAGTTCAAAGAAGCACTTGTTTATTACAGTGGCCTTGCTCCTGATCGTTTTGATGACAAGTCCGGCACTATAGAATTGGCTTCGACTCTGGCCCCTGATAAAAAGGCCCTTTCATACGGGAAAGCTTTGGATATAATTTTTGATAAACATGTCAAGCAAAACCTTATCGAGCCGACTTTTGTGATTGATCTTCCTAAGGAAGTCTCACCTTTGGCCAAGGCATTGAAGGAAAATCCGGATGAAGCTGAACGGTTCGAACTCGTCATGGGCGGCTTAGAAATCGCCAATGCTTTTAGCGAGTTATCTGACCCTGCAGAACAACGAAAGAGGTTTGAACAGCAGGCAGAAGCGAGAAAAAAAGGAGACGAGGATGCCCACCTGGTTGATACCGATTATATCAATGCTTTAGAATACGGACTTCCCCCAACTGGGGGCGAAGGGATTGGGATTGACCGATTGGTGATGATTTTTGCCGACAGAAAGTCCATAAGGGATGTTATTCTTTTTCCTCTTCTTCGCCCCAGAAAGGAATAATTGAGTTTTTGCCATGAGCTTTGAGTCGTTCGTAGCCAGACGATACCTGACAGCAAAGAGGAAGCAGGCTTTTATTTCTGTCATCACCTTCATCTCTATTCTGGGTATTACTATCGGAGTTATGGCTCTTATTATAGCAATAGCTCTGATTACGGGTTTTCAAGATGATGTTCAGGATAAAATCCTGGGGGCTACCTCTCATCTCATGGTTTCTGATCTCTCCGATGAAGGATTGAAAGATTACCCTCAACTAATATCGAAAATAGAGAGTCTCAAAGGGGTGAAATCTGTTTCTCCTGTTGTTCATGATGGAGTGTTCCTGATAGGGTCCTCTGAGAATAAAGGTGCTATGTTCAAGGGAATTGATTTTGATTTGGAGAAAAAACAGTCAAAGTGGCTTCAAGAGTTAGAGAGAGGAAATATTCCTGAACGTGACTCCAAAAGGGAGGGCATCCTTCTTGGTAGTGAAATAGCCGCAAGCATTGGAGCAGGAATTGGAGAAGTGGTGACTGTTATTACGTCCTCTTCCCGTCTATCGCCCATCGGACCCATTCCCAAGAGAAAGAGATTCATAGTAACCGGCATTTTCAACACGGGCTTATATGAGTTTGATTCCTCAACAGCTCTCGTCTGGCTGGAATCAGCGCAGAAATTCTTTGGCCTCGGGGAGGGAATAAGCTACATTCAAGTCAGAATAGATGACATTTTTGATGCTCCGAAAATAGGCAATAAAATTAAGGATATTATCCCTCCTTTGGCCTATGTGACGACTTGGATGGAGTTGAATAAATCCCTATTCTCTGCCTTGAAACTCGAGAAAAACATAATGTTTCTTACCATTGCCCTTATTGTTTTTGTTGCTGCCTTGAACATTATCGCCACTCTTATTTTGATGGTTATGGAGAAGACAAAAGACATAGGCATTCTGATGGCCATGGGTGCCACTTCTCAAAGCATAAAGAAAATATTTTTTCTCCAGGGAGCTATGATAGGCATCGTCGGAACAGCTGCTGGAGTGGTCCTTGGGTTGCTTTGGTGTCTTCTGGCAAATACCTTTGAGCTTATCAAGGTGCCAGTGGATATCTACCAAATTTCTTTCGTTCCCTTTCATATCAAGCTTTTTGATTTAATCTTGATTGTGGGAGTTGCTCTTATAATCAGTTTTATCTCGACATTTTTCCCTTCGAATCGAGCATCAAAAGTCGACCCGGTTATTGCCTTAAAATATGAATAGCTTGCTCAAAACTTTAAATCTTGGCAAAGAATATCCGTTGCCAAAGGGAGTGCTGCGTGTTTTTGAAGGAATAAATTTTGAGCTGCTCGAGGGCGATCTTGTGGCAATAATGGGAGTTTCTGGAGTTGGAAAGACAACTTTCCTTAATTTACTGGGAGCTCTGGATAAGCCGAGCGAAGGGAAAATCCTGTTTGAGGGCGATGACCTCCTTTCTAATCGAAGTAAAAAAGAATTAGCCGAATTAAGAAATAGGAAGATTGGCTTTATCTTTCAGTTTTACCACCTTCTGCCCGAATTTACAGCTTTGGAAAATATTGCTTTCCCTCTTTTGATAAGCGGAACGGAGAGAAAAGAAGCTGAGAGGAAAGCTCATGAAATCCTCAAGGAAGTTTCTTTGGAAGAAAAAGCTCATATAAGACCAGCACAGCTTTCAGGAGGAGAACAGCAGAGAGTAGCAATTGCCAGAGCATTGGTTAACGAGCCCAAGTTGCTTTTGGCCGATGAACCTACAGGAAACATGGATTGGAAAACAGGACAGATGATTCTGGCTCTCATTCAAGAGCTGCACAAGAAAAAAGGATTATCATCTATTATTGTCACACATAATGAAAAGGTTGCTCAATTCTGTAACAAAGTATACTTGATGGAAGGAAGGGAATTGAAACTTTTGTCCCCGTCATAGAGTTATTATTAATGTAGCAATGAGAAGGTTGAAGTTTGTAAAGAATAAAATAATAAAAGCCAATGGAAGAGTATCGGACGCCGGCATTAAACAGGTCGGCCTTTTCCGTTTATTCAGTCAATGTGCCTGGATTGCATATCGGGTATCCTAGATATTTAGAACAAGATTCCTTGGTATTGCAATCCCTAAGAAATAAACAGAATTTGATGATTTGAAGGATCGCGGATCAGCCTTTGGGCCGAATCAACGAGCCCACGGATATCGTTGAAATAAAAAGAATAATATGTTATAAGGAAAGAGAAATGAAAAGAATCCTATTATGTTTTGTCGTTTTGTGCATTGTGCCCTATCTATTCGGACAGGAGACGCTAGAGAAGATTGAAATTATCGGCAACGAGCGCGTCACTCGGGATACGGTTCTTTATTATCTTTCTTCAAGAGAAGGAGACTACTACAGCGAGGAGTTGTTGAGAAGAGATTTTAGAGTTTTATGGTCGACAGGATTTTTCTCCAATATCAGAATAGAAAAAGAAGATGGCGTAAGAGGCAAGATAGTAAAGATCATCGTAGAGGAGAATCCAGTAATCAAGAATATCATCTATAAAACGGGAAAAAAACTGAAGGAGAATGATATCACCAACAAACTGAAGGAAAATGATGAATACATCCTGCCTTATTCTTATTATAACGAGTTCAAAATTAAGAGAATCCAGGAGACGATCGAAGATTTGCTCCTCGAAAAGGGCCTTACTTCTGGCAAGGTTAAGGTCAAAGTAGACAAAAAAGGAAAGAACGAGTTAGAGGTCGTGTTTGATATCAGCGAAGGGCCAAAAGTTCGAGTAGGCGAGGTCGAATTCGAAGGAAGCACAAAGTTACTAAAGAGTGTTGTTAGAGGAGCAATGAAGCAGAATAAGAAGCACGGAATTATTCCCTGGATAACAGGAAAGGATGTCTTTAAGCAGAACAAGCTTAGTGAAGATCTGGAAAGTATAAAAGAGAAGTACCGTGAATACGGATACATGGAAGTTACAGTTGGCGAACCCAGGATTGAGGAAATCACAAAAAGGACAGTTTTGTTCAAAAAACAGAAGATGAAGAAGATCATTATTCCAGTCAATCCTGGCTATCGTTATACTGTAGGAGAGGTTAAGATCGAGGGGAATGAGATTCTTTCAACTAAAGGCTTACGCAGGCTCATTAAATTCAAAGAAGGCGATGTTTATAGCACCAAAATAAGAGAAAAAAGTATTGAAGAGATAGGAGAGATTTACAGAAACCTCGGCTATATTCGTTCCGCAGTATATCCTGTAGAAAAACTGGAGCCCAAGAGAAAACGTGTAAACGTGACATTCAATATAATTGAAGGGGATGTGGTTTATTTAGGCAGGCTTGAATTCAAAGGCAATACCTTCACCAAAGACAAAGTTATCAGGCGCGAAATGCTCCTAAGAGAAGGAGACAGATTTAGTTTAGCTTTGTTCAAAGACAGCATTTTAAGGATGAGCCAGCTTGGACTGGTGGAGCCTGTCGGGGAGCCTGAAATAAGGCCTGATCCAAAAGATCCCAATAAAATGGATGTTGTCATGAATGTTAAAGAACTTCAAAGGAACAACATCCAGTTTTCGGCTGGCTACAGTGGTTATGAAGGAACTTTTATCGCCCTAAGCTACTCCACGGTAAATTTCTTAGGCGCTGGAGAAAAATTAGAACTTATGGTTCAACATGGAAAGCGAATTAAAAACTATATGTTTGGCTTTTCTGAGCCCTATTTTCTTGATTATCCGGTGAGTTTGGGATTTAATGTGTATAATCGTTATATAATATATCCCTTTCTGTTCGATCAAAAAGCAAAAGGAGCTAATCTTACGGTAGGAGGAAGGGTCAAAGGATATTTGAGATCAAGTCTTACTTATGCCTATGAATACATCGATATTAATGCCGAAGAAGGCAGCTATTACTACGATTTCCGGGGAGGTTACGGCATAAGCAGTATAACTCCTATGGTATATCGTTCTACAGTAAATAGCCCCTTGACTCCAACAAGAGGTTCTTTGTATATGGTTTCAAGCAAGTTCTCAGGTGGTTTTTTAGGCGGAGATATGAGCTTTATCAAGCCCCGCTTTGAGTGGAGTTTTTTCCATCCATTAGTCCTGAACCATGTTGTGGGATTCCACGTAGAGTATCAGTTTATAAAGGTTTTAGGAGACTCAGGCGTTCCTATCTGGGAAAAATTCTATCTTGGAGGAGAAAGGTCTATAAGAGGCTACGAAATTTATTCTATCAGGGGAGACCAGAATATAGGCGGCGAGAAATCTTTTGTTTTTAACGCAGAATATATAATTCCAGTCGGCGGCCCCCTATATGCTATTTTCTTTTATGATATGGGGAATGCTTTCGCTCGAGATCAGAAAATTAATTTAAGCAATTTGTATTCCTCGACAGGTCTGGAGGTGAGGATATTTGTTCCTGCCCTAAGAGTTCCTTTCAGGCTAATTTTTGCTTATAATAACCGAAAGATACATGCTGATGATTCCAATTTCGCATTTCGTTTTGCGATTGGAACCACTTTTTAGGCGATAAAGAGCGCATTTCATATTATTAAGGAGGCAAAAGATATGTGGAGAACCAGTAGCAAAATTGCTTTACTCGCTCTACTAGTTATATTTCTGGCCTTTATAAGCTTAGCTCAGGAAGCAGTTAAGATCGGTGTCGTCAACTCAAATGAAGTAATCTCAAAATCTAACGAAGGAAAAGCGGTAATGGCCCAGCTGCAAGACAAAGACAAAAGCAATTCGTCTAAAATCTCTACGATGGATGAGAAAATCCGCGAGTTAGAGACGAAGCTAAATACCCAGCGGCTTACACTCACGCAGGAATCTATCCTTCAGCTAACTTCTGAGTTGGAAAGAAAGCGGACGGAAAGGAAACGGTTTGCAGAAGATTCCTTAAGAGAATTACAGGAGCTCAGGTTCAGGCTGTTCACCAAAGTCCAGGATGAGGTAATTCCGATTATCGAAGGATTGGGGAAAGAAAGAAACCTGGATATAATTTTTGACCTGGCGAATAGTGGGGCTGTCTATATCAATCCGACAATCGATCTCACCGAAGAAGTCATCAGAAGATACGATGCCTCAAAGGCCACAAAAAAATAAAGACTTGCTCACTATCGAGAAAATCCTCAAGATCCTTCCCCATCGCTATCCCTTTCTATTAGTGGATAGAGTATTAAAGCTCGACAAGGGGAAGTCAATTACTGCCATCAAGAACGTTACCTCTAATGAACCATTTTTCCAGGGTCATTTTCCTCACATAAAGGTAATGCCTGGCGTTTTAATTGTCGAAGCCTTAGCCCAGGCAGGAGGCATTCTTCTGTATCATTCCATTCCAGATCCTGAGAAAATTCTTATGCTTTTAACTAAGATTGATAAAGCAAAATTCAGAAGGCCGGTTGTTCCTGGTGATCAACTGAAGTTGGAGGTGGAGATCCTAAGGCTCAAATCAAAATTCTGCCATATTGTTGGGAAAGCGTTTGTAGATGGAGAAGCTGTTGCCGAAAGCGAGGCTATGGCTACGCTTACAAATCTTGAGGAATTGAATGAAAAAGAATGATATTTTTGTTCATTCCACTGCCACAGTCCATCCTAAAGCCCGGTTGGATTCAGGAGTCTGGGTAGGGCCATATTCATTTATAGGGGAAAAAGTCAGCATCCATGAAAATACTAAAATAGAGGCGAATGTTTTCATTGATGGTCAGACAGAAATAGGAAAAAACTGCCGGTTTTCTCCATATTCGTCCATAGGAACAGAACCTCAAGACGTAACTTATAAAGGGGAAGATACACTGGTTAAGATCGGGGATAGAAATATTTTTAGAGAATTCATGACTGTTAACAGGGGAACGGCTAAGGGCGGAGGGAAAACTGTTATCGGGAATGATAATTATTTCATGGCTTACTCTCATGTAGGACATGACTGTTTTGTCGGGAATGAAACCATCTTTATAAACGCGGCTACGCTCGCAGGACATGTCACTGTCCATGATTTTTCTACAGTAGGAGCATTCAGCGGTGTTCATCAATTCTGTCGGGTTGGAAAACATGCCTTTGTAGGTGGTTATACCGTAATCACTCAGGATGTTTTCCCGTTCTCAAAAGTAGCCGGAAGTCGCCCCAATATCCTTTTAGGGTTAAATGCTATCGGGTTGCGGCGGAGAGGCTTTTCCAAAGAGAGGATAAAAGTAATTAAGGAAATTTTCAAAATTTTCTTTTATTCTGACTTGAACACAACTCAAGCCGCAGCTAAAATCAATGAAAAATTCCCTCCAGGGGAAGACAGAGATGAGATTCTTAACTTCATCCAGTCCTCCGAAAGAGGAATCGTAAAAAAGACAGCTGAAAAATGGGACCCAGAATCGGAATAATCGCAGGCTCAGGAGAATTTCCGTTTTTTTTACTTGCAGAGGCTCAGAAAATGGGCTACTCTTGTTTAGTCGCTGGTATTAAGCAAGAAGCCGAAACTGACCTTAGGAATAAGGTTGATATATTTGAGTGGGTTGATGTTGGTGATATTTTAGGCCTTGTATCTTTTTTCAAAAAAAACGGAGTTAAAGAGGCAGTGTTCGCCGGAAAGGTAGATCCCCGGAAAATCTTTGCTGAAGAAAAATTAAATGAGGATTCTCGGCGCCTTTTGGCTCAAAGTAAAGATCGAGGTCCTACTGCAGTTTTAAAGACAATTATTGATTTTATGGCTAAAGAAGGAATCCAAATAATGGACCCGACATCATTCATCGCTTCTTCTTTTTGCCAGGAGGGTGTCCTGACAAAAACAAAGCCTTCCCCAGATACGGAAGAGGATATAGAATTTGGCCTAAGAATTGCCAAAAATATTGCTGACTTGGATATAGGACAGACTGTGATTGTCAAGAATAAGGCTGTTGTGGCCATGGAAGGAATGGAGGGGACTGACGAGGCAATAAGAAGAGGGGGAAGGCTGGCGGGAGAGGGGACAGTCGTAGTAAAAGTGAGCCGATCTTTTCAAGATCCAAGAGTGGATTTGCCGGCCGTGGGGCTAAATACTGTAAAGAGTCTTATCGAGGCGAGAAGCAGAGTTCTTTGTATCGAAGCTCAAAGCATACCTTTTTTTCAAAAAGAGGAGGCTATCTCATTGGCAGACGCCCAAAGAATTTCAATAGTAGCAAAGAAGAGGTAAGAATAGAAGAAGCATTTAGAGCATTTTCTGGAGAAAGTTCGATGGATAAAGTAAGAGTAGGAATAATCGGAGTAGGATATTTGGGAACCCAGCATGCTAGGATTTTATCCTATCTGGAAGAAGCTGAGCTCAAAGGAGTTGTGGATATTGATTTTAAGAAAGCAGTTGAGATTGGAAATCGTCATAGAGTCCAGTACTATCAGAATTATGAAAACATGCTGGATGAGATTGATGCAGCCATTGTGGCCACCCCAACATCAGAGCATTTTTCTATCGCTATGAAATTATTGAGCAAGGGGAAGTCTGTTCTGGTTGAAAAGCCCATAACAGAGACAGTGGAACAAGCAGAGAAGTTAGTAGCCAAGGCCGATAAGAGCGGGGCGATCCTTCAAGTTGGTCATTTGGAGCGATTCAACCCTGCTGTAGAAGCTTTGGAAAACGTTATCTCTGAGCCAAGGTTTATAGAAGTTCAGAGATTGGGATCTTTCTCGGCTCGATCTTTGGATATTGATGTCGTGCTCGACCTTATGATTCATGATTTGGATATCATTTTGGCCTTGATTAAGGATGATGTGAAATCTATCAGGTCATCAGGAATACATGTCCTTTCAGAAAAAATTGATATTGCCAATGCGAGGTTAGAGTTTAACTCGGGCTGTGTGGCTACCCTTACAGCCAGCCGTGTTCACCAGGGAAAGGTTAGAAAGCTGAGGATATTCGAGCCAACGTCTTGTTATTCGATAGATTATATTGATCAGGAAGTTAAAATTTTCCCTTTAAACGGGAGACAGACTGATATTAAAAGCCTGAAGATAGAGAAAGAAGAGCCTCTTAAAAAAGAACTCAAGAATTTTTTCAGATGCATCGGGGATGGGAAGGAGGGAAAAGTGAGCGGCGAAGAAGGACTTCGCGCCCTCAGGCTTGCCTACAACGTCCTGCAAGAAGCAGAAACATAAACTAAGGGGTCAGTTCTTGTTTTTTGCTTTCTTTGATCCAGACCCAATTCAGAATAAGAGCTTAGGTTGGTGGCGATGCCGCTCTTTTAATAAAGGGCCAGGGGAACTAATTAAGACCTCATCCAAAAGAAGGAAGATATCTGCATTATTTTCATTCTTATAATGAAATTTTTATGCGTTTGAACGAGTTTTTTTTGACAAGGCAGGCAAAAAACAAGACTTGACCCTAATAACTAATAAAAAGATTTTTATTCACTCATCTTAAAAAAAGAATCCTCTAAGCCCGTGTTGAGGGTTATATCAGTGAGAGTAAGTTTCATGAATTCCTCGCCATCTTGAAGAATAACTATAGAGTAGGCGATTATCATCCCGTTGACTTTTTTAAAATCAGACTCGAAGGTTTCTGTTTCAACTTCAACTCCCATAGGGTTCATAGTAGTAGATTTGGTTTTATACGTAAGATATGTTTTAGGATCGACATAAACAGTCGCTTTATGACCGTCGTCAAAAGTTTGCTCTAAAACCAAATATTCTTTTTCTTCAATTTTTTCTTTGCCTTTAAAAGCATAAGAAATGCCGTATTTTTCAGGATAAATAAAGGCGTCTATTCCCAAGCCCATCCTCTTCATATCTTCTTGTTGCTGTTCAGGCATTTCTTCTTTACTTCCGGTCTGAGGATTGACCCACCATGCTGTTTCTCCATCAAATGCTTGGGTTATTATCATTCCCATCACTTCAATATCCATGCGCATTTTATTTGGCTCTTTCTTATAAATGGTCACCGACCCGCTCATACCCATCTGTATCATCTCTAAGTTGCCTGTGGAAGTCATGTCTTCGATTTTCTCGAGAACTTTTTTTCCTCCCTGTGCTTCCACCATTTTTTTCAGGATGTCTGAAGCTTCCTGGCTAAGACCGGAAGAAGTCACCAAGCTCAAAAGAAAAAGACTTAAAAAACAAGCGGAAAAGATTTTTTTCATGAATGCCTCCTGTTTAATGGAATGTAAATTTTAATAAGAAATTTCTAAATAGTAAATAAAAAAATATTTATTTTTTAGCAAACAGGCAAGCTTTTTATTAGACAGACAAGGCGCAGTTAATCATTTTTTATCTGTGTTTTTTGCCTTGCCGGGGCGGCTTCTGATGAACCAAATGTGGATTCTATCCTGGCTTTCTTCTTCTATGCGAGCAGTTTCGAACTCAGCCCGAGAAAGATACTTGCTGTGTGCTCTCAAGTAGGCCAATCCTTGCTCACAGAGAAATTCCAGCCAGCTTCCGTGTGCTGTTTCATCCATGAGCTCCGGTGTTTCCTCGACAAAAGTTATCTTGCGCCGCGTTGACAATTTGCTCTCCGTGGAAGATCGTCTCTTTGAGTAAAGGTTAACTCCATCGTATAATTCAAGGTAATTCATATGGGGTTGCCAGCGTGCGGCCCAGCGGTAATAGCGGTCATAAAATTTATTGTTGGAAGCACTTATTTTTTCACTCGCGGCTATTTCTTCTGTGATAAATTTCCGCAGTTCGTCTCCCGCTTCCTTCCATTTCTGGTAGATGGGAAGAGAAAGGCTCCTGTAATAAGAAAACCAGCCGCGGGGAATCCAGTAATCGCGGAAGAGATAGGGAGAGTAATTAGAGAATTGCTGTACCCATTCATGGGAAGGATATCCATGGAGGTTAAGGTAGATATCAGGAAGCCAGCGGTTATAAAGATTACGCCTTATTTTTGCCTCAGGAAGGAGCGGCTTGGGTGCGTTGACTTGATAGCCGACATCCATGCCAAGAGCACTGTATCGCCCGGCATGAAGGCTGTGGAACGGAGTTAGATTTTGAAGTTCATAGGCCAGTTCAGCCCCATCAGGATTTTCCATCGGATGAATCACAAAATTCATCTTTTTTACATATTCCTGGTGTGTTTTATCTCTGGCCAGTAGCTCCGCATATTTTAGGGAGTAATTTGTAGCTGAGACCTCGTTAGCATGCTGGCGAGCGCTCATGTATAAGGTGGGCTTAAAGGTGATAAGGCGCGGAAGGGATGTATATCTTTCTAATGGAGTGAATATCTCCAAAACTGGGATTCTTCTATTCTCGTAAGACCTGCCAGCAAAATAGCTAAGGATAGAATTGAAGTTGCCAAGACGCTGGACGATGTCCAGGCACATCTGGGGTGATATGATCTTGTCTGTGGGGATTATTAATATATCTTTTAGCTGAGTTGAAGGAATAATTTTTCTCTCGGGCTGTTTTCTAGGAACTACAAGGAGAGGTTCCTCTTTTTCAAGTTCCTTATATCGGATTTTAATCGTTATCTTCTCGAGGTTCGGATAACTAAACGGTAGGATGATGCCTTCACTCAACAGGCTTCTGTATGAATCCATAAGATCAATGAGCATCAGGTATTCGGCTTCTTTTTCAACCTTCACCTCAATGATCAAATTTTCAACCCTTTCTTTTTGGCCGTTATAAACAAAAGACGGCACTCGAAGGGCTTTAGGTTTGATTGAAGGGAAGGCAATTTTTTTGCTGTATTCTTCCTTCCCTTTCTCTTTCCATTTCAGGATAAGCTGAGGGCTTTTAGCCTGCCAATCTTCAAAGATAACCTTTATTTTTCCCTTCCCACCTTCTAGTGAAGGGTGAATGAGAGGGAGAACATTTCCTGGTGCCGAGTAGCGGGAAGTATCCTCTGGAGCATCCTTTTCCTCTATCTCAACATCTGTGATCCCGCGCAAAAAGTCGAGTGTGTCAAAATAGATTTCATCATGAATGGCCTCTAGGCTGCTTACAATTTCTTCGTCCAGACCTAATTTATAATCAGGTTCGCTGAACCACATCTCTATCAGTATTCTTTTAAAGTAGGGCTGCTTGGAAAATTTGGGTTCGTTTCCTGTCTTTTTCATCACGTAGGAATAGACAGCAGGAAGAATTTCATCCTGGTAGTATTCCCAGAATCTTTCGAGGTCGCATTTTATTGATTCATCAAGCAGAATTTCTTTCCCTTTTTCAATTTTTAACCAGCCTGTTGTGAGTTTGACCCTTCCCCATTCAGGAAGCACTTTGAGGAAAACTGCTTCTCGTATTCGAGGAGAGAAGCTTTTGTTCAGTAAGGCTCTGTTTTTTTCATCGAAAGCCAGGACTTCGTAGACTGGGTCTTTTTCCTTTTTTAGCTCAAATTCAATTCTTTCAAGAGGCAGATTGGTTTCTTTAGAGAGGATTTCATCAACAGGATAAAGTTCTTGGAGCCAGCGATAGGGCTCAGCGTAAAACCGCTTAGGTTTGCTCAGGTTTTCTTTTTCTTCAGCAAAGCGGATTGCCAGGCGGCTGACATTTTTACGGCTCAAAGAAGGGAGGACTTCCTCCAAAATCCAGAAGAATCCCTGCTTATAAGCCGACAGAACTTTGACTTCGAACTCATCGATGTTACTCTGGCTTAGTAGCTTCTCGATCTGCTTTTTTATTTCTTCTCTAACCTTTGGTGATTCGCTTAGACCTAAGCTGATTTTTAGAGGAAGCTTGGAGCCTTCTAATGTTTTCATTTTCTGTTTAATCAACTTTAGTGCCTCATCTGCTTCCCAGAGAAACTCCTTTTCTTTTTCAAAAATTGTTTTACTGTCCCTGAGCTCAGAGCTCTTGATTTCTAGATTTTCCGGGTGAGCTGAATCCTCGAAGAACTTCCTGGTAAATTCATCAAATTTTTGGTTCTTTTGAGGCAGATAGATTTCAGCTTTGATAGACTCGAAAATTTTGCCTTTGATATCTTCAGCGAGTTCTTTTATCTTTTGGTCGAAATACGCTTCAGCGCTTCCTTTTTCTCCTTTGAAGAATCCCTCTAGATCAGAAGACACATCATTAATTTGAGGATTGCCTTGTTTGTAGTCATCGAAATAGGGAAAGGTCTTGCTCAGGAAGGTTAAAATTTTTTCCAGTCCATATGCATCTTTTCCGACAATCGCTAATGCATTGGATTTATTGAAGGCTTCAGGAACCACGCTTGCCACTGCCCAGCTTTTCTGTAAAGACGGTATTTTTAATTTCCCTTTTTTGATCAGTTCCTTATTAAGCTTGTTATCTTGGCCGATAAGGACTGGGGAGATTAGTGCTTTTTGCTCTTCAATTTCTTTGTCCAAGAATAGGATAGGGAAGGAGGCTCCGGTTGTGTTTAGAACCAGTCTTGATGCCAATCTAGCCTGGCCCAACAGGCCTGAGTTTTGAGGAATGATGAGAGAGGTATCAAGCTTATCTAAGATGCTGTCCTTATCAGTATCAGAATAGAATCCTTTAGCAGAGAACAAATTGGACAGATCAAAATTTTTTCCTGCAGAGCGCGGCTTCATAGGAGCTTTATAGGAAGGCGTGAGAATTCTCTTAGGGTATCCCATTCGGTGTAGAATGATTTTGGAACCTTCGCTCTTGGAACGAAGTATAAAAGTTATTTGGGCACAGCCTGGATAAGAGAGAACATCCGGACTTAATCCTTTTTGGTGCTGGAGGCGAAGAGATTCAAGGGCTTTGAATGCCTTGTCTTTTTGTCTTTTGTCCGGAAAATCTATTTCGACTGATAGGTTTCTTATCTCTCCTGAACGAAACTTCAGTCTTCTTAAGGATTGAAAAGGTGATTTTGTCTGCAGGAATTCATAGAAAGCCTCTTTTATTGTTATCCTTTCAGGCTTTGCACCTGGTTTTTCCAGGAATTGAGTTAAATCCTTCTCCAGAGAGAAATAGGTTACACCTTCCTGTTGTCCCCAGATTTCCCAGAGATAAGGCCATCTGAGAAAAAAAGAGCGGCCTGCACGCAGGAGCGCATCTTCTGACCCCGCAGTCAAAACCACCAGCGGCTTATTTCTATAGTGGAGGAGAGAGACGAGCCCTTGATTTTTCTCGAGCTGGGGAAGATTTATACTCTTTTCCTTCCTCAGCCTATTTATCCACTTCAAGTTTGTGCCTATAAGTATCGGATTCTCAAGATCTTGTATGCTCTTAACTTCTGATTCTTTTTTAACTAGGGAGAAATCAACAACCAGACTCTCCAGGTTAGCTCTGGCAGCAATATCTCCAGCCACAGCAAGCTCATAAGCTGTAGGAGTGTCGGGGATGATGATATGGAGGGAGACCTTTTCTCCGAAGTTGTCCTTATCCAAATCTTTTATTCCTTTACCAAGAAGAAATATTTGAGAAAGGCTTGATGTTTCCGCCATGCCGCGAACGCAGAAGGCAAGCATAATCAACAAGAAGAGGAGTTTTTTTCTCATTTTTTTCTCCTTTTTTCCCGTCTATTATTTATCCTGAATTATTAACAAAATATAGGTATCGATAGTCTTCTTGAATAATGCAGGATACATATAACCTAAATATTGGGCATTTGACCTTTACAAGTCAACAGAAAATGCCAGATGAGATCATCGGGAGAAAAGAGGACGGGCCCTTTTTCTGATGGAATGAGGACATGCCATTAGGGCCAGGCCCCATTTTCTTAGGCCCAATTTCCTTTTCAAAAAGGGGGCTAGTCGCTGTTCTCTCATCCTTATAATAGAAAGTCGAATGCTTACGACCTAAAGGAAATCGTTGACTTATTCTTACTAATACGATAGGATATATATTTAATAGTTGGAGATAATACTATATGTTGTATAAAAAAATAAATAGGTTACATATATTGATTTTTTCATCATATCGTGATACATTCTTGTATACGCATTTATAGGAAAAACCAGCAAATGCGCCGCGCCTTCGTCAATCCCCTTAAGTACATTATTATAATCGTTCTTTTCTTGTGTATTTTTTGGGGAGCACCGGTTGAATTCGGAAGAGAACAGATTTTTTTTCATGGATATCTGATCAAGAAACCTGTAATAAAAATTGGCCTGGGAGTAAACCTAAGAAGCATAAACATTCGTTCTTCTTCTGGAATGAAGGTCTACGAGGTCAATTCAGATTACAAACTTTTGGCTGATGACGCTGATGAGGTCTATATAAAAGGCAGGAGGGAAAAATTAACCGAAAAATTTGTCATCCAGGTTGCCCAGAGCAAAGAAAGGGAAGAAGCAGAGATAATAGCTCAAGATCTAAGGCAAAAGATCGAGGCCAAGGTTTATGTTGCTGAGAATACAGAGAATGAAATTTCTGGAGCTTTTTTAGTCAAGGTTGGAGATTTTTTAACGCGAGGCGACGCATTAAGCTTTATCAAGAAACTGAATGAAGTCGGGATAGCGGAAACATGGATTTTGCGAGAAGAAATCACAGAGGAAGAGTCAAAACTTCTCTGGATTCTTGTGAATGATGAGCTGAAGGGTTTAAGCGATAACGCAGCTCTTTATTTTGTTCCGAGCAATCCCCAGAGCTTTCTCACTTTTAATGGACGAGATTATAGAGGTATGTTCGTTCTCAAAGCCACTCCCAAAGGTATTGTCCTGATCAATACCTTGAACCTTGAAGATTACTTAAAAAGTGTTGTCCCCAGCGAAATTTCTCCCTATACTTACGGCGAACTTGAAGCTCATAAAGCCCAAGCAGTAGCCGCCAGATCCTACGCAATCAGATTCTTAGGACTGAATAAAGAACTGGGCTTTGACCTTGACGCTTCCCCAAAAGCTCAATTTTACCAAGGAATGGACGCTGAGCACCCTTTGAGCACCGAGGCCGTGGAGCTAACGCGTGGAGAGGTAGCCCGTTATAGAGGGAGAGTGATCAATGCTCTTTATACGAGTACTTGTGGAGGAATGACAGAGGATGTAGAGAACATCTTCACCGGTCCTGCTTTGCCCTATTTGAGAAGCATGGAGTGTGTTTACGAGGGGAAGAATGGGTGGTTGCTGAAGAGCAGAAATATGATTGAGCCAATTCATGTGAATGGAAAGAATGTCATTCCGGAAATTGCTTTTCTCATAAGTTTAAAAGTGATACCTCCAGAAATAAATCCTGAATATTACAGAGAGGAGGGTTCCTTTGAAGAAACGACAGGCTGGATCAATAAAGCTCTGGATTTACTGGGAAGAAAGAATGAAATGTTCACTCCAGAAGCTTCTCCCTTGAATTTTGTAACTCTTGGGAATCTTATTATAGATGCCTTTGATTGGCATAACAGAGTGGAAAACTTGTTGTACGACACAGAAAAAGATTACATCATGCAAGAGTTTAAAAGCCTCAAAGCCGAGGAAAGAGATCGTCTGGCATATCTTATCCAGGCAGGAATATTTCCGTCATCGGAGGAAATTCTGGATTTGGAAAGACTCCTTTCAAGGGGCGAGTTGGCTTATTGTCTGGGGAAGGTCCTCCAAGGTTATCATAATATAAATCACCAAGGAATATTCAAATCTCTCAGCAACAATGTGATTGAATTGGAGGAGGAGAAAGTAAAGAAACAATTCCAACTTTCGCCCGACATTTTTCTATTGAGAAGTAACGGACGCGATTACTTTTTTTCGCCTCGTGTTTATATCCTGGCAGGGGATGAGGTAAGGATAATTGAGAGGGACGGAGAAGCCCGGTTGCTGGAAGTTATCTATCCATCTCATACAAATATAATGGACCGAAGTTCGCCGTTCAACCGATGGGAGTTTAGAACATCACTTGAGGCGTTGGAGAAAAGGATAAATCAATATTATCCGCTTGGCGAGCTTGAGGATATTATTCCTCAAAGGAGAGGAAAGTCCCAGAGAGTAGTTGAGGTTTTAATCAAAGGCAAGGAGACTCAGACTGTTGTTAAAGGCTTGAGAATAAGGAGAGTTTTAGGCCTCAGGGAGACGCTTTTTGTAATAGACAGAGAATATGATGGAGAAGGTCGCATCACGCATTTTACATTTTATGGAAGAGGGTTCGGACACGGAGTAGGCCTTTGCCAGGTAGGAGCTTTTGGGATGGCGCAGGCTGGAGCTGACTATAAGAAGATACTGAAAAAGTATTATCGTGGTATAAAAATAGGCCAAATTCGTTAATCTGAAATTAGGAATGAGCGATTGTATAATAAAAGCCAGCAAAGTTTCTCTTCCTAATGACAAGGCCATATCCCGGTTCAGATAATCAAGGGCAGCAAAGTTTCTTTTCTCGCTGACAAGGCTTGACCACAATTATTTGCTTTTTTCTATCTTTTCGCATAGAATTCCATAACTTTACAGGAGAATAATAAGGCGTGACAGATAAAAAGAAGAGAATAACGCTCGGAGCCGCCCTTATACCCGTTATTTTCTTAATCGTTGCCTTATCCTTAACAATCGGTGTTTTCAAACAACCGCCTCACATCCCGTTGATTGGGGCGGCAGCCGTGGCTGCCTGCGTTGCAGTTATCTTAAGACATCCCTGGAAGGAAATACACGAGGGGATGGTCCATGGAATTACGCTGGCCATGGGCGCAATCCTGATTCTGATGGTAGTAGGCACGATGATCGGCACCTGGATTATGGGAGGGATTGTCCCTTCCATGATTTATTACGGCTTGAAGGTTCTCTCTCCAGGAATTTTTCTTGTAGCTACTCTTATCATCTGTTCGATCGTTTCTCTGGGAACAGGATCTTCTTGGTCGACGGCTGGTACAGTCGGAGTTGCATTAATTGGTGTGGGCCAGGGCTTGGGAGTTCCGGTTGCCATGGTAGCCGGAGCAATTATTTCAGGAGCTTACTTTGGTGATAAAATGTCACCTCTCTCAGATACAACCAATCTCGCTCCTGCTGTTGCTGGCACAGACCTATTTTCCCACATTAGGCATATGGTCTACACTACCGGTCCAGGCTATATCATTTCTGTTATTTTATATGGATTGCTCGGAACCAGATTTTCAGGGCAAGGCCTCAAGGCAGAAAACATAGAAGTAATTCTTTCTACCATCAAATCAAATTTTTTCATTCACCCCATTCTTTTGCTTGCTCCCGTCCTGGTCATTGTGATGGTCGTAAAAAAGATTCCTCCTTTGCCTGCCCTGTTAGGAGGAACTGTGTTGGGCGGAATTTTTGCTATGCTTACCCAATCGAAATCTTTAGCCGAAGTAATCCAGGCTGCCCAATCTGGGTATGTTTCTCAGTCAGGAGTGAAGATGGTAGATGGCCTGCTGACCAGAGGCGGTCTGGAAAGCATGATGACGACAGTAGCCTTGATTATCTGTGCCCTTTCCTTTGGCGGCATAATGGAGAAGACAGGGATGTTAGAGGTATTAGCCATGTCTCTCCTTGAAAGAGTGAAGAGAATAGGGTCGCTTGTGGCTACTACAATTTTCAGCTGCATCGGGCTGAATGCGATTGCTTCAGACCAGTACATAGCTATTGTTATTCCTGGGAGGATGTACAAAAATGAATTTGACAAGCGGGGCCTTCATCCTAAGAATCTTTCTCGCGCTTTAGAAGATTCAGGAACGCTTACTTCTCCTCTCATTCCCTGGAATAGCTGCGGTGCTTTTATGGGAGCAACCTTAGGTGTGAACCCTCTCCTCTATCTTCCCTATGCTTTTCTGAATCTTTCAAATCCCCTTGTTTCCATTTTTTATGGCTATACCGGGATCACCATGGAAAAGGTAAAAGAATCAGACAAATCATAATAAAAACGGCAAAAAAAGGGACAAAAAAGGGGACAGGCTACTTTTAAAAAATTTTGTTGGAGTCAGGTTTTGTTTTTTGCCTAAAAAAAGAGAATAAGACCCAACAAAAAAGGGACAGACAAAAAGTTGCCTGTCCCTTTTTTCCTTCTCTGTAGCGTAGGATAGAAAAAAATCTTACAAAGCTTATCTAACTAATTGGTGCTAGGGAATAACGTTATATTTCTTTCCGACTTTGGTGAAAGCTTCTATGGCTTTATCCAGGTGATGTCTTTCATGAGCTGCCGAGAGCTGAACTCTTATCCTGGCTTGGCCTCTGGGGACCACCGGATAGTAGAATCCTATGACATAGATTCCCTCTTCAAGGAGATCATGGGCCATATCTTGAGAAAGCTTGGCATCATTCTCAAATTTACCGAGCATTATAGGAACAATAGGATGGGCTCCGGGTGTTATATCAAATCCGGCTTCTGTCATTTTTTCCCGGAAGTACTTTGTGTTTTCTTCCAGCTTATCCCTTAGTTCGGTTGTTTCAGAGAGAAGATTAAAGACGGCAATAGATGCACCAACAACAGCAGGGGCTAAAGTATTGCTAAAAAGATAGGGCCTTGAGCGCTGTCTGTAAAGTTCTATTAGCTCTTTTCTTCCGGAAATAAATCCGCCTGAGGCACCTCCGAGGGCTTTTCCAAGAGTCCCTGTGATGATGTCTATTCTGCCCATCACCCCTCTATATTCAGGAGTTCCTCTTCCTTTTTTGCCCATAAATCCTGTTGAATGAGCGTCGTCAATCATGACCATGGCATCGTATTTATCTGCCAGCTCACAGATCGCATCAAGCTTGGCAATATCGCCATCCATGGAAAACACACCGTCAGTGGCTATCATCCTGTAACGGGCTCCCTGAGTTTCCTTTAGTTTCTCTTCAAGGTCGGCCATGTCAGCATGCTTATAGATGAGTCTTTGGGCTTTACAGAGGCGGATGCCATCAATAATAGATGCATGGTTAAGCTGATCGGTTATTATGGCGTCTTCTGCTCCTATAAGAGGTTCAAAGGCTCCTCCGTTGGCGTCAAAACAGGCAGCATAGAGGATGGTATCATCTGTCTGGAGAAACGCAGATATCTTCTGCTCTAAAATCTTATGAATGTCTTGAGTCCCGCAGATAAAACGAACTGAGCTCATGCCGTAACCCCATTCATCAAGAGTCTTATGGGCTGCCTCGATGACTTTGGGGTGGCTCGATAGGCCCAAATAGTTATTGGCGCAGAAATTCAGGACTTCTTTACCGCCTTTAACTTCGATCTCTGCTCCCTGAGGAGTCATTATGATTCTTTCCGATTTATAGAGGCCTGCGTCGTGAATAGATTGAATTTCTTTTGTCAAATCTTCCTTTATCTTGCCATACATTCAATACCTCCTTTAAGTTTTTAGACTATATCAAAAAACCAATTTCAGGTCTATCTTTTTTAGCCGTTTGCTGTTTTTTATTGCGTTTACTCTTTATTTTTTAGTTGCTATAATCTTTGCCATGGCAGGCGAAGGATCTTATTTTTTTGAGCCGTTAACAGAATCATTCGGCAGACGATTAAAAGTCGAAAAATTCTATTATCAAGGGAAGACAAAATATCAGTTTGTCCAGTGTTTTTACAACAAGTTTCTTGGCAAGGTTCTTTTTCTGGATAAAAAGATTCAATCGGCACAAATAGACGAATATATCTACCATGAATCCTTGGTCCATCCAGCCCTCATCACTCATCCTTCCCCTCGAGGAGTGCTGGTGATAGGGGGTGGAGAGGGTGCTACCATAAGGGAAGTTCTTAGGCACAATACGGTAGAAAAGGTGATAATGGTGGATATCGACAGAGAGCTGGTGGAACTTTGCCAGAAATATTTACCAGAATGGTCTGAGGGCGCGTTTTCAAACTCAAAAACTGATCTCATCTTTGAAGATGCCCGCCAGTTTATTGAAAAAACAAAAGAGAGATTTGACATCATTATTTCTGATTTGACTGAGCCCATAAAGCAAGGGCCATCTGTTTATCTTTTTACCGAAGAATTTTTTTCGAAAAACTTTGATGCCCTAAAGGAAGGTGGCTTGTTCGTTCTTCAGGCAGGGAGCGCTGATCCTTCTTATAATCAATTTTTCTGCTCTTTGGTGAAGACGCTAGAAAAAGTTTTTCCAATAGTTCGGCCATACTGGACCTTTGTTCTATCGTTCAGCATGCCCTGGGGCTTTGTCCTGGCTTCAAAGACAAAGGAGCCTCTTGACATGGATGAGAAAAAGATAGCTCAAAGAATGCACCAGCGTGCGGTAAAGAAGTTAAAATATTATCATCCTGGCTTTCACCAGAGCTACTTTGCTCTTCCTCTCTATTTGGTCGAAAGTCTGAAACAGGGCAAGGTTTTAACTGATAAAAAGCCCTTCATCTGGAAACTATGAGCACTAAGAAAGAAAACCGGGAAGCAGTTCCTTTAGAGGAGAGAGAATACCATAGCCCATCGAGTGGTATTTTTTTCAAGGTGAAAAAAATTCTGTACAGGGATAAATCTGATTATCAAAAAATAGAAGTTATCGAGAACGAGTGTTTTGGAAGAGTTTTGCTTCTGGATGATCTGGTACAGACTACAGAAAAAGACGAATTTTTCTATCACGAGATGCTCGTTCATCCGGCTTTAGTCTCGCATCCCTCCCCTCAGAATATTCTGTTAATCGGCGGCGGAGATGGGGGAGCACTTAAGGAAATTCTTCGCTGGCCGATTAAGTATGCTTGCCTTGTAGAGATCGATCAGCAGGTTATAGATGTCTCCAAGGAGTATTTTCCCTGGCTTTTGCCCTCTCTTGAAGATGATAGAACCGAGCTTATAATTGCTGACGGTAGTGAATTTATCGAAAAAACAGGTAAGAAGTTTGATATTGTTTTTATAGATTCCTCTGATCCTGCAGGGCCTTCTGTTTCTCTTCATGAAAGTGATTTTTACGAAAAACTGAAAAGTTGTCTTAACCGCAGAGGAATAGCAGTCTCACAAGCCGGATCGCCTTTTTATCACCTGGAGTCAATTAAAAAGAAAGATGCTTTCCTTGAAAAACTCTTTAAAAATGTCTGTTTCTACACCAGCCCTGTTCCCACTTATCCTGGAGGAAGCTGGTGCTTTGTATTCCTATCAGATGAAGTCCAACCCTTAAAAATAAAAAGAGGTCCCCCTCGGGGACTTAAATATTTTAATCTTAATATTCACGAGGCAGCGTTTTCACTGCCAAATTTCTTAAAAGACTTAGGTTCCGGCGATTGAGATTACTGAGCTAAATTGATTAGCTTTCGCTTGAAGAGTCGAATAATTTTATTCTAATAATTCAGCTTTCCTTCAGCGTGGCGCTTAGTAAGAACTTCAAGCATATCCTTTGTCATGGCAGCCAGATCGTAGCTAGGCTCCCATCCCCATTCTTCGCGGGCAGCAGAGTCGTCAAGAGAGTTGGGCCATGAATCAGCGATTTCTTGCCTGAAATCGGGCTCGTATTCACATGTGAACTCAGGAATATGTTTTTTAATTTCAGCCGCTAATTCGCCAGCAGAAAAACTCATAGCAGTCACATTGAAGTCAGAGTGATGCTTCAATCGAGAAAAGTCTGCTTCCATTAAATCTAGCGCCGCTTTGAGGCAGTCTGGCATGTACATCATGGGGAGTCTGGTATCTTCTTTCACAAAGCATGTGTATTTTTTATTTTTTACTGCTTCAAAATAGATAGCTACGGCATAGTCTGTTGTTCCCCCGCCAGGAAGTGTCTCGTAGCTTATGATGCCTGGATAGCGGCAGCCTCTAATATCAAGACCGAAGCGCTTGACATAATAATCACAGAGAAGCTCTCCGGCAACTTTTGTTACTCCATACATCGTTTTTGGTTTTAAAATTGTTTCCTGGGGGGTATTATCAAGGGGAGTTTCTGGGCCAAAGGCAGCGATGGAGCTGGGAACAAAGATTCTCGTCATTTCATGTTCCAAGGCAACTTCAAGGATGTTATATGTTCCGTTCATGTTCACATCCCAGCAGAGCACAGGGTTTTTTTCTCCTACGGCAGATAGGATGGCGGAGAGATGATAGATAGTGTCGATGTTGTATTTCTTAACGACTTCTTCAATCGTCTCCTTTTTGGCGACATTGATAAATTCAAACGGTCCAGAATCGCGGAGCTCAGGACTTGGTTTTGTTCTGTGTCCGGTGGCGAGCACATTCTCATTGCCGTATTTCTCTCGCAAAGCCATGGTTAATTCAGAGCCAATCTGACCAACTGAGCCAGTGACCATGATTTTTTTCATTTCTTTTGCCATTTTCTCACCTCTTTAAGTTATGAGTTCTTGTTAGTTTGAAAATATGAGATTTTACTTATATATTTCCCTATATAAGATGTCAACCGGAAACTGCGGAGAAACTGCGAGATTAGAATTTTAATACTTTATTAATTTTTATAGAGAGAGATGATTTCCAAAATGGAGACACCTCCCTGAAATTGGGCACGTTCCCCAAAGCACCTCTCTTTTATGTTCAAAAAAGGAATTTCCCAAAAGAAAGCTTGTTCAGGGAGATTCGTCCAGCTGAGGAAGGTTCATCTTTCGCAGCAGATCCTTGAAGCGGGGATCGTCGCGCAGAGGAACGAATTGAGGATCCACCCTAACCCAAGGAAACCACGCATGGGGATGCTCATAATTCAGCCAACGGAAGGCCTTATCCTTTTCTCCCAGGGCTGTGCACAATGAGGCTATACCGAAAGCACCGAATGGGGTGGCTTCCTCTTCCTCCAATTCAGCCAGTATCTTCAGCGCCTCATCCCTCCGACCAGCCAGTGCATAGGCGCGTCCAAGGAGAAATCTCAGCTCTGGGTAGAGCTCAGCTGCCTTTTGGAACACCGCTATGGCCTCCTGATGCCTCCCAGCATCCGTGTATGTATTTCCTAGTACGTACAACCCGTGCCAGCTATCGGGACTTAATGCAAGAGCCTTTTGAACTTCTTCTAGAGCTTCATCGTATCGCCCTCCATACCAGTACAATCCTCCCAGCCAAGCCGTATTCAGAGGCGTTAGCGGATCCAACTCCTGGGCCCGTTTGTGTTCGGCTATGGCTTTATCCATGCGTCCGAATAGGACAAGCTGCCAGGAGTACCAATAATGAGCATGGGCTAAATTGGGATTGATTTCTAAGGCACGAAGGAAGGCCTTTTCTGCAGTATCCCATTCCCAATCGTAGTATCCCGCGATAAAAGCGAACGAGTTAAGGGCCTCGGCCAGCGTATCATCCAGTCTCAATGCTCTTTGGGCTGCTGCCTTGGCTCTTGGCAAGGAATCTTCTGTAGCTAAAGCGCTATGAGCGATTTGGATGTAGGCAGCCGCCAACCCTGCATATGCCAAGGGATCTGATGGGTCTTTCTCGACTGCTTCGTGGAGATAGCCTACTGCCTTTTGGTATCCTTGTGGGGTGCCTTGGTTCATGTGATATAAACCCTTTAAGTAGGCTTCCTGAGCATCGGGATTAGCTTGTCGGCCCCTGGCCAAGATTGTCTCTTCCTGTGGTGTCAGTTTGGCTCTAACCTCCTGCGCAATGG
Organism: Candidatus Aminicenantota bacterium; assembly: GCA_011772475.1. GTDB lineage: Bacteria > Acidobacteriota > Aminicenantia > Aminicenantales > Aminicenantaceae > SOIV01. The sequence goes on along the minus strand of WVZK01000134.1, from coordinate 70,142 downwards.
TCCGTGCTATTTCACTGTGCATCAACAAAACATCGGTCAAAACCCGGTCATAAGTCTCCTCCCAAAGGGTCTGCTCTTCTGGAAATACGTCTATCAGCTGCACCCGTATGCTCACGTTTTCGCCTACCTGCTCCACCGTCCCTGTCACAACTGCATCTACGTTCATCTCTTGGGCGATCTCCTGCAATGATTTCTCCGATCCCTTGTACCGTTTCATTGACCTGAATGAAATCACACGCAACGCACCAATCCGGGCCAGCTTCCCGGTCAACTCAACGGTTATCCAATCGACGAAATACTCCTGATCGGCATCACCCGTGAGATTATCAAACGGAAGGACCGCAATCGAATCGCTGACAGCTGCGCGCCCAACAAACAAAGCGATTGAACCTGCAATGAGCAAAATCAATAGAAGAGGAACTCCCCCATACAGAAGAATACTCTTCCACTTAATCTCAAGCTTTCTCTTTAAAGGAATCCTTACTGATATTGGAATACCTTTCTCTATCTTGTCTAATTCCGATAGGAGCTCTGCCGCAGTTTTATACCTTCTTTCCTTATCCTTCTCCATACAGATCATTATCAACTGGCTAAGATCTTCTGAAATCTCTGGATTGAGTTTTTTCGGTTCTGAAGGTATCTTTGACTTGTGTTTTAAAGCTACACTAAGTGCTGTGTCCCCTTTAAATGGAACTCTGCCTGTTGCCAGCTCATACAGGATGACACCCAATGAATAAATATCTGATCTCTGGTCAGCCTCCTCTCCTTCTGCTTGCTCAGGGGATATGTAATCAGGCGTCCCGATCATCACGCCTGTCACTGTCACTCCTGGTGCCTCAACCGAACGGGCTATGCCAAAATCCATGATCTTTGCCCGGCCTTTTTCGTCGATCATGATGTTCTGCGGTTTTAGGTCCCGATGCACTACCCCTAGCTCATGCGCTTCAGCCAAACCTTCACATACCTGCTTAGCTATTGATATTGCTTCGTCATCTGCTAACTTCCCTTTCTTTTTTACCAAGCTCTTAAGATCTTCGCCCGTAACATACTCCATGGTGATGTAGGGAGTCTCTTCCTCTTTCGCTAGATGATACATCTTACAAACATTCTTGTGAGCGATCTTGCGGGCAAATTTCAACTCATTCCGGAAGCGTTCAACTGTTGTCTCGTCAGAGGCGATTTCAGGTTTTAGGAGTTTTATGGCGACTTCTTCATTAATCTCTTTATCGAGAGCCTTATAAACCCTGCCCATGCCTCCTTTTCCGAGTTCTTCGATAACCTCGTATCTAGAGGCGAAGGTGATCCCCTTGGTTAATCCTTTTGCGGGTGTTTCGAAAGTTTTTGTGGCAGATATTTCCTCTAACGGCTTGAGCGGAGTAGCACAACTACCACAATACATAGTATCCTTGGGATTATCGGAATTGCATTTAGGGCATTTCATAACCCCCTCCTCTGTTTCCCTATTTGGCAAAAGAATATCAATTTATGAAGAAAGAGTCAATTGAAATGCTCGGATTTGAAATGAAGAAAAAAATAGGGGACGGTGAAAAATGAGGACATCCCCTTGAAGTAGAACTTGGTGCTTTGGGAAAGGTTCCCCTGAATAATTTGACATATCTTCCTCTTCTGTCTAACATTTTTAGTGGGTTTTTTCTCCTGAATGCTAAATATGTTAAATGTTGAGACCATACTCAAATCATTTTTTTGCCCCAAATTTATTCCAATCCCAATCATGATTACTATAAAAATTAAATGTTAAGATCAGAGCCCAAGAAAGTATCCTTAGGATTGATTATTATCTCAGTCGTTATGTTTTTTGCAGCTTTTGCCATAGATATTTTTTGGCTGGTAAGATTTGTGGGGAAGGCATTTCCCTCAACAATTCCCGTTGATCCTGTAGTCTACAATGCCATGGCCGCTCCGGATATAATTTTGTCCATTTTTCTTTACGTTGGTGCTTTCGGGCTGATAAAACTGAAAAAATACGGGCTTGTGGCTTCTTTAGTGGCTATGGGCATGTGGCTCTTTGATGCGCTTTTTATATTGGGCATCACCAAGACGATTAAGCTAAATATTGTGGTATTTAGTTTGGCTTTTGCTGTTTTTACGATTGTGTATCTTTGGAAAAAGAGAGAACTTTTTTATTGAGTCTGATGGGAACATTCTGATAGGGTTAGACTTGATTAATTCGGAGATTGCTTGGAGCTCGGACTTGCATGACATGATTGACTTTCATAATTTATGACAAAAATATAAAATAGGGTATCTTGTTCCCAAAATATGACAAAAGTGATAAAGCTTAATCCCTATGATTCAGATGGGTATATATTTTAAGGAGGAATGGTCATGACAATT
>WVZK01000134.1:11547-67750 GCA_011772475.1 Candidatus Aminicenantota bacterium | reverse complement strand
ATCGGGGAACTTTCAGAAGTCATTTTGACTCAGGAACAGGTGGAAAGATACCAGAGATATTTAATTTACAGCCATGCTGCAGGATACGGAAAACCCTTGCCCATCGACGTTGTCCGAGCAGCCATCCTGAGCCGTATAAATTGCCACTGCCATGGACATTCTGGCTTAAGGCCTGTTGTCGTGGAGACGCTAAAAGAAATGCTGAACAAAGGTGTAACACCTGTTGTCTGTGAAAAAGGTTCGGTCGGAGCATGTGGCGATCTTTCTCCTATGGCCCAGATGGCGCTCGTGCCTATGGGGGAAGGCGAGGCTTTCTATAAAGGAGAGCGGTTGCCTGGGAAGGAAGCGATGGAAAGAGCTGGCATTCCGGTTATAGTCTATGAAGCCCGAGACGGTTTAGCCACGATCAACGGCTCCAATATCATCGTCGGTCTGGGAGTTCTGGAGATCTACGATGCAGAGCGTTGGATAAAAAACTCAGAGATTGCTGCGGCCATGACCTTAGAGGTACTGAATGCCAACATGAAGGCCTATGATGAAAGACTACACAAAGTTCGCGGCTATCCTGGAGCGCTGGATGCGAGCGCAAACATCAGACAAATAACAGAAGGAAGCGAGCTTTTAGCTCAGAAAGGCAAAAAAGTCCAGGATTGTTACAGTCTGCGGAGTACCCCCCAGGTGATGGGTGCAGTCCGGGATGCTCTTAAGTGGGCCCGCTACATGCTCGAGACAGAACTTAACGGTGCTGCTGATAATCCGACTTTCTTCCCTGATGATGACGTAGTGCTTACAGGAGCCAATTTTCAGGGGACTCCGATGGCTTTCGGACTTGAACTTTTGGGAATAGCCATCACCACAGTCTGTGTCCTTTCTGAGCGGAGAACAAACAGGCTGATGAACCCTCATCTGAGTATGGGATTGCCAGCCTTTTTAACCAAAGGAGCCGGGATGTTTTCGGGTTTGATGCTCTCTCAGTATACGGCGGGCGCACTTGTCTGTGAAAATAGAATCCTCTCTCATCCCGCTGCCACGGGTTCGATTTCTGCTGCGGCTGACCAGGAAGACTTTGTCAGCATGGGAATGACCACAGCTCTAAAAACTAAACAGATTATCGACAATGCACAGGCCGTCCTATCTGTGGAATTAATGGCCGGTGCTCAGGCAGTAGATTTTCGAAAGCCTATCAAGCCAGGCAAAGGAATACAAGCAGCTGCTGGCGTTATTCGTAAGTATGTCGATCACCTTGAGGAGGATCGTCCTTTGTATGATGATATAAATAAGCTCAAGGAGGTTGTGGAATCTGGGGAGATCTTGGAGGCAGTCGAGAAAGCAATCGGCCGGCTAAAATAGAATAAGGCTATTCTCATATTGGTCACAGGGGGGAAATAAATAATAGGCTTTAGGCAAAGCCAACTAAAAGGATAATGAAAAAAAAGCCAAGGATTTCTCCTTGGCTTCTTCTAGATTCGCTTTTTTAAGACTAAAATGTAATTCTTAAAGCGGCCATTACTCTGTAATGGTCTTCTAATTCTAAATCTTTAACCGGTCCTGCCCCTTCAAAAAGGAGAGATATTTTAGTTTTAGAAAAACTAAACATGTCGAACCCGATATTGACCACGGCTTCTGCATAGGATTTTGGCAATGTTTCTCTATTCTCTGTTGTGACACCTCCCCCGGCTCCGATGTATAAAGGACCAAGGTGGAAATTTAAGAGCAGGCTTCCGTTGTAGAAAGACTTCCAGGGCGCACTGAGATTCGAATAGGCTGCCCCTCCCGCGATAACTATATCTATACCGGGAAGGAACTTATAGCCTATCCCTAATCGTCCTGCCGGGAATATCATATGCGTTCCCTCTCCTCGGGAAGCCACAGCACCTGCATCCAGCAGTATGAAAAGTCTCTTTTTGTCTTCCCTTGCTGCCACCCTGACCAGGGCTGGTTCGGACATTGCGCCATAATCATCCGTACTAACAGCTGTTACAATGAATACGCCTTTATCTTCAAATACTATTTGCCAGGAAAAAGGCATATCGTTATCTGTATATCTATCGACTAAGTTACCTTCCTTATCGGTGATTTCAAAGTCTACCCTGATAACCTGCCCATCGGGATCGGTAGAACCCGTAGCATCCAACGTGATAGGTTTTCGGATTTTGTCTTTACATGGGCTGCACTCCAATTTGCTAATGGGCGGAGAATTGATGTACGTTCTGGCTTCACAGAGGTTTTCAGATGGCTTATCCTCTTTGTTGAAAGCTTTTCCCTTGAAAAAATACTCTCCTGGCTTATCGAATCTTGTCTCCCATTTGGGGGAATCCGGAGTTAGCCTCTGGGATGTGACCTTCATTCCCTCTTTGTCAAAAACCTCTACTTCCATGGATTGGGCATTCTGAGAACCGCTCATATCCACAAAGATCGGATCATTCGGATTAGCTTTCGCAGGATTGACGTTCATATCACAAATCGCATCCTCTACTTCTTCTATTTCGGGTTTTTCTTCAATAACTTTTTCTTCAATAACCTCTTCTTCTGACGGCCAGAATAATATTCTCAATCCTTTATCAATGGTCTCGATTCTATAGGGAGGTATTCCATCAAGCATGTCAAAAACGACTCTGGCTATATCCCTCCTAAACCTGCCTGTCCTGATGCCCCGGATTCCAAGAGCGTTCACTCTGAGGAAACGAGGTGCCTTAATAAAGTTCGTATCAAAAAAGTCTAAGACAACTCGGTTAGGTCCAGATAGCTCAAACTGACGGTAGTAAGAGAAAAGACTAAAATGAATCCTAACTTCAACAGTTTTTTCGGTCTTGGAAACAACAATTTTTTCTATACTGCCTTTCTGCTGGGAAAAAGAGATTGTAGCAAGAAGAAAAATAAACAAAAGCAAAAAAACAGAAAGAGAGAGATTTTTCCTAGTCATGAGAGGCCTCCCTAAGTGATTTTGGGTGAATCACCGTTTGAATAATTCATAACATAAAAGAACATTAATTTCAATTAAAATTAGTACCATTTAGATATATTGATTAGTCTTTAATAGACAAAAATCGAAATAAATCCAGAGGTAATATTCAACACTAATATTTAGTCGGGAATCTTTCGGGAAGGTTGAATGAAAGAAGATGTTACGAATAAGAATTTCAGGCCAGTCTGTACTAATATCCTAGTTCTTTAATAATATGCTTTGCACCTGAAAACCTGTCAGTTATAAAAAGAACATAGCGGATATCGACGCTGATAGTTCTTTGCAGCTCTGGAAGGATGTAGTAATCTCCTATAACGCTTTCATATGTCATATCAAAAATGATGCCCACCTGTTCTCCTTTCGCGTTAAGGGTAGGTGAGCCTGAGTTCCCTCCAGTGACGTTTGTGGTGTTGAGAAAACAGGCTGGGATATCTTTAAGTTTTTTATCGATATAGGGACCAAAATCTTTTTTCTCATAAAGCTCCTTAAGTTTCTGAGGAACATGAAAAGGGAATTTACCTGTGTCTTTCTCGATTAGTCCCTTTAAAGATGTTTGAGGAAGATAGTATACAGCGTCTTTGGGATAATATCCCTCGATAAATCCATAGGTAAAACGAATTGTAGAGTTCGCGTCAGGAGCAATTCTCCCTTCTTTCAGCCTCATAAGAGAATCCACATAGACTTTTTTCAATTCCAGACGTTCTTGATCGAGTGCTTTCCTTTCTTCTCTTAGAACTTTCATTTCTTTTTCGAGTTCCGCCGCAAGATTGAGGATGGGGTCGTTGAGTTTCTTGAGCTCGGCTGGCGTCTTATCGAGAAACTCAAGTCTTTTTTTGACCTCGGCAAGGGATGTTTTATCAAAGATGTTATCGACATAATCGTCCACAGCTTCTTCCGAGTGTCTCCCTACGATTCCTTTAAAAGCCAGAGGCAGCTGGTCTTCATGATAGTCAAAAAATTTCTTGAGCCTGTACTTTAAAAAACTTCTGTCAGTCTTAAGGTCATAGCCTTTCTCTGCAAGCTGGATTCTCATTTTGATGTAGGGTAAATTTCGCTCCTGGTAAGACGGCTCTCTTTCCATATCCGGTTTCTGCCGCTCTTCCGCAGTCCTCCAGACTTCGTATGCCTGGGATAGTAGGGTCGAGCCGAGATAAGGACTCACAAGTCCTGAGAGTAAATTATTTTTCCAGTAATATGAGGAATATTTTTCCATAAAATTCTTTACTTTTCCCAGAATTTCTCCGCGTTCCTTCTGTCTTTCTCGGTTTTTATTGATCCATTCCATAAAATCTTTTTCCTCGGATTTTTTTCGGTTCACAACGGATGTTTTCTCAATTCCCTCAATTTTTCCCTGATAATTCTTCATAGAATTATTGAGCCCTGTAATCAAACGTGCGTATTTGATTTGAATCTCTCTCGACTCTTCTCCGGCTTTTTCAAAGAAAGCAATAGTATCTTTATAGATTTCTATTCTTTTCATCATGGCGTCCATATCGAATTGAAGTTCTGAAAGAGTATAATTTCTGTATGTCTTTCCAGGAAATCCCATGATAAAAGTAAAGTCTCCTTCTTTGAAACCATCTATAGAAATCTTCAGTATGGATTTTGGCTTATAGGGGACGTTGTTTTGACTGAAATCAACGCCAACATTATCTTCTGAAACATAAGCCCTTAAGAATGCAAAATCACATGTGTGTCGAGGCCACATCCAGTTGTCTATGTCCCCGCCAAAAGTTCCGAGATCCTGCGGCGGGGCGTAGACCAGTCGGATATCCTTTATTCTTTTAAACCGAAAAAGGTAATATTCATTCCCAGAGTACATGCTATCCACCGTGCAACGGATGTCTTTTCCTTTCTTTTCTTCTCTGGCAATCAATTCTTTCTTTACTCTGTCGATGGCCTTGTATTTCTCCATGTAAGACATTTGAGGCTTTATGCTTGATAAGACCTCGTCTGTCACTTTTTCATATCCTAAGAGAACATCGGCAACGTAACCTTTGGCAGGGATTTCTTCGTTTTTTTCCCAGGCAATGAATCCATTCGTAATGTAGTCTTTTTTCTCAGTAGAAGCTCGCTGCAAGGCGCCGAAAGCTACATGATGATTTGTCAGGATAAGGCCGTCGTGGCTTACAAATCCTCCGGTCCCGCCGCCCAGACGGACCACTGCGCTCATAAGGCCTGTTCCGTCCCTTTTGTAAAGATCATCTGGATCCATCTTAAGACCTAATTTCTTGAGATTTAAGTCTTTCATCTGATGCGGCATCCACATGCCTTCATCAGCAAAGGAAAGAGAGGTTACTCCTGCAAACAAAAAGAAAACAGCGAAAATTATAAAGGCTTTTTTAAATCGCATCTTTTTTCTTCCTTTTGACTTTATCGGTGTTATATTATGAAGAGTACAAGCTATTGGATCGGGAATTTTTCCATCAGAAAATCAACAGCCTGTTTCAAAGTCATATGTTTGTGATTGACGTCTCTATCGTAATTGATAACAAAGCTGAAAACATCTCCTTTCAATCCTTCGCAGAAGCAGAAATATTCCTTTGTCGTGGCATCGATTAAGAAAGACGCTTCTTGATTGTGGAAGGGACATTTTGCCAGATATTGATTTTTAGTTCCCACCTTTTCCCCTAAAATTCCAAATTCTTTCATCATAGCTTCCATTTTTATTGATTTCATTATGGATTGCATTTTTTGATTGAGCTCAGTATCAGAATCGTGGATGAGCTTCAGGTGCCTGAGAACTGATGTAAGGCCTTCATTGCCGCATTCTTCACAGATAGAAGCTCCTTCCTCGGATTGGATCAATTTCTTTTTTCCGTTCTCGATAGTTTCTTTATTGAAGGAAATGACAAAAAAGGGAATTTTTGGATCAATATCTTTACCGCATATTTTGCATCGACTCACGTTTTCTCCTTTCATTTATTATCTCCATGAAAGATTTATAGTTTATTCTTTTTTGCCAAAAAATCAAGTTAAGCGTAAGGTCTTGCTTTTTGTATTTCCCAATACTATGGCCAGAAAAAAGATTTGACGCGATTTATGATTTCCATTTATGGCAGACAAAAAACAAAACCCAAAAAACAAGACCTGGCACCATCTGAATCTGATGCAAAAAACAAGACCTGACCCTCTCTGCTATTTCAAATAGCGGAGGGTTTTTGGCTTTTTTTCGAGGTGAAAAATAATGATATCTTGTAGAGTTTTCTTGATGCTCTCGAGTTCTGAGGAAGAGAAGGGCAGGGCCCCTTTTTTCGGAGGAGTGTTTTTTTTGATCCATTGGACAAACGAGCCTAATTCAGGCTTGATTGCTTCTTTTTTGTAGGATGCGCAGCGGCTGCAGTAGATACCGTCTTTTTTAGGAGAGAGCCAACCAGAGTCGGTAAGAGTTTTATGACATTTTTTGCATTTATCTAAATCTGGGAGCACTCCGTTTATTTTTAGAAGCCAGGCTTCAAAATACCGGGTTAAAAAGTTTAAGTCTCCTCCGCCTTTAAGCGAGTTCAGGATAGTTAGCAACAGGCGGTAGAGAGTGTCGTCTTTTGCTCTAGAAGGAGAGAATTCTTCGATAAGTTCAGCAAAATAACTGAGAGTAAAGGATGTTTGAAGGTCGTCCTGGATTTCAAAAAAAGATTCAACAAGATCGCAATTGCTTATAGTGACTAAATCCTTTCTTTCCTTTTCATAATAAAATACTTTGACCAGAGACAAAGGTTCTAAACTAGATCCAAAACGACTGCCGAATTTTCGAGCACCTTTAGCTACGCCCTTTATAATTCCTTTATCTCGGGAAAAGAGGACAACAATTTTATCCTGCTCGCCGACGTTAAAGCTTCGTAAGACGATGGCTTCAGATTGCTCTAAGGGCATGAGTGGATTATGCGAGTTTACTCAAAAAGAGGGTTCCCAGCCCAAGAAAAGAGAGGAAACCGACGGTATCAGTGCACATTGTGAGAAGATTGACAGATCCCAGTGCTGGATCCAAACGGAGTAATTTCAGGAATAATGGGATGAGGGTTCCGAGCAGGGCGGCAATGAAGAGATTAGCAATGATGGCCAATCCCAAGATAAGGCCTAAATACGGATTTTTGATTAATAGATAAGAGATCCCAGCTAAGATTATACCGATGATAATGCCGTTTCCGATGCCAACCAGCATTTCTTTAAACAGCGCTTTTCTTGCCGTCAACCAATCTGCCTGGCCTATGGCAATTTCCCTTACGACGATGGCTATAGTCTGATTTCCAGCAATACCTCCTAGTGCCGCCACTAGCGGCATAAAAACAGCCAAAGTTACAAAAGCCTTAATAGTATCTTCAAAATAGTGGACAACAAACGGAGCGAGAGAGGCTGTGATGAGGCTGAAGATCAGAAAGGGCAGCCTCTTTTTTATAGATTTTAGAGGGCTGTCCTGGATTCTATCGGTTGTATCCAAAGAGGCCATTTTATAAATGTCTTCTGTGGCTTCCTTATCGATAACATCTATAACATCGTCCACGGTCACTACACCAATAAGTTTGTTTTCAGAATCAACGACAGGGATGGCAACAAAATTGTAATCTGCCACGTTGCGGGCCACTTGTTCCTGGTCTGTTTCAGGATGAACGCTTATGACATCTTTAGTCATGATATCTTTCAACGGGGTGTTGGGACGGGCAAAAAGGAGCTGTCTTATGGAGACAACTCCTACCAGATGGTTCTCCTCATCTACGGCATAAAGATAAAAAGCAGATTCCACATCCCCTTCAAGCTGCATGGCTGTTATGGCATCTGAAACATTTGTGCTCTGGTCCAAAGCATAAAAATCGGGTGACATTATTCTGCCCGCTGTTTCTTCCTCATAAAGCAGAAGCTCCTGTACGTCTTCTGAAGGTTTCTTCTCCATGGCGGCCAGTACGGATTCTTTCATATCATCCGGAAGGAGATCGAGAATCGGAGCGACATCGTCGGGTGGGATAATCTGGAATAGGTCAGAAATTTGTTCTAACTGAAGCTCGTTTAAAATAAGGGCTGCGTCCTCAGGGATCAGCTCCCTTAAAACTTCACCGGTTTTTTCTTTATCATTATCAAGAAGCACGTTGAAAATAATCAGTCTCTCTCTGGAGACGAGGTGATTCATAAGAGAAGAGATGTCGGCAGCATGGAAATTTTTCACCAAGTTCCACAAACGGGAAAGGGCGCCCATGTTGATAAACTTCCGGGCCGAGCTGGTGAGTATCCGCAGAGACTTTGTCCTCATTTTTTCCCTCTAAATTTTTCGTCCTAAAAGATAGCACAAAAATTGATGAGTGTAAATGCAGGACGAACAGTCGTAAATATCTTTTTTTAATCTGTTGGGTGGTGTTTTATCCTTGAGAAAGACCGGGTAATAAAGAGCAGAAAAAGCCCTCTTCTAAATAGCAGGGCTTGATCCCTTAGGCTCGAAGATGAGATTGGTCAGTGTGGGTATTTCTAAAACGCTTAGTCTATTTTTGCTTTCTGTAAAAATACTTGTTTGTTTCGGAGACAATAATAGCGCTGAGGCCGATAAGGCCTACGAGGTTGGGGAAAGCCATAAGGCCGTTCATTATATCTGACAATCTCCAGACAGTTTCAAGCTTCAGGAAAGTTCCCACAGCAACGAAGATCACAAAAACAACCCTGTAAGTTTTTACCGCCCCTTCTTTGAACAAGTATTCGATAGATTTTTCTCCATAGTAGCACCAGCCGAGGATGGTGGAATAGGCAAAGAAAATAAGAGTAACGGTGACAATGAATTCTCCTATCCCTCCTGGAAAGAATTCGCCGAAAGCCATGGCGGTAAGTTTGGCTCCTTTGAGTTCAGGGCCGTAAGTCCAGAGGCCGCTCAAGATAAGAACAAGTCCGGTCATAGTGCAGACCACAAGAGTATCGATGAAAGTCTGGGTCATGGAAACCAATGCCTGTTTGACAGGATTCGGAGTTTTTGCGGCTGCTGCGGCAATGGGAGCAGAACCCAATCCTGATTCATTAGAAAAGACTCCTTTGGATACTCCCATTCTCATCGTATGCATCACCGTTGCACCGAGAAAACCTCCCACGGCAGCTGTCGGTGTGAACGCATGCTTGAAAATAAGGGCGAAGATCTGGGGGACAATAGAAATTTTCATGAGCAGAATTACAGAAGCTCCCACGATATAGATAATAATCATAAAAGGTACAAGGATCTGAGTAACCCTGGCAATGCTCTTTATACCCCCCAGGACTACCATAGCTGTGAAGGCTGCCAGAATAATTCCTGTTACCCAGTTAGGAATGCCGAATGAAGTTTTGACACCGTCAGCTACTGAATTGGATTGAACCATGTTCCCTATGCCAAAGGCAGCGATAAAGGCAAAGATTGCAAAAAGTGTCCCAAGCCATTTCCAGCCTAATCCTTTAGAGATATAGTACATGGGCCCCCCGCTCATGGTCCCAAACTCATCGACTTCTCTGTATTTTATTGCCAGAACAGCTTCTGAGTATTTGGTGGCCATCCCAAAGAGACCAGTAATCCACATCCAGAAGAGAGCTCCAGGGCCTCCTGTGGAGATAGCGATGGCCACTCCGACAATATTTCCGGTTCCCACAGTAGCCGCCAGCGCTGTCATCAGCGCCTGGAAATGAGATATGTCGCCTTCTTGCTCATCGTCCTCTTTTCTTCTGAAAAGGGCTAAATAAAGAGAATAGAAAAGACCTCTTATCTGAAGGCCTCTTAATCTTATAGTCAGAAAAATCCCTGTGCCCACCAAAATTACAATGAGGGGAGGACCCCAGATGAAATCTCTTATAGCGGTTAATATCTCGAGTATTTGTGCTTCCATGTTTTCCCAGCCTAAAAAAATTTTTCCTATTATAACAGTGAAGAACAACCAGGTCTATACATTATTGAGGGGAACGAAAAGCTGTTTTAACCGAGGAAGGTTATGCCCAGTTTTTTTATTTTTTTGTTAAGGCCGTCTCTGTCTACCTTTAGGTCTGAGGCTGTTTCGTAAATATCCCAATTATGCCTTATTAAAGCCTTATGGATGTATTCTTTCTCAAATTGCTTAGTTGCCTGCTTCAACGGTCGATTCTTGTTGAAGTCAGGAGCATATTGTGATTCCCTGGGTTCGACAAGAAGGGAAAGATGAGAAGCCTTGATTTCTTCCTCCGGAACCATGATCACAAATCTTTCGATCACGTTAATGAGCTCGCTGGCGTTGTTTGGCCAGGAATAATTGAGGAAAGCTTCCATGGCTTTTTTACTCATGGATTTTTTCTTTTTGCCGTACTCAATCGAAAAATACTTAAGAAAATTTTCTATCAAGAGAGGAATGTCTTCTTTTCTTTCTCGTAAAGGAGGAATGACCATAGGGATGACGTTCAGCTTGAGGAATAAATCCTCTCTGAATTTACCCCTGGCGATGAGATTTTTTATGTTTTTATTTGTCGCCGCGATAATCCTTGTATCCACTGCTATGGATTCATTTGATCCTAAGGGTTCAAACTTTTTTTCCGTGATGATTCTTACCATTTTGGCCTGGGTTTTTAAGCTCATATCGCTAATCTCGTCGAAGAAAAGAGTTCCTCCGTCTGCGAGCTGCAATTTCCCCCTTTTATCCTTATTGGCATTAACATGAGCTCCTTTGACATGGCCAAATAGCTCACTTTCAATCAAATCTTCTGGGATGGCAGCAAAGTTTATCTGAGCAAATCTTTTGTTTTTTCTTTGGCTTTCTTGATGAATCAGGCGGGCAACGAGGTATTTTCCTGTCCCACTTTCTCCATAGATGAGTACCCCTCCGTTGGTTGGCGCTGCTTTCTTTATCTCCTCCCTCAATTTTTTTATGGCCGGACTTTTTCCTATAAGATGGTGCTTTACTCTGATTTTTTGGCGAAGCTGAATATTTTCTTCTTCTAGCCTCTTTTGTCTTAATGCATTTTTTACGGTTAAAACAACCTTTTCCAGAGAAAGTGGCTTTTCTAAAAAGTCATATGCCCCGAGTTTTGTGGCCTTCACGGCTGTTTCGACTGTGCCGTGGCCCGAGATCATCACTACCTGAGGATTTTCATCCATCGTCTTGATTTTTTTCAGAACCTCAATCCCGTCCATTTCAGGGAGCCATATATCAAGAAGAATGAGATCAAAATTTTGCCACTCGAGCAGCTTTAAACAGTCCTCTCCGGTATTTGCGGTTTTAATACTGTAGCCTTCATCCTCCAGGATTCCCTTTAGCGAAGACCTGATGCCTTTTTCATCGTCAATTATGAGAATTTTATCTTTGATCATGCTGGAATTTGGATGACAAATTTTGTTCCATGGGGACGATTACGTTGAACATCGATAGATCCGTTGTGATCGTTAATTACTTGGTTAACAATGGCCAATCCCAGGCCAGTTCCTCTCTTCTTAGTTGAAAAATGAGGGAGAAAGAGTTTGTCTTTATCTTTTAAAGAAATGCCATGACCAGAATCTGCAATCTCAATTTTAACTCTCTGCTCTTTTTTTTCAAAAGAAGTCTGAATTTTGATTTCTCCTTTTTTATCCATGGCATGGATTGCATTATCAAGGATGTTGATGAACACCCTTTTCATCTGTTCAGGGTCAGTTTGGATATTGGAAGGAACCGTTGGTGAGAATAGCACCTCGAATTCAATATCCCTAAATAATCCCTTAAACAGAGAAACAGCTTGTTCGATGATTTCGTGAATATCTGTAGATTGCATTTGGACTTTTGGCATACGAGCAAAATTTGAGAATTCATCCAACAGAGCTTTTATTGTTCTTGCTTCTTGGACGATAGTTTGGGCTCCATCATCGATAATCTCATCTGATTTTTTCTTTTTTTTCTTTAAATGTTTAATAATCCTTTCAGCGGAGAGTTGGATCGGAGTTAAAGGATTTTTAATTTCATGGGCAACTCGTTGGGCGACTTCTTTCCAGGCGGCTATTCTTTGAGCCTTCATAAGTTGAGTTAAGTTGTCCAGCACTACAATAAGACCTGAAAATTTATTGTTAGATTGTCTCAACGGAGATAGTGTTAGAGCGAGTGCTGTATCCTGGCTGCTAGAGTTAATATTTATTTCCTTTTCAGAGAGTTTATATTTTTTCTGAATTCCCAATTCAATGCTCTTGGAGATCTCTCCATATTTGGCGAGGCTTAAGATATTTTTATAGCTTTTTCCGACGAGATTTTTTCCTGGCAAGGCCAGCATTTCTCGAGCCGAGGGATTTATGGTTGTGATGATTCCTTCTGCGTCAAGGGTTATAACTCCGGTTGTTATGTTATTCAAAATGGTCTCAATGTACTTTTTTCGAGCTTCAAGCTCTGAGGTTTTTTGGGCAATGTTATGATGGCTTTCTTTGAGGTCTGAGATCATTTGGTTGAAGGAATCTATTAGAATTCCAACCTCGCCGGAGGCAGGGTCATCAACCTTAACATCTAAGTTTCCTTTTGAAACATCTTTTGTCGCCTGAGCCAGCTTTTCAATAGGCACTGTGATTGCCTTTGCCAGGTGAAAGCCAATCCAACTGGCTGCAAAGATAATCAGAAGAGTGATAAAACTGAGGGTTATAATATAGAATGTTTTCACTGGATTTTTTTGTATTTTCAACTGCCGGTATCTTTGAACATAAGAAGTTATGTTGTCGATTCTTTGAGTATAATTTTGAGGAAGGAATTTCCCTGTAACAACTAGCAATCTTCCCATATCAGGAATATCGAAAGAGAGGCCGCGTCGGATCATTTTCCCGTTTCCCATTGATTCGATACTTGTTATTGTCTCTTCCAGACTGGCCTGCTTTACAAGTTCTGGCGGGAGGTCTCGGTAATCATGAAGAGGAAGATTCGAGTTGAGATAGGCAAACAACTCTTCATCATCCAAGAAGATGTCAATTTCATCCAGCTTGTATTCCCTTAACTTTTCTCTGGTGAATTCCCTTAAAGGCAGCTGGCCTTCATTTAAAAGCTTTTGCTTTCTGATGCCTTTGCTTAATTGCCTGGCATAGTGGAGAGTAATTTCCTCACTTTCCATAAGAAGGCTATCTGCCAGACTTTTTGTATCATCCATAATCTTATTTAAAGGTGTTTTGAACCACTGTTCAATGTTGCGACTTATCAGGTCACTGGCAAAAAGGAAGAGAAGGAGGGTAGGAATAAGGGAAAGGGCGGAAAAGAACAGGACTAACCTTGCTTTAAAGTGCGCGCCGATGATTTTCCTTTTTCTCTCCAAATAAAGTTTTACTAAATTCCTAATTAAGACAAAAAGAAGTATGATGAAGAGAAGGAGCACGATTAATTGAAGAGTGGTAAGGAGAATATTTGTCACTGAGGTTGAGGAAAATTCTTGTGCTTCGCGTATAAAGTATTCGATAGTAAAAAAGAGAATAATTAAGAGGATGATAATTGCCCCTATAACTCGAGGCCCTTTTTTCTTCTTATTCTCCATCTTTATATCTTTTTTGTAATACGTCATTTCTCTTTTCATTTATCCAAACCAACTATGGTTTCCTCTTCTTGAGCGAGGAATCGTTGGTAGTTCTTTAAGGTTATTCTTATATTGCTTATTACAGATCCCCTGGGACCAAGCTTTTTTCCCTGCTTATTATTTAATATGTAGGATATTCCTCCCGCATTTCCTGTGTGGATGAGAAGCTCTTCATTAGCTTTGACCGTGAGTTTTTCTCCTGGCTGTTTGAGACCATCTACTTTTAATACTCCATCTGCCCAAACCTGGAGCCAAGTTTCTTCAATAAAGGAGATTTCAATGGTTAAGGCTGCTTCATCAGGTATCAATTCCGCCAAAGATTCATCTCGTGAGGGTGGTAATGACATCTCTTTCTGTAGTTGTGTTGAGGCTTTAGGTACTTCAGTGGGCGGTAGAGTCTGTTTTTTTAGAAAAAATAAATAATAAAGGAAGAAAAGAAATAGCAAGAGGATGATTATTAGAGCACCGCCTAAAATCAATCTCTTTATATTTTTTTTCACAGCCGGACGAGTTTTTCTCTTTGTTTGCTTAGACTCCAGGGACTGGTCCTGTTCGAGAGAGTCCTCATAATACTTGTTCAAAACATAATCCTCTTCTAGGCCGATAAATTTAGCATAGCTTTTGAGAATAGCTTTGATAAAAAAATTGCCGGGAAGCATGTCTAACCTGTCCTCTTCTAAGGCTTGGAGAAATCTCAGGCTGATTTTGGTTGAGCTAGAAATTTCTTTTAGAGAGATACCTCTCAATTCTCGTTCCCTTTTGAGATCTTGCCCTAGAGATGCCATATTTTGGAATTTTAGGCAAAGAAGCATACCATGTCAATAAACAGATGGGGCAAGTTAGGTTGCTGGACTGGCTAAACTAGAGATATAACAGAGGAAAAAAACGCAAAGAATAGAGAGACGACGAAAAACGATTTCCTGTAAATATGCATAAGAAATAGAAAGAGAATGCATCCGAGTATCTGCTCATTTTTTTGTGTGAGTCTTAAAATTATATATCTTTATCCTGAGAATTTAATAAAAAAGATTATAATGATAAACTGAGGATAAAACGAAGATGAATCTAAAGAAAGCCGTTGAAGCGCAGCAGAGACTTTCGGCCAGGCTGAACTTAAAATGGGATGGCAAAGAGGTCAATCTTATGGCCGGCGCAGACTTTGGATATAGCTATAAGAAAAACAAGATAGGAGCGAGCATAGTGGTTTTCAAAATTCCTGAGCTTGAGATTGTTGAGATATCAGAAGCAGTAAGAGAAATTGAATTTCCTTATCTTCCTGGGTTTTTATCCTTCAGAGAAGGTCCAGTTTTTTTGGATGCTTTCAAGAAAATAAGAAGCAAACCTGATGTGACTCTTGTAGATGGAAACGGGATTGCTCATCCTCGAAAAATGGGCCTAGCCTCCTATGTTGGAGTTATCCTAGATATCTGTACAATAGGATGTGCGAAGACACCCTTTTTCCCTTTCGTCTTACCCTCGGAAAGTAGAGGATCCTATACTTTTTTCAGGAATGATAAAAAAGACAAAGCAGGGATTTGCCTTAGAACCCGTCCCGGTGTGAAGCCGATTTTTGTATCTCCAGGGCATAGGATTGATTTCATGTCTGCCATGAAACTTGTTCTCAGATGTTCGAAATTCAGGATTCCCGAGCCCTTGAGAGAAGCCCACAGAAGGGCGAGTAAAATATTTTGATTAGCGAGATCTTTATACTTTGAGAAAGCGAGCAAGAGAACTGAGGCTTCCGGAGAAGCCGATGAATGCTCCTGCTGCGATGAGCATAATGATTTGAGAAAGGGAAAGATAGCGGAAATTGATGAGTTCGCTGAAGACTCCCAAAGAAACGCCTAAATAAAGAGGGAAGAACTTTATCAAGAGAAAAATCAACAAGAGAGAGACCAGCCCTCCAAATATTCCCAGAATCATTCCCTCCATGAGGAAAGGTATTCTGATGAAAGTGTTTGTCGCTCCGACGAGTCGGAGGATTTCGATTTCCTCGTGGCGGGCAAAAACATTAAGCTTGATGACATTAGAGATAATAAAAAAGGAAGCTAAAACCAATATCCCTCCTAAAAAAAATCCAACAGCCTGAGCCAATCTGCTGAGAGACCGCATCTTTTCCACCCAATCTCTGTTGAACTGAACATCCTCGACTCCCTTCATTTCCCTCATTTCCTGGATAAACGCCAGCGTTTCGGCAGATGAGAAATTTTCTTCGCTGATGGTTGCCTCAAAGGAAGAAGGGAAAGGATTAACCCTTAAATTCTCGATGATTCTTCGGAGTTCTGGAAAATTATTCTGGAATTCTTCTAGGGCTTGATCTGGACTTTTAAAATGAACATCTTCTATCAGCGATGATTCTTTTAGCTTTTCTTCTACCAGGTTTCTTTGGTTTTCAGGCAAGTTCTTCTCGAGGAAAAAAATGATCATCATGTTTTTGGATAGCTGCTGGGCTGTAAAATGGAAGTTGTTGGAGAGGGAGAGAAATACTCCAAATATAAGAAATGAAAGACAGATGATAGTGATAGAGAAAAAGTTACGAATTCTATACTGCCAGAGGTTCCTGAGCGTTTCCTTGAGGAAGTACTTTAATTTTTGGATAATCAAATTGTTTCCTTTCTGATTAGTTTCCCTTTATACAGGAATAAAATCTTCTCACCAAAATGGCGGATTAAATCCCTATCATGGGTGCAGATAATAACAGTTGCGCCCTGTTTATTGATTTCTTTGAATAAGGTAATGATTTCAAAGGCAAGCTCAGGATCGAGGTTTCCTGTTGGCTCGTCGGCTAAGAGGATTTTTGGATTGTTCACTACCGCCCTGGCAATAGCCAATCTCTGCTGCTCACCGTAAGAAAGTTGAGAAGGATACTCCCACATTTTGTGATGAAGGTTGACAACTCTCAACGCGTTGAAAACTCTTCTTCTTATTTCTTTGCGAGAAATCCCGATAACCCGCAGCACAATTGCCACATTCTCGAACACCTTTTTGTGGAAAAGAAGGCGAAAGTCCTGGAAGACACTACCTATAGTCCTTCTCAGTTTATAAATTTTGTGGTCGTGAATTCTGACAACGTTTTTCCCGTCAACGATTATTTGACCTTGAGTAGGATAGATCTCTCTCAATATCATTTTTAGGAGAGTTGTTTTTCCTGAACCGCTGGGGCCCGTGATAAAGCAGAAATCTCCTCTATTCACTGTGAATGTAATATCAGACAGAGCCCACCGGGGAGGTTGGTACTGCTTCCAGATATGATATAGTTCTATCATCCTAAGCTGCACAAAAAAAAGTCTGAGGAATAATATTTTTCATCATTCGGTCAAGTATGTTCGGTTTTTTTCTTCAATACTTTTTAGAGGTTGGATGATTTCCGTATTGAGTGTGGCAGCCGTAAAAAATTTTTTTTTGCGTCAAAAGTTGAGCGTTGATTTTTAATTCGATAGCAGGCTCATAGATTTGTGAGTTCATCAATTTAGGGGACGATTATAACATATCAATTTGAGGTTTCAAAGATGCAAGAATGAGCGAAGGAGGGGAGGGTTATAAAGCGAATAGATACATAAACCAGCCAAAAAGAAGAGCGCCCAAAACCATCAAGAAAAAGAGAGAAAGAGCATACTTTATCTGGCTTTTTCTTTCTGATCTTCGGATGAGGGCTAAGACGATGCAGACAAAAGCAGCGTAAAGAATCATGGAAAAAAGATGGCTTTTTAATATCATTTCTTTTTTCCCGTGGCGATATCAAATGCATCAAGGGTGACGAGGTAATTCAGAAGCCCCGCACCTGCAATATAGGCCGTGCCGAATTCAAAAGTCGTATTCTTTAAATCCCCTAAGCCAAAATAGAAGATTTTAGAAAGAATGTAGAGGAGGCCACTCCCTAAGTCAGAAAGAAAAGCAAGAATAGTTAGAGGATTTTCTGCCTGCAAGGAATAGATTTTTCCACCCATGAGCAAACCAAGGGCTGCCATTGAGTAGATACAGACGAAGAATATCCCGCCTTTCCAGAATTTCTTTTGAGAAATATGTCCTGCTCCAGGTATGAGCCACCCTAGTGCTACATGGCCCATGATTTTTATGTCATTGATATCAATTTTCATTTTGAATGAAAATGATAAATGAAAAGAGGAACCAAATCAAGAAGAATTTGGAGTAAGCAAGCATCTACAATTCTATGATTAGAAAAGGTTTTGGGAAATAGCCTAGATCCCTTCAGATTTTTAACGCCATTCTGCATTCGCTCTGATCAGCCGGCTGCGTAACTCGCTACGCTCAGACAATCTCGACTCCCGACTATGTCTGATTCCCAAGCTAGGCGAAGGCTGTACGGTGAAAAAACCGTGAAAAAGGCTGAGGGGGCATGGTTTCTCTCCGAAAGAGAGAAGAGCGAAGCCTTGATCCGAGTTGCTTTTGATTCCCTGGGGAAAAGCAACGTGTTTTTGAGCCATATTGCCTGAGCCATTCTTCAATGGTCGCTGCAGCTATTTCCCTAAACCTTATTTTACCAATAGCTCAGCATTAACGATTGATCATCTGCCAAAAACAATTTAGGTTGAGTTTATGCTATACTAATTAGTTTTAAAAAAGAGCGGGCTTGATAAATCAAGCCCCTACAAAAAAAAGGCGGCTTGATAAATCAAGCCCCTACAAAAAAAAGGCGGCTTGATAAATCAAGCCCCTACATCAAAAATGCCTGAACTACCCGAGGTTGAAACTATTGTTCAGAGTCTTTCTTCGAAGCTTATAGGTCTTGAAATTAGCTCGGTTAAAATCATCTATCCTCCTGTCTTGAGGAAGAAGAAGCCTTCTCTTATTCATGATCTTAAAGGAAGGAAGGTCGTTGGTCTTCGTCGCCGAGGAAAAATGCTTCTGATAGACTTAGAGAGAAATCTGAGTCTTCTTATTCACCTAAAAATGACAGGACAGCTGCTTTTTTATCCCAGAGAAGAACCTTTAGATAAACACACTCATTTTGTCCTTTTCTTCAAGGATGAAAACAACGAGCTGCGGTTCAGGGATGTTCGCAAGTTTGGCTTTATCTCCTGCCTTCGGACTTTTAACGCATCCTGTGCAGATGAACTTGAAAACCTTGGCCCAGAGCCTCTTGAGATAAATTTTCCGCACTTTAAAAAGCTCTTTCAAAGCAGAAAGGCACGTTTGAAGAGTCTACTCCTAAACCAAAATTTTATCGCCGGGATTGGAAATATTTATGCTGATGAAATTCTTTTCCGGGCAAAACTCCATCCTTTAATCCCAGCCTCTTATCTTGGTAATGAAAAACTGAAGCGGCTTTTGAAGGCTATGAGGGACGTTTTAAGAAAAGCCATTATCCATAAAGGATCTTCAATCCGATCATTCATGAATGATGAGGGGAAGGGAGGAGAATTCCAGGAATATCATCAGGTTTACGGGAGGGAGCAACTCTCTTGTTTTATTTGTGGAGAAAAGATTAGGCGCCTCCGCCTCGGAGGCAGAAGCAGTTTTTTCTGTCCTGGGTGTCAGAAAGAGGAAAAACGCTAATACAGCAACCGATTACGGAAATAAACCTCTAAACCGATACACCTCAGAAATTCTTTCAAGGGCAACCAGATATGCAGCACAGCGCAAAGAAACGGTTTTTTGGACAGATTTTTCCCATACCTCTTTGAAAGCTTTAACCATTTTCCGCTCCAGCTCTTTATTAACTTGATCCTCTTCCCAGAATAAACCGCTCATTGCCTGAACCCATTCAAGGTGACTGACTACAACTCCTCCTGCATTGGCAAGAATGTCAGGAATCACTTGAATTCCCTTTTTTTCTAGGATTTCATCTGCTTCTGGCGTTGTGGGGCCGTTAGCTCCTTCGATAATAACTTTCGCTTTAATCTTATCTGCATTTTTCCTATGAATCTGGTTCTCTAGAGCTGAAGGGATGAGTATATCAACATCCTGGAAAAGTAGTTTGTCTCTATCAATCTGCTTTCCCGGATGTTTGATGATGCAGGCATGTTTCTCTACGCAATCTATAAGGCCAGGGATATCCAAACCATTTGGATCGACGAGTGCGCCAGAGATATCAGATGTGGCCACAACTTTTGCTCCCATCTGGGAAAGGAAAAGAGCAGCGTGGCCTCCCACGTTTCCAAATCCCTGGATAGCAATCTTGGCTCCCTTGAGATTTTTCTTTTTTGCCTTGAAAAATTCTCTGGCGATTATAGACACTCCTCTTCCGGTGGCTTCTTTTCTTCCCTTAGAGCCACCCAGGATTTCAGGTTTCCCGGTGACAATACTTGGCTCGGTGTAGCCTTTCACCATCGAGAATGTATCCATGATCCAGGCCATTGTTTTTGAGGTTGTATACACATCTGGGGCAGGGACGTCGATATGCGGACCAAGGATAGGCATGATTTCTGTTGTGTATCTTCTGGTCAGCCTTTCTAGCTCAGCCTCGGAAAGCTTTCTCGGATCACAGATAATCCCCCCTTTGGCTCCACCGTAAGGTAAATCCAGAAGCGAGCATTTCCATGTCATCCAGGCAGCCAAAGCAACCATTTCTTCCTCCGTTACATCTGGATGGTATCGAACTCCCCCTTTTGTTGGCCCTTTGGCGTTATTATACTGACAGCGAAAGCCGGTAAAAACTTTTGTCTTTCGGCTGTCTAGTTTGATAGGGATAGATACTTTCAGGATCCGCATAGGTCTTTCCAGTATTTTCAAGAGGTTGGGATCCAGGTCGATTTCTTTTGCAGCCTTATAGAGTTGTTTTTTAGCCTTGCGGGCTAAAGAATCATCGATCATCTCGTCCTCCATAAAAAACGAACGGAGATAGCCTCCAGTTTGACATAAAAGACGTTTTTATTATAATTGTAGTTTATTTTCAATTGCAATTTATCTTCACGAAAAAATAACGAATTAAAAGAAATGGAGGAAAGTCCGACATGCAAACTTTTGAAGATTTCATAGAATTTGCCATAAAAAGGGAAGAAGAAGCTATCAAAGCTTATGGAGAAATTGCGGGTATTGCAAAAACTCCGGGCCTTAAGAAACTCTTGCTCGATCTCCAGGAAGAGGAGAGAAACCATAAGAAGCTTCTTCAGGACATCACAGAAGAGAAAATTGAATCTTTAGAAATCAAAGAAGTTGATGATTTGAAAATTAGTGATTATCTGGTAGAAGAACCTCCCAGTGCTGATATGAATTTTCAAGACCTTCTTATTCTTGCTGCAAAAAAGGAACAAAAGGCCGTGGATCTATATTCCGATCTTGAGAGAAAAGTCAGCCAAGCAGAGCTCAAGAAATTATTTGAGTTTCTCATCCAGCAGGAAAAATCACACAAGCTGAAACTTGAAGAGGAATACGAGAAACATGTCCTTGAAGGATATTGATCTATGTCCTCATTTTCTGGATTCTTTAAAACAACAAAGAAGGCAGTTACCAGCTCTTAAGAAGCAAAGTCCGATATAAAATCTTAAGGAGAATGAAGATGGAAAAATGGGAATGCACAGCTTGCGGGTATATCTACGACCCTGAAGTTGGTGACCCCGATAACGGAGTGGAACCAGGAACTCCTTTTGAGGATTTGCCTGATGATTGGGTTTGTCCTCAGTGTGGAGTCGGCAAAGAATTTTTCCAGAAGATCGATTAAAACTGGTCAGGAGCTAAAAGTATAACGTGAGAGTAATCGTCGTTGGGAATGGTTTAGCTGGAATTATCTCTGCTAAAACGCTGCGCGAGCTGGATAAAAAAGTCGAAATAGAAGTTTTTGCGGAAGAAAAATATCATTATTATCCCCGCCCAAACCTGATCGAATTTTTGGCAGGCAATATCCCGTTTGAGCGGATGTTTGCTTTTTCTCAGGAATGGTACAGAGAGCAAAATATAAATATTCATCTTGAGAAACATGTAACAAGGATTTTCCCTAATTCACAGGAAATAGAAGTAGAGGAAGGGAAAAAAGAGAAATACGAATTTTTGCTCCTCGCTAACGGTTCTTCTTCCTTCGTCCCTCCTTTTAAAGGTGCAGATAAAAAGGGCGTCTTTGCTTTAAGGACTCTTGAGGATGCTTTTGAGCTTCTTGAGTACCTCGAGAATCACCAAAGGGTTGTCGTAATCGGAGGAGGACTTTTAGGTCTGGAAACAGCACGGGCAATGAAATCAAGAGGAGCTCAAGTAGAAGTGGTTGAGTTTTTCGAACGTTTGCTCCCCCGCCAGCTCGATATCCAAGGAGCATCTCTGCTTAAAGCCCAGATTGAGAATATGGGCATAAAAGTCCATCTTGGGTTGGCTACTGAGGAGATTCTTGGAAAGGAAGCAGTGAAAGGCTTAAGGTTTAAAGGAGATAAAGAGATTGAAGTGGACACGGCTATAGTAGCAGCTGGGGTGCGGCCAAACATCCGAATAGCCAAGGAAGCTGGTCTTGAGACCGATCGAGGGCTTGTTGTCGATGATTACCTCCAATCAAATGATTCAAAAATATTCGCTGCGGGCGACGTTATCCAGCACCAAGGAAAAGTCTATGGAATTATTCCTGCTTCTTTTAATCAGGCTCGGGTGGTTGCTTCCAATATCTTAGGTAAGAAGGAGAAGTATGAAGGAACCGTCCCTTCTAACACCTTGAAAGTAGTTGGCCTTGATGTCATGAGCGCGGGCCTTGTTAATCCAGAAGAAGACTCTTATGAGGAATTCAGAAAGGAAAAAAAAGAAGAGGGAACGTATAAAAAAGTGGTCATCCATCAAGGTGTAGTGGTCGGAGCTATATGGATGGGGACCAAGAAAGGAGCCAGTGAAATCAATCGATTAATCTCCCAGAAGGTAAATGTCGAGAAGCATAAAATTTCTCTTATAGAAGACGATTTTGACTACTCAGTATTATGAAAATTAGAATCCTTAGCATTTTTCTCGTTTTGTCGGTTTTCATTGCTCCTGTCCATGTTCTGGGCAAAATCTCTGGGTATCTATCCTTTGGCTATATAAAAGGCCAGGATCAATCAGACCAAGCCGATGGAAGTTTTCGAAACGCTCAATTAGGGCTCATTTTCTCGGATGAACTTGCACCCAGGATTGACTATGTTGCAGAGATTAGGTTCAGGGAAGAAAGCAGGATTGAGTTAGAACAGGCCTGGGTAGGATTCAACCTCTCTAATTTGGTGAATTTTAAATTAGGACTCTATATTGTTCCTTTTGGAAGATACAATCAGGCAAACCGCCCTCATCAGACGATGTTAATAAATGATCCTTTGATCGTGGAGAATATGTTTCCTCCAAGCTGGAGGGATGTAGGAGTTCAGTTGGAGGGGAGAACAGGCAGTATTTACTATTCAGTCTATTGGGGGAACGGGCTTTTTGAGAGTGAAAATTTGAGGGGAGGTCAGCAGTTCACGGATAATAATCTTAACAAAGCAAAGGGAGCAAGATTGGGCGCAAAGGTTAGCCAGTCGCTTGAAGTCGCCCTTTCCTATTACCGAGGGAAATATGATGAGGATAATGAGCGAGATCTTATCTTTCAAGGGATAGATTTGATCTGGTCATCAGAGGGATTGCAAATCATCTCTGAGTATTTAATGGGTACTATAAAGAATCCTGAGAATTTTTCTGAGGGCAAAGTTGAAGGATACTATGTCCAGGGTTCATTCGAATCTGGCACGCTTCGTCCGGTTGTGAGCTACCAACGAATAAAATACAATGATCCTTTTCATGGCCAAGGCTTTGTCAGTCCAGGTGCTGGAGCGGGAATCTCAGTGGAGAAAAATCGCTGGTCACTCGGTTTCGTGTATTTTGCATCCGAGAATGTTTTTCTTAAATTCGAATATGATATAAACCGCGAGAAAGACCCAAAGATTAAAGATAACTCCTACTCATTTCAGGCATGTTTAAGTTTTTAAAGGAAAAAAAAGTAATCTGTGCCCTTTTTTTTTGATTTAATTTCTGATAAAATTCGGTCTCAATAGGCTTTCTTCCTGAATATAAAAAACACGAGACTTTTATAAGGATTTTTATGGCTAATTTGCTTGTAGCTGGGACTCAATGGGGCGATGAAGGCAAAGGTAAAATTATTGACCTACTTACTCCATCTTTTGATGTGGTGGCTCGTTATCAGGGTGGTCATAATGCCGGACACACGGTTTATGTAAACGGTAAAAAAATCATTCTTCATCTTATTCCTTCAGGAATTTTCCATAGCGATAAGCTTTGTATTCTCGGGAACGGTGTTGTCATAAATCCCAAGGCATTTCTAGATGAAATCGACGAATTAAAAAAATCCGGGATTGAGATAGGGGATAATATCGTGATAAGCAAAAATGCCCATCTCATCCTCCCTTATCACTCGCAGAGAGAGAAAATCGATGAAGAGAGAAGGGGAGCGAAAAAAATTGGAACTACATGCCGCGGAATCGGCCCTTCTTATGAGGATAAAATGGCTCGCCGCGGAATCAGGGCTGGAGACCTTTTGGAGCTGTCCGTCCTCAAAGAAAAGATTAAGGAGAATGTAGAAGAAAAGAAAGCTTACTTCTCTCATTACGATAAGCCGCTCCCTGATGCTGAGAAAATCTATAAAGAATATGCTTCCTACGCATCCAAGATAAAAAAATATGTAAAGGATGTTTCGCTTCTTTTAGACCAGAAAATGAAAGAAGGGAAATCTGTTCTTTTCGAAGGAGCTCAGGGTGCCCTCTTGGACATCGATCATGGAACATATCCTTATGTAACCTCCTCCAATTCTACTGCCGGGGGAGTATGCACCGGCTTGGGCATTCCTCCCCAAAAAATAGATTTAGTCTTGGGAGTAACTAAAGCTTACACAACGCGGGTTGGAGAAGGGCCTTTTCCCACAGAGATTTTTGACGAGAGAGGAAAATATTTGCTTGAGAGGGGGAATGAATACGGTTCGACCACTGGCCGGCCCCGTCGATGTGGATGGTTTGACGCCGTGGCAGTATCTTATTCATGCCGCTTGAACGGAATAGATAAGATTGCCCTGACCAAGCCTGATGTTCTCGATGATTTTGATGAAATTCTGGTGTGTGTGGGATACAAATACAAAGGGAAGCCGCTGCCCACTTTTGCTTCAGAAAACTGGATTTTGGATAAAGTCGTCCCTGAGTATAAGAAGGTGAGAGGCTGGAGAAGACCAATCCAGAAGATAGTAGATTTTTCTTCTCTTCCCCAAGCTTTTAAAGATTACCTTAAGCTTATCGAAGATACTGTCCAGGTTAAGATTGCGATTGTTTCCACAGGAGTGGAAAGAAGGGACAGCATCCTGAACGAAGCTGAGCTGAAAGGCATTGCTGATCTGGATAAGATCAAAAAAGAAATAAGCTGAATTCGAGTATTGCCTTGCCAGAGGGGCCTGGCACAGAGGCCTTAATTCATACCTTCCCGAATCAAGGTCATATTGACTTAGCTGCCAATTAATGGTAAAAATCATTGTTCGAATATAATAATTCCTATCGGGGAGGTATTAAATGCCGGTAAAGAAGACGACAAAGAAAACAACAAAAAAGACTGCTGCCAAAAAAACAAAGAAAGCTGCGCCCAAGAAAAAAGCTGCTGCTAAAGTCAAAAAAGGCCAAGCTTATGAATGTCACGTTTGTGGTTTAAGAGTTGTAGTAGATAATATCTGTGGATGCGTTGAGGAGCACGCCTTAATCTGTTGTAAAAAGCCGATGAAAAAGAAAAGAGCTAAAAAGTAAAACGGGAATTTTAAAAGAATCAGAGCAGTTTGAAGAAGATATAAAAGCGAAATTCAGTTCTTGTTTAGGCTTTTTTCATATTTATTTTTTATAAAGTAGATAAAAAAATTATCCTCAAAAATATGAAGAGGCCAGCTCTCATTTTCTGTCCTTCGATGCTTAACTTCTTTTGCCTAGATTTACCTCTATATTTAATTCTCATATAATTAGACGGAAAGAATAAGTCATTTGTTCTTTTCTTAAAGAGGATTGAGAAAAGAAAAATTTTATGATAAAATATAATTACTATTATTACTATAAATTAAGTAAAGAATATATCCTGAAATCTTAAAGAGAATGGCTTAGAATTCACATTTTTAAGGACAAAAAATTAAGATTTTGTAAAGAGACAATGCAGAAAAAAGCAAAGATGATAACCGATATTTCCGTGATGATTGCCGGGATGGCAGGTGACGGAGTCCTCTTTACAGGTAATGTTCTGGCTAAGATTCTTAAGCGACAAGGATTGGAGATTTCAACTTACAGGGATTTTCCTTCCAACATAAGAGGAGAGCCGACTAATTATACGATTAGAGCGAGTCTTGGGAAAATCTATGGGAGAGCAGACGACATCGATGTTTTCCTGGCTTTTGATTGTGACGCAATCCTAAAGCATTCCAAAAGTATGGCGGAGGGAGGAATCCTTCTTTGTGATGGTGAAGACTTTGTCGCGCCTCCTCCTTCAGAAAGCAGGGCCAGAACATACCATACTTTTCCCTTAAAGAAATTAGCAGTAGGTAATTTTGGCATCGAAATCTTCAAGAACATGATTGCGCTCGGAGCCCTTTGCTATATCCTTGATCTGGATTTTCACGTTGTAGAACGGATTATCTCAGAGGCTTTCTTGAAGAGAAAAGGGAAAGAAGTCGTTCGAAAAAATATTCAGGCCATTCATCTCGGATGTGAACAGGCGAAAGAACTTGTTGCGCCACAAGAAAGATATCTCTTAAAGAGAAGAGAAGATTATGGCAGATTATTTCTCTCTGGAGATGAAGCAATTGCCTTCGGAGCCCTTGCCGCAGGATGTCGGTTTTTCGCTGCCTACCCTATTTGCCCTGCAACTGAGATCTGGCAGTGGCTTACCGTCTATCTTCCCCAGTTCAACGGTCTTGTGGTCCAGACCGAGGATGAACTGGCCGCATTGAACATGGCCTTGGGAGCTTCATACACAGGAGCGCGGGCCNNGCGGGCCATGACTTCGACTTCTGGGCCCGGGGGTTCTTTGATGATGGAAGGATTTGGCCTTGCTGGAATGGCGGAAATACCAATAGTGGTTGCCCATGTTCAGAGGGTTGGCCCGAGTACAGGCATGCCGACAAAAACCGAGCAGGCAGATTTAAATCAATGGATTTATGGCTCTCATGGAGATTTTCCCCGTATCGTTCTTTCTCCGGGAACAGTAGAAGAATGCTTTGAGTTCATCATAGAAGCTTTTAATCTTGCTGAAAAATATCAGTGTCCAGTGATTCTTCTTACAGAACAGGATTACGGTCAGGGCCTCCGTTCTGCAAAGAGATTTAACTTATCAAAGGTTGAAATCCAAAGAGGAAAACTCTTAAGCCAAGAAGAGCTTATAAAAATAAAAGATTTTAAAAGGTACGAATTCACGCCTGACGGAGTTTCACCCCGTGCTCTACCTGGTATGAAGAACGGCCTTCATATGACGGAGAGCAATGAGCACGATGAGAGAGGCTACAGAGATGAAGACCCAGAAAATAGGGTAAGGATGATGCAGAAAAGAATGAAAAAGCTTAAAAGTGCTTCGAAGGACCTGATCGGTCCCAAAATATGGGGGAAGAGAGATGCTGAAATCGGGATCATAGGATTTGGCTCCACCTTTGGACCTATTCAAGAAGCGATAACACAGCTAGAAAAAAAAGGAATCAGGGCTAAATACCTTCAGATGAGGACACTCTGGCCTTTCCCTTTGAAAAAAGTAAATGAGTTCCTAGCGACGTGCAAAAAAACTTTTGTTGTAGAAAACAATTTCTCTGGACAATTGAGTTTGCTTCTAAAAAGCCAGGTGCGAACGCCCTTTGAGGCGAAGAATATTCTTAATTATTCAAGCCAGGCCTTCAGGCCTAAAGAGATATCAACTCAAATCCAGAAGGCTCTATAGATGAGAAAAGAAAAGAACTATCATTTGACGGACCCGACCTGGTGTAAGGGCTGCGGTATTTTTGGCATTTTTGCTGCTCTTAAGAAGGCTGCTGTTACTCTAAACCTGGAACCAGAACAGTTGGTAATTGTGACGGGGATTGGTTGCCATGGGAGATTGAACAATTATTTTCGTTCTTATGGATTTCACGCTCTTCACGGCCGGACGTTGCCCGTAGCCTCTGGAGTTAAGCTTTCCAATCCCAGACTCTCAGTCTTAGGAATAAGCGGAGATGGCGACGCCTACTCTATTGGCCTGGGACATTTTATTCATTCCTTAAGGCGGAATATCAATATCACCTATTTGGTTGTGGATAACAGGATCTACGCTTTAACTCAAGGTCAAACTTCTCCTACAAGCGAGAAAGGTTTTGTTTCAGTTTCAACTCCATACGGATCTAAGGATCTAAATCTCAACGGGCCTCAACTGGCGCTTGCTTCAGGGGGAAGCTTTATTGCTCGAGGATTTTCCGGTGAGCCGAAGCAATTAGCCACTCTTATCGAAAAAGGAATGAAACACAACGGTTTTTCACTTATCGAGGTCTTGAGCCCCTGTGTGATTCACAATAAGGTTAATACTTATCAATGGTTCAAGAAAAATATTTACAATCTTGACGATGATTCAAATTATAATCCTAAAGATAAGATGAAAGCCTGGAAAAAGTTAAGTAATGAGAAAAAAATTCCTTTGGGTCTTATCTATATCGAAAAAAGACCATCCTATGAAGATCTTGTTTTTGGCAAGGAGGCAAAGCCTATTGTTTTTGATGATTTAAGGGTGGATGTCCCAAGGTTGGAAAAAATCATGGAAAAGTTTAAGTGAAACCTATATCATTAAAAATCTATGAATAAGGAGAATTTATTATGAAAGAAAAAGTGGAAAAATCTTTAGATAAAATTCGACCAGCTCTTATGGCCGACGGAGGAAATGTAGAACTAGTTGAGGTCAAGGATGATGTGGTTAAAGTCAAATTAACCGGTGCTTGTGGTGGGTGCCCGATGTCTCAGATGACTTTAAAGATGGGGATTGAAAGGCATCTGAAGAATGAAATCCCAGAGATTAAAGAAGTCGTTGCAGTTTGAGGTAATAAACAAGGAAAAGCTAATCCAACTATCTTGATCTCTGATGGTTTTTTCTATTGAGGGAAAAGGATAAAAGATGAGACGAGTATATCTAGATCGAATTGCCGCAACTCCTCTTCATCCTCAGGTGCTTGAAGCCATGCTTCCTTATTTGAAAGAAAATTTCGGGAATCCCCAGAGTCTCCATTCTATCGGTCAAGAGGCTTTAAATGCCGTTGAAGAGGCAAGAGAGAAAGTAGCTCAACTAATCAACGCCGAGCCTCAAGAGGTCTTGTTTACTTCAAGCGGATCAGAATCAAATAATTTTGCTCTGAAAGGGCTTGCCCTTGCCCAACAAAAAAGAGGAACTCACATCGTTCTCTCTGCAGTCGAACACCAATCAGTTCTTCATTCAGCAAAGAGCCTGGAAAAACTCGGGTTTAAAGTGAGCTCTGTTCCTGTAGATAAATGGGGATTGGTAAACCCAGAGGATGTCAAGCGAGCTTTTTCTGATGAAACCATACTTGTTTCTGTAATGTTTGCCAGCAGTGAAGTGGGGACGATTGAGCCGATTGGTGAAATAGCTGGCATTTGCCGCGCCCACGATGTTCTCTTTCATACAGATGCAGTGGCAGCTGCGGGGAATATTCCTGTTGATGTCAAAGAACTGGGAGTGGATGCTTTGAGCTTGGCAGGAAATCAGTTCTACGGGCCCCAAGGCAGTGCTGCTTTGTTTGTGAAAAAAGGTACAAGGATCCTTCCCTTCATTGACGGCGGTATTCAGGAGAGCGGAAGGAGAGCAGGAACAGAAAATGTATCAGGTATTGTAGGCCTGGGAAAAGCGGCAGAGATTGCCAAGAGGGAAATGGAAAAGCGCAATGAAAAAGTAAAGCCTTTGAGGGATAGACTTGTGAAAATACTTCCCCAGAAAGTAGAGCACGTGTTTCTCACTGGGCATCCTGAAAAAAGGCTCACTCATCATGCGAGCTTTTGCATTGAGTTTGTTGAAGGAGAGGCTATGCTCTTGAACCTGGATATGCAGGGAATATCTGCCTCAAGCGGTTCTGCCTGCACATCGAGGGCACTAAAAGCATCCCATGTTCTTTTAGCCATGGGTATAGATCATGCCCTTGCCCAGGGCTCGCTTGTTTTCAGTTTAATTGAAGAGACGACTTCCGAGGATATTGATTATCTCCTTGAAGTCTTCCCACCCATAATAGAGAGACTGAGGAAAATGTCTCCCTTATATACCCAATATTTAGAGGAGAAAGAAAAATGATTTATAGCGAAAAAGTTATGGAACATTTTCAAAACCCGCGGAACGTAGGAGTTATCGAGAATGCAGATGGAGTTGGTCAGGTAGGCAATCCTGTCTGCGGTGACATGATGAGTTTTTATATCAAGGTGAAAGATAATCGAATAGAGGATGTTAAGTTTCAGACTTTTGGATGCGGTGCTGCTATTGCTGTTTCCAGCATGGTCAGTGAAATGGCCATGGGAAAGACTCTTGAAGATGCCCTTAAAATCACAAATAAGAGTGTTGCCGAGGAGCTTGGAGGATTACCCAAGAATAAACTCCACTGTTCAAACCTGGGAGCAGATGCTCTCCACAAGGCGATTGAAAATTACAAAGAGAAGCAGAAAGCTAAAGCTGAGGAAAAAGAAGCTCCAGCGAAATCCGTCGACAAGGATAAATGTTATTGTCCTTACTGCGAGGGTCCTCTCGAGGGTATGGAAGATTACTGCACGCAATGTGAGCTTGAACTTGAGGAATGTCCAGAATGCGGCCAGCCTGCAAAGAAAGAGGAGGAAAAATGTCCCCACTGCGGTGCAACAAAAGTTAGGGTATAAACCTGAAGTACTCGTTTGTTTTCTTTGAGGTAAAAAAACGAAGCAAAAATAGAAATCAAACTAAATATATAAAGAGATAAAAAAATAAGCGAGATACAGAATAAAATGAAAGCTGATGTGAAATTAGATTGTTTTGGCTTACTCTGCCCTTTACCCATTATCCAGACGGCACAAAAAATAAAAGAAATGAAAATCGGAGAAGTTCTGGAAGTGATATCCACTGATGAAGGAATCAGAGAGGACATGCCAGCTTGGTGCAGGCAAACAGGGCACGAATATCTCGGGTTGGAGGAAGAAGGCGAAACTATAAAAGTATACGTCAAGAAAGTTAAGGAATAGTCAGTTCTATCTGAACCAGGTTAAAATAGAAAATTTGCCGAGTCATATTTAACGTGAAAAATAGAATAAATGTGTAGGGGTTTGATTCATCAAACCCTCCTTTGATTTATCAGATTCACATTGAGAAGGACAATGAACAAGGAAAAGATAAGGGACAAAATAATGAAATTAAAAAAAGAAAAGAATGCCGTTATTTTGGCCCATAATTATCAGATTGGAGAAGTCCAGGATGTGGCTGATTATATCGGGGATTCCTTGGGCTTGAGCCAGACTGCTGCCAAGGTGGATGCCAAAATTATTGTATTCTGTGGAGTTCACTTTATGGCCGAAACAGCTAAGATACTGGCGCCGGACAAAACAATTCTTATTCCGGATGAAAGGGCCGGCTGCCCTATGGCTGACATGATTACTGCCTCCGAGCTTAGGCAATGGAAAAAAAATTATCCAGAAAGTAAGGTTGTCTGTTATGTCAACACAACCGCAGAAGTAAAGGCTGAATGTGATATTTGCTGCACCTCATCAAATGCTGTCAAAGTTGTGAATTCCCTTAATGCGGATGAAATTCTTTTTGCTCCGGATAAAAATCTTGCAGCTTATGTTGCTCGCCATACTAAGAAGAAGATTATTCCCTGGGATGGGTACTGCTATGTTCATAGATACATCAAAGCCAGAGATATAAGGGAAAAAAGGAATCTTCATCCCGGAGGAGAAGTTTGGGTCCACCCTGAATGCCTGCGAGAGGTCATAGATCTTGCAGATAAAGTCCTTTCTACAGGAAAAATGGTCCAGGAGGCCCGAAAGACAACAAAGAAAGAAATCATTGTTGGGACTGAAAGCGGGATAATCTACAGGATGAAGAAAGAGAACCCAGCCAAGAATTTTTATCCTGCCCGAGATGTTGCCTTTTGTTTTAATATGAAAAAGATAGATCTGAGAAAAGTTTTAAGATCTTTAGAAAATATGGTTTATAAAGTTGAGGTTCCTCTAGAAGTGAGTCAGAAAGCAAGGGGAGCCATAGAAAAAATGGTCAAGATTTAAGGAGAAAAGGAATGAAAGAAAAGACAGAAGAAAATTTGAAGAATGCTTTTGCTGGAGAGAGTCAAGCTCATATGAAATACTTGGCCTTCGCTGATAAAGCAGAGAAAGAGAATTTTTCCAATGTTGCCAGGATCTTCAGAGCCAATAGCTTTGCTGAGCAGGTTCATGCTACAAATCATCTCAGGACTTTATATGGAATAAGGAAAACTCCCGAGAATCTCCAGGAAGCAATAAATGGTGAAACCTACGAGGTGGAAGAGATGTATCCTGCGTTTATCAAGGTAGCTGAAGAGGAGCAGGAGAAAGGAGCAGAAACAGTAACCAAGTGGGCCTTGGAAGCCGAAAAGGTGCATGCTGAACTTTACAAGAAAGCCAAAGAAGCTGTGGAAAAAGGGCAAGACATAGAGTTTAAGCCGATCCATGTCTGTCAGGTTTGTGGATTTACTACCGAAGGGGAAGCTCCTGATATTTGTCCTGTTTGCGGTGCTCTCAAGGAGAAATTCAAAAGATTCTAGCTCAAAATGTAGGGGCTTGATTCATCAAACCCACCGCTGATTATATTGTTTAATATTGTAGGGGCTTGATTCATCAAATCCATCTTATGGAGGCAAAAAGGAAGAGCCGGGATTAGAATTATCGGAGCAAATTAAATGAATTTGTAGGGGCTTGATTTATCAAGCCCGGCTTTGTTTTTCCTGTTTTTTTATTTTAGCCAATTTCATATATAATTAGATAAAAGGCCAGAAAATAAAACCTGTCCATTCATCGCAAGAGCCTTTTAATATAAGAAGGACGTTATTTTTTGGTTTTTTGTTTTTGTAGGAGGAGGAAGAGTGAGACATTCTTGGCGCATAGCAAAAGTTTTTGGGATAGATATTAAAATAGATTCCAGTTGGATTATTATTTTTGTCTTATTCAGTTGGATTTTATCCGCGAATTATTTTCCCCAAAGATATCAAGATTGGTCCCGTGGGCTTTACTGGATCATAGGTATAATAACAAGCCTTCTCATTTTTGCCTCGGTTTTGGTCCATGAGCTGGCCCATTCCCTGGTGGCCTTAAAACAAGGAGAAAAAGTACGAAGCATTACTCTTTTTCTCCTGGGGGGAGTTGCCCAAATAACAGAGGAGCCAAAACGGCCTTTGCGGGAATTCACTATGGCTCTGGTTGGTCCGATGGCGAGCTTATTAATCGCTTTTCTCTTTTTAATCCTCTCTTTTATTCTCAGGGGAATTAGCGAGCCGCTCTTGGCATCCGCTTCTTACCTGGCTATGATCAACACTGTGCTGGCCATATTTAACCTGTTTCCGGGTTTTCCGATGGATGGAGGGAGAGTTTTAAGGTCAATTATCTGGAAGGTTACGGGCAACCTGAAAAAAGCCACAAAAATAGCATCCAGGGTAGGGCAGGGCTTTGCTTTTTTCCTGATATTTATCGGAATTCTTCAGATTTTAAGAGCGAATCTCCTCCCCGGCATCTGGATGATCTTTATCGGCTGGTTTCTCCACAGTGCAGCTGTAAGGGGTTATGATCAGGTTATGGTCCAAAGCCTGCTTAAAGGAGTTCGGGCAGAAGATTTGATGACCAAGAATTTTGAGGCCGTGACACCCGACCTTTCCGTCCAGAGTTTAGTTGATGATTATATTCTCAAAAAAAGAGAAAGAGTTTTTCTTGTTTCAGATAAAGGAAGCCTTAAGGGCATAGTATGTTTAGAAGATGTGAAACAAACTCCTTCAGATAAATGGCCGGAGACCAAAGTCGGAGAAATCATGACACCTAAAGAGAAATTAGAAGCGGTTTCTCCAAATGCTGACGGAAGCCAAGTTCTCAACAGCATCACCACCAAAGACATCCATCAGATTCCAGTCATGGAAGGAGACAAAATAGCCGGTATTATCTGTCGAAGCGACATTCTCAGGTTTATACAATTCCGTTCAGAGCTCGGTGTTTAAAAGAGAGAGATAGAAATGGAGTCTTTACCCAAAAAAATACGAAAAAGAGATAATTCTCTGGTTGCTTTCGATGAGGATAAAATAAAAAGAGCTATCTTTCGAGCTGCTCTTGAAGTGCTCAGAGATGAAAAGAGGGCAGCCCATATAGCCGATGTTTCTGGGAAAAAAAGTTTGGAAAAAGTTGCCTCATCCTTCAAAGATAAAGTTCCTTCTGTCGAGGAGATTCAGGATATTGTGGAAGAGGCTTTGATGGAAGCCGGATTTAGCTCGATTGCCAGAAGTTACATTCTCCATCGGGAGGAACACAGAGATCTCAGGCAGGTTAAGGTCATCTACGGAGTCAGGGATGACTTAAAACTTCCCCTGAACACTCTTGTGGTTCTCAAAAAACGCTATCTGCTAAAAGATGATGAAAGAGACATTATTGAAACTCCGAGAGAGCTTTTTAGACGCGTTGCCAAAGCTGTAAGCGAAGGAGAAACGAATTTCAAATCAGATAAGAAGAAGGAGGATGTTGAAGAGAGGTTTTTCCAGATGATGACTGACCTTGAGTTCTTGCCAAATTCTCCGACCCTCATGAACGCTGGAACCTCTTTAGGCCAGCTTTCTGCCTGCTTTGTGTTGCCTGTGGAAGATTCTATAGAAGGAATTTTTAATTCTTTGAGTAATATGGCCAGGATTCACCAGACAGGTGGAGGAACGGGTTTTAATTTTTCTCGATTAAGACCCAAAGGAGATCTGGTGTCTTCCACCAAAGGAGAAGCATCAGGTCCTGTTTCCTTCATGAGCATTTTTGACCAGGGAACAGGAGTCATTGTTCAGGGAGGAAGAAGAAGGGGAGCCAACATGGGCATTTTGCGCTGTGACCATCCAGATATCGTAGATTTCGTCGAAGCCAAAGTCCAAGAAGGTGCCTTTTCCAATTTTAATCTATCTGTGGCTGCGACTGATAAATTCTTAGAGGCTGTTAAAAAGAATGATAGCTTTGATTTAATAAACCCCCGAACAAAGAAAAAAGTAAGATCTATGAACGCCAAAGCGCTGTTTGATTTGATCGTCTATTCCGCCTGGCGTTCCGGGGACCCGGGAGTTGTCTTTCTGGACGAAATTAACCGCAGAAATCCCACTCCTCAGGTTGGTCGGATAGAGGCCACAAATCCATGCGGAGAGATTCCTCTCTTGCCGTACGAAAGCTGTAACCTTGCTTCGATAAACCTATCTAAGTTTGTGAATCGCAGTACCCTAGAATGGGAAGAGTTGAAAGAGAGGATATGGTGGGGGATTCGCTTTCTTGATGATGTGGTGGAAATAAACAGATATCCGTTGCCCGAGATACGGGAGATGACACATGCCAACCGTAAGATTGGCTTAGGAGTAATGGGTTTTGCGGATATGCTAGTTAAGCTGGGTGTCCCTTATTCTGATGAAGAAGCTCTCCGACTTGGCTCGAAAATTATGAAATTCTTTCAAGTAGAATCCCTTAAGGCCTCCCAAGATTTAGCTAAGGAGAGAGGAGTATTTCCGAATTATGATAAATCAATATATCCGAAGAAAAATTTAAAAGTACGCAATGCGACGCTGAACACGGTTGCTCCCACGGGGACAATCAGTATCATCGCTGGCTGTTCAAGCGGCATTGAACCCCTCTTTGCCTTGAATTACGTCCGCAATGTGCTATCAGGAAGAAAGCTTTTTGAAATGAACCCGTTGTTTGAAGAGGAACTCCAGAAGAGAGGCCTTTATTCAAAAGAACTCCTAGCTGAGGTGGGAAAATTTGGCTCTATTCAGGACATACGCGAGCTGCCGCCAGATCTAAAGAAAGTTTTTGTTACCGCTTTCGATATTCGTCCTGAACAACACTTGAAAATTCAAGCTGCTTTCCAGAAGTATACGGATAATTCTGTCTCCAAAACAATAAACTTGCCTCCTGATGCTACCGTAGAGGATGTGAGGAGTATCTACCTCCTGGCTCATGAGCTAAAGTGTAAAGGGATAACAATCTATCGCTACGGAACAAAAAAGAATCAGGTGCTCTCATTTGACACGAGAACAGCAGAGGAGAATGCAGAGGATTTTGACTTTATCACCGCTGCCTCTGAGTATTCAGGAGGATGCCATTCTGGGATGTGCCCGTTTTAGTGCAAGGTTAAGAGATGGAAAGTGCAAAAGGGAGAATCAAGGAAATTATAGCTATTCTGAGGGAAGCTTATCCCTCGAGTAGAACAGCTCTCATACATGAAAACGCGCTGCAGATTCTTGTGGCCACAATTCTGTCTGCTCAGTGCACGGATGAAAAAGTAAATCAAATAACTCCGTCCCTTTTTCAAAAATACCCGGCACCTTCAGATTTTGCTTCTGCGGACAAAGATGAATTAGAAGCAGAAATAAGGCCGACAGGTTTCTTCAGGAATAAAGCGAAAAGTATTATCAATGCTTCTAAAAAGATTGTTAAAGATTTCGGGGGCGAGGTACCAGATAATATGGAAGACCTCATAAGCTTGCCTGGAGTGGCCAGGAAGACAGCCAATATTGTACTCTCCAGCGCTTTTAAGAAAGCTGAAGGTATTGCTGTCGACACCCATGTGAAACGTTTGTCTCAAAGATTGGGTTTGAGCAAGGAAAAAGATCCGGATAAGATCGAAAAAGACCTTATGAAGATTGTTCTCAAGGAGCACTGGCTAGATTTTAATTACATGCTCGTCAACCATGGTCGGAAGATCTGCATGGCTCGGAAACCTCTCTGCCCTAGGTGTGGCCTAAAACACCTCTGCCCTTCAGCCAAAGACTTTTACTCTGAAGTAGAGCTCAATCCTTGATTGTAAAGAAGATGATGAAAGAAGCTATGCTCTACAAGGCTCTTCCTGAGAAGAAGGTCTCCTGCTATCTCTGCAACCATCACTGCGATATTGTCGATTCGAAATTCGGTACTTGCGGAGTAAGACAGAACAGAGAAGGCAAGCTTTATAGTCATGTCTACGGAGAAGTAATAGCTGCCCACGTCGACCCTATAGAAAAAAAGCCTCTTTATCATTTTTTACCCGGGACAACATCTTTCTCCATCGCCACCATAGGCTGTAATTTCCAGTGTCCCTTCTGTCAGAATTGGCAGATTTCTCAAGCTTCCAAGAGAAAGGAGGAAGGATTGCGAGGCCAAGAACTTCCCCCTGAGGATGTCGTCTTGGCCGCCAAGAATTATGGCTGTCAGAGTATTTCTTATACTTACACCGAGCCTACGATTTTCTTTGAATACGCATATGACACTGCTAAGCTTGCTAAGAAAGAAGGCTTAGCAAACATTTTTGTTACCAACGGCTTCATGACTCCGGAAGCCCTGGAGACAATCAATCCTTACTTAGATGCCTGCAATGTCGACTTAAAATCATTCAGAGAAGAGTTTTATAAAAAGATATGCAAAGCCCAATTAAAGCCTGTTCTTGAATCTATTCGTCATATGAAAAAGCTGGACATCTGGGTTGAAGTTACTACCCTGGTGGTTCCAGGGGAGAACGACGGAGAAGAGGAGTTGCGGAGCATCGCCCGCTTTATTGCTGAAACTGATTCTGATATCCCCTGGCACATAAGCCGTTTCCATCCCAACTATCAATACACAGACACTATGGCAACCCCTATTGAAACCTTGCGCAAAGCCTGCTCCATAGGTAAGGAAGAAGGCCTTCGCTATCTTTATGTCGGGAATGTCCTCGGGGAGTCAGAAGATACTCTTTGTCCTTCTTGCGGAAAAACGCTTGTTCGAAGATCAGGATTCAGTATTTCAGATTATAAGATAAAAAATTCAGCCTGCGCTTTCTGCGGAAAGCCTGTCGCAGGTGTTTTTGAACCCACTGGTTAATTCAAGCACCCAGTTTTCTATTAAGTCCGATAGAACTTATAATTTGATTTTCAGCCAATACTAAATGATAAAATAGTAAACGATAATATAAAATAATTAAAAAGATTAATATGAACTGAACTAATCGGATGGACCAAAAAGAAAGCCTAGCCTTGCTCACAGACTTGTATGAATTGACCATGGCTGCCAGCTATTTCGACCACGAGATGTTCGAGCCGGCGACGTTTAGCCTGTTTATCCGCAACTATCCTCCATCCCGCCGCTATTTTGTATCTGCAGGATTAGCCGATGTCCTCTCCTATCTTCAGGATTTAAGATTCACTCCTGACGATTTGGAATACTTAGAAGAGACAGAACTCTTCAAACCTGAATTTCTCTCCTATCTTGAGCAATTTCGCTTCAGGGGCGATGTTTATGCCATTCCTGAAGGCCGTCTTTTTTTCGTGAATGAACCTGTCTTAGAAGTTACAGCATCATTGATCGAGGCTCAAATTGTTGAGACAGTCATTATCAACATAGTAAATTTTCAATCTATGATAGCCACAAAAGCTTCCCGCTGCATTCATGCGGCCTGGCCGCGTAAGCTAGTGGATTTTTCTTTGCGGCGAACCCACGGAGCGGACGCAGGGCTGAAAGTTGCTAGGGCAAGCTTTATCGGAGGATTTGTCGGAACGAGCAATGTTCTTGCCGGGAAAATTTACGGCATCCCGATCTTCGGGACCATGGCTCATTCTTTTATTACCAGCTTCGAAGATGAAATCGATGCTTTCCGTGCTTTTGCTTATACTTTTCCTGAAGATACTGTTCTGCTCGTGGATACCTACGATACTCTTTCAGGGACAAGGATAGCGGCTGAGGTAGGAAAAGAAATGGCCCTTGATGGGTTGGAACTTAAAGGAGTGAGGCTCGACAGCGGAGATATTGCCCGCTTGAGTAAGGAAGTGAGGAGCATACTTAGGAAAGAAGGTTTTACGGATACAACAATTTTTGCTAGCGGTGGTTTTGATGAGTACAAGATCAAAAGAGTTTTAGACCAGGGAGGCGATGTGGACTCCTTTGGAGTAGGCACAAAAATGGGAGTTTCAGCAGACGCTCCTTACTTTGATATGGCTTACAAGATGGTCCAATACGCCGGACGTCCTGTGCTCAAGCTCTCCCCTGGAAAGATGACTTTAGCTTCAGATAAACAAGTCTTCCGCTTCACGGAGGCCAAAGGAAAGTTGGAAAAGGATGTGATAGGCTTGAGAGATGATATCTTAGAGGAAGGAGAGCCTTTGCTGAAAAATGTGATGAGCAATGGGGAAATAATAGAGGAATTGCCTTCCTTATCGCAAATTCAGGCGAGCTTCCTTGATGAATTCTCCCAACTGGATAAAAAATATAAATCCATCGATAAAGAAGGAAAGGAATATCCAGTTGGCCTTTCTCCGAGGCTTAAGAGCCTCCAGGACCAGGTCGTCCGGACGCTCAAGAGCGATGAGATTAATGAGCTAGAGGAAGATTAAGGGTGGAAAAATACAAGTTTCTCCGTCATACGGCTGATGCCAAATTCCAAGCTTTTGGCTCGACTTTAGAGGAAGCCTTCATTAATGCAGCTTTGGCCACAGCATCTTTGATGTGGGATTGGGAGAAAATAGAGAAAAAAATAGAGCACAGGATCGAAGCGAAAGGAAAAGACCTCAAGCAGTTGCTTAACGGTTTTTTAGAGGAGATAATATACTTGTTGGATTCGAAAATGTTTCTATTGAGTTCTCTTGAGAATTTGAGGATTGAGAAAAAGGGAAGCCTTTATGTATTAAGAGCTCTGTTTAAAGGAGATAAATATTCTGAAAAGTATGAAATCTATGGAGACGTCAAGGCTATAACCTATAATGAGATGGAAATCGAACAAAATGCCCATTTCATGGTTCAGGTTGTGGTCGACGTTTGAGGTGTAAAAATGGAACTAAATAAAATAAATGAATATACCTGGGAAATTCCGAAAACAGGGGATATGAAAGTCCCTGCGCTTATTTATACATCGGCGAGGCTTCTTGAAAGCATAAGGAGGGATATGACTCTGAAGCAGGCAAGGAATGTGGCCTGCTTGCGTGGCATACAGAGGAAATCTTATGTTATGCCCGATGCTCATCAGGGATACGGATTTCCTATAGGGGGGGTAGCTGCTTTTGATATGGATGAAGGTGTCATTTCTCCTGGCGGAGTTGGCTATGATATAAACTGTGGTGTCAGGTTATTGAGGACAGACTATACAGAGAAAGATATCCATGAAAAACGGGCGCAGCTTTTAGCAGAAATCTTCAGAGAAGTCCCAGCCGGTGTGGGTAAAGGAGGCATCACTCGTCTAAGCCGGAATGTCCTTCTTGAAGTCTGTGCCAAGGGCGCAGAGTGGGCAGTTGAGAACGGTTACGGGACACGGGAAGATTTGCAGAGGACTGAGGAGAGCGGTAGGATGAAAGGAGCGGACCCCAGCCATCTTTCGCCTAGAGCGGTGGAAAGAGGAATTCCTCAGTTGGGAACGTTGGGTGCTGGAAATCATTTTTTAGAGATACAAAAGGTTTCTGATATTTATGATGAACAAGTTTCTCGAGTTTTTGGGATCCAGTTCGTAGGCCAGATTTTGGTGATGATTCACTGCGGCAGTCGAGGACTGGGTCACCAGGTTGCTTCTGATTACATCAGGTTGATGGAAAATAAATTCGGGACCAGAGGATTACCAGATAGGGAACTTATAAACGCGCCGATCCGCTCGCAATTGGGTCAGCAGTACTATAAATCCATGAGTGCTGCGGTCAATTTCGCTTTTGCCAACCGCCAGATGATAGCTCATTGGGTCCGCGATGTTTTTGCCAAAATCATGGGAAGCTCGGAAGGAATGAATCAGGTGTACGATGTTTGCCATAATGTAGCTAAATTTGAAAAACACAGGATAGACGGAAAGGACAAAGAGGTTTGTATTCATCGCAAAGGAGCGACAAGGAGCTTTGGTCCAGGCCGTGAAGAAATTCCTGAAGTCTACCGCTCTGTAGGTCAGCCGGTCATCATTCCTGGAAGCATGGGAACAGCTTCCTACATACTCGTCGGGACTTCAGAAGCGGAAGAGCTGAGCTTTGGTTCCACTGCTCACGGTGCAGGGAGAGTGATGTCCAGGCATGAGGCTCTGCGAAGGTTCAGAGGAGAGCAGATCAAGCAGGAGATGGAGAGCAGGGGAATTGAACTGAAGTCCACCAGCTGGAAAGGAGTTGCCGAGGAAGCCTCCCAAGCTTATAAAGATGTGGATGAAGTTGTTAATGTTTCCCATAAAGCAGGAATAGGGAAACTTGCAGCAAAGGTTACGCCTATTGGGGTTATGAAAGGCTAGTTCCTTAAGTTATTACTTTACCTATATCTTTTTCAGCATAATGCTTATTTTTACTGTGACATATTATGTTATGCTTTTTAAAAAATAGGTGTGGATTTGTGATATGCAATATCGCCTAAATCGGAAAATAAAAGAAATAAAGAAGAAGCCTCCCTTTCTAGCAAGGGAGGCTTCACTTTATGAATTAAAACATTGTTCGGATTTGCAATGCAACTTCATGTTTTTTGACGGCAGCACTGCTAAAATCAAATCGAGCAGCAATCCCTGCTTTAAAATTTTGTCTCATAAAAAGCCAGATTGAAGGAGATAATTTTTTCTTTTCTAAACCAGGGATATCGTCTGAATCAATCTGATCGTATTGAAGGACAACATACACGGGGTAGGTCCAGTAGGCTGCTGAAACTGTAAATCCTTGAAAATCTGCACTGACTGGAACAGCTTCTAGAGCATAATTGTCATCCTTACCGATTTGGTAAGTTGCTTGAATATCAAATTTATCCGTATAACGAGCGTTGGCTGAAAATGTGTAGCGCTTAAAATCATTCTCAATTCTAGCAGTGGCGGAATCTGCCGTATCGGTACCAGAATAGTAATGGAAGCCAACTGTGCTTCCCTCAAAATTACTTTTTGTCGTGCTGGGTATTTCTAAACGGAGGCCTCCCCAATAATTTTTTTGTCGATCGAGGTCGGAGGAGTCTTTCCCGTTATCGATACCTGCAAACCAGAGAACAGGTCCTTTGTAGCCATAATATTGAATTCCTGGCCGAGATTGCCTGATTGTGACCGAGTTTTCGCCTGCACCGCCAGACGATTTAACATTTAAAACTTCCGACTTCTGCCACATGCGTAACCGGTCAGGGAATGGTGTAAAGTCGACTGGTGAAAGTTTGCCAACCTGGAAGTTAGCATAAGTATCGGCAAGATTGGTAAAAAAGAGATGGAACCAGCTAAATTTAGAACCATCTACTTCAAATTCTTGCTCGATGAATATAGATACATTTTTAAAGATGGTACCAGCCACGAAGAATTGCATCCAGTTCGGATTTCCAAGGTTGAATGAATCTTTTGTTGCTCCATCAATTGTCACATCGTTTGTTTTGTACACCATTGGAGTAAGACTCAATCTGGCGCCAAACCAATTGCCAACTTTATCGACGAACAAATTATCGGACACTTTATCCTTGCCAGCTGTATCCCCGTCAGGCTTGTCATCTGGCCACTGAAAACCGTTGCGCATGAATCTTTCACCGAAATGAGTTAACCTAGGAAAGGACGTGTGGCACGTTGTGCAGTCAACCTCGTATTTCCTTGCCCATTGTGAAACAGCTTCAGCATTTCTGGGCATGAGTAAAAAAATACATGCGATAAAAAGTAAAACAAAAACTCGTGGAAAAAACTTACTTAGTAAGTTTTGATTTGACTTCATATTTTACCTCCATATTTTTTTTGAAAAATCTTTATATCGTAACTTTTTAATAAAGTCAAGTATTTTTATAATATTTATTAAAAAAATAAAATATATATAATTATAGTAGAATAACTAAAGCAATTTTAAAAAAGTTAAATGAATATAAATTTCTTTGTTTGGTT
This sequence comes from Candidatus Aminicenantota bacterium, assembly GCA_011772475.1. Taxonomy (GTDB): domain Bacteria; phylum Acidobacteriota; class Aminicenantia; order Aminicenantales; family Aminicenantaceae; genus SOIV01. The sequence goes on along the minus strand of WVZK01000134.1, from coordinate 25,413 downwards.
TTAAACGATGAACATTCCTGGAAGCATGGGAACAGCTTTCTACATACTCGTCGGGACTTCAGAAGCGGAAGAGCTGAGCTTTGGTTCCACTGCTCACGGTGCAGGGAGAGTGATGTCCAGGCATGAGGCTCTGCGAAGGTTCAGAGGAGAGCAGATCAAGCAGGAGATGGAGAGCAGGGGAATTGAACTGAAGTCCACCAGCTGGAAAGGAGTTGCCGAGGAAGCCTCCCAAGCTTATAAAGATGTGGATGAAGTTGTTAATGTTTCCCATAAAGCGGGAATAGGGAAACTTGCAGCAAAGGTTACGCCTATTGGGGTTATGAAAGGCTAGTTCCCTAAGTTACTATCTTATCTATATCTTTTTCAGCATAATCCTCAAAATCCTGAGCAAGTGCGTATTCACTCTGGAGCATCATGTAATGGCTGTGCTCGACCTTGCTCAAGTAAGTAAGGATTTTTTTCTGAGGATCCTCAAATCTTTTAGAAAGATTGGCATAAAAATCCTCTGCTGACTTCTCTGAATCCATGGCCTGGTAGAGAATGTCCGCAAAAGAAGAAGAAGGGCTGATGTGGATGGACGGGAGCAGAGCCTCGTCTGCAGCATCCGGGATTTGAGGCTCATCTCCTTGATAGAGAGTTCTATAAAGCTTTTCCAAGATCTCTTTATGTTTATTCTCTTCATAAGCCAGCCATTGAAATTTTTCTTTTAGCAGAGGATTTGCTACCCTTTCAGCCAGATCAGAATAGGTTTTATTCGCATCGATCTCCGCTCTAATCGCAATTCCTAAGAGTTTATTCACAGATGCTGTAGAAACATCTAACATTTTTTTCTCCTTTAAAAGAATCTTTAAATTTTTAAAGATGCAGGCTTAAATAGCACTACATCCTTCTTGGTCATGTCATAAATAATCTTTTATTCTAATAAGAAATTCCAGAAATGAAAAGTCAAAATTAATAAGTGAGGGCTAATATATCGAATTTAATTAAAGTACGGTCTTGATAGAAAATCTGAATTTATTTAAGAGAAAACATAATTCAAACTTTTGACATCTAATTTTTCTTGTGCTATAGATATTTTTATCCGCGCCTTTTGGAGAAGAATAAACTAAATTTGCTTTTCGCCGTATCTTTAAATAATTAGACATAAAATGGGTATTGAGCGTTCAAGATTCATTTCCGAATTAAAAAGGGTGTTATCAATTCCCCGTTTGTATGGCCTTCTGGGTCCTCGCGCCTACACGGTTATGATGTTCAGCGCGATATTTTTTACCCTGACGGTAAAATTCTTTCATTCATACCGAACAGGAATGATCAATGAATATCTTGGCTGGATACTTGCTGATATAGCAGTTCTGTTGGGAATCGAGGTTATCCTTGCTCTGGTCTGTTTTCGCTGGCCGCGCTCTTGGGTTATCAGGATAGCTTGCGTCATTGCTGCTGTTGTCTGTACCTGGTCGGTCATAAACGCTGGCTGGGTGATTAGGTCAGGAATGCAAATCCTGCCAACAGTTTTCGTGTCGTTATTTCTTGACCCAATAACCTCGTTAGTCACGATTATCACTAATATAATAGATATGAAGGTTGCGGCCTTAATCCTGCTCGTGCCAGCAGCGATTGCTATTATCTTTTTCTTTTTCGTGTTGGCTAAGCCCTTGCCCCCTCTTTACAACCGCAAGCCCTTTGCTGCAAGAATCATTGTTTCCGTAATGCTTATCCTTATAGCCGTACTAACTCGCAGTGCGCTAGCCAGACGAGGTTCACCATCGATAGCTTCCGCAGGATTACATTACAATAGTCAATTTAGGGCAGTAAAGACCTTTTTCTCGGCTGATCCCTGGCGGCTAACAAGCGTCGATTTAGCTAACGCCAAACGAAAAATACCTGCTTTTGACCAAGTGCAGATTCCGCTAAGATCAAAGCCGAAAGATTATAATGTAGTTATAATAATCCTTGAGGGTATTCAATACAGGAAGACTTCGCTATGGGATAAGCAGAGCAATCTCACTCCCTATCTTTCGGATTTGGCTGGCCAGGGTGTTGAATTTACAAACTTCCGTTCCTCGCTTAACCATACGACAAAGGCTCTGTTTGGCCTACTGACTGGCCGATATCCTTCGGCCTTCCCGGATATTGCTGAGGCCGTGCCTGCCGTCAAGCCCTATGCCAGCATGGCTACTATCCTTGAGAATAAGTTGAATTTTAGAACTGCATTTTTCCAGTCAGCCAAAGGCAACTTTGAATCTCGGCCCAGTTTAGTCTCAAATCTCGGTTTTGATAAATTCTGGTCAAGAGAAGATTTGGCTGACCCAGCCGATTTTCTTGGTTATCTGGGCAGCGACGAGTTTGCGATGGTGGAACCGATTGTAAAATGGATAAAATCAGACGAGAAGCCCTTTTTCTTGACAGTTCTTTGCTCTGTTAGCCACAATCCTTACGAGGTTCCCGAGTGGTTCGCTACACCTTTAGGGAAGCCGGTGGAACGTTATCATCAGACGATTTCTTATACCGATAAATTTATAGCTGCGCTGGACAACAAGCTTAAGGAGCTTAACCTTGAGAGAGAAACCATTTTTTGTGTTGTCGGAGATCACGGTGAGGCATTTGGCGAACACGGTATGTTCGGCCACATTCGGATAGCCTTCGAGGAACTCTTACACGTCCCCTTGATCATACGTGCTCCCTCTTTGATTAAGCCGGAAACCAAGGTTAAAGAAGCAGTTAGCTCTGTTGATTTAGCACCAACACTTCTAGCCTTGTTGGGTTTTGATGACAACGCCGGGGGCTTTGACGGCATAAATGCCCTTGGGACTGTGCCGAATGACCGTAAAGTGTTTTTTTCTGGGTGGCTGCAGGAGAGCCCTGCGGGTTTTATCATAGCTAACAGGAAGTTCTTATACAATCCAACAGACAAAGCAGTTTCTCTCTATGATTTGAGCGCTGATCCGAATGAATTGATCAGGATAGAGCTTCCTGGGCCGCAGGCTCAGAGGATTGCTTCCGAGATTATCACGTGGCGAAAAGACAGCATTTTTAAGCTTAACCAGGAGCGAGCTGGAAGAAAAATATTCTTTGATTTCTGGCAGTGTCGCTGGATCAATCGGCTTGCCTGGGCAAAGTATTATACTGATGCGATAAATTAAGTCTTGTTATCTTGCCTTTCTAGGCTCTTCTCTCTTTTAATTTTAGTGAAACCATGCATGTCATCCTAGCCGGTTATAATGTTGACAAAGAGGTTTTAGAAGAACTTAAGAAAAACTCCCCGCCTAGAGAGGACGTTACCCCTGAAACCCTTTCCGCTTCTTATGCGCGCATTTCCAGGGACCCTCGCCCTGCCAACGAACTGAGAGCTATTGCCAGAGCTGAAGTAGAAAAGGCGCGTAGATCCAACAAGAACATTATCTTCAAAATGGGCCACCATTCAATCGCCGAGCATGCTGTTTTCAATTTTGATATCATCGGAGTCAGCAGACTGGCCGTTGAAGAGATAGAAAAGTTTCGTCTCTGTTCTTATACAGAAAAGTCTCAACGCTACATAGCCCTGGAGGATGATCTTTCTATCCCAGAAGAAATTAAAAACTCCGGGAAGCAAAGTGTTTTCGAAAAAACAATCAAAGCCCAAAATTCTCTTTACAAAAAACTCTATAAAAAGTTAATCGCATATTTCTTGGAAAAGAACAAAGAAGCTGCTTCCAACTCTAAGAAGCATTTTATGCTGGAGGGATGTGCCAGGGAAGATGCTCGTTATGTAGTTAGCTTGGCTACAAAAGGTCAGCTTGGGATGACCGTTAATGCCCGGAATCTGGAATTTTTGATCCGCCGGTTTGCCTCGCAGAAACTTGCAGAGATCAAGGAGTTCAATCAAAAGATTTATGCCCTGGCTAAAGACGTGGCTCCTTCAATTATTCTTTTCACTGAACCTAATGACTTCGATTCAAAGACATACCCCGAGATTGCGGAAAAAGCCCGGTCGTTCTTAAAGTCATCCAGAAAAAGTAAGGAGCTGGTCTGTCTCGTCGATTTTACAGCCGAGGCAGATGCCAAATTGATCGCTTCACTTCTACATACCTCCTCAGCTTTGCCTTACAAGGAGTGTTTTAAGAAAGCTAAAGATTTTAGCCTTGAAGAAAAGAAAGAATTTCTGATGTCTGCTTTCAAATACATGGAATTTTATGATACTCCTCTCCGTGAATTCGAATATGTGAACCTCACGTATGATCTAGTAATCTCTGCCTCTTGCTATGCTCAAATCAAGCGTCACCGTATGGCTACTCTGACAGCTCAAAAATACGATCCTGAGTTGGGAGTGACAGTTCCGCCTTCAATAGAGGATATTGGATCAAAGAAGGAATTCATGGAGATGATGGAGGAGACTAACCATGTTTATTCACTCTTAAAAGAAAATATGGACCAGGGAGCAGAATATGTTTTGACCAATGCCCATCGAAGAAGAATCCTGCTAAAGGTTAATGCCAGAGAGTTGTATCATATCTCCAGGCTGAGAGAAGATGCCACTGCCCAATGGGATATTCGGAGAACAGCTGGAAAGATGTCCGGGTTGGCAAAAGAAGTTATGCCTCTGACCTGCCTGCTTATTGGAGGAAAAGACTCTTATCCTGAAATATATACGGATATATTCGGCAAACCTCCTAAGCTTTCCCCGCCAGAATAATAGACTGATTTATGCTTTCTTTTTTACGATTCTATAGAATTTCCTCTTGCCAATTTTAAGGATCAAATCTCCCTTTTTGCTCAAATCTATTTTGAAAGCGACGTCTTCGACCCTTTGGTTATCGAGAGATACTCCTCCTTGGCGGATTACCCTTTTTGCTTCTTTTCTTGAAAGAAAAATGTTTCGCTCAATAAGCAGATCCATAAGAGAAATAGATTTTTCCCTGGCCTCAACTTTAGGGGCTTTAGCTTCAGCTTTGAGTTTTACTTTTTCTTTTACCTTTATTTCTATTTCTTCAATTTCCGCAGGAAGTTCTTTTTCTTTGAATACCCTTTCGAATTCCTCTGCTGCTGCTTTAGCTTTTTCTTTTCCCCAAAAATCAGACGTGATGGACATGGACAACTTTGATTTGAGGTCTCTAGGATTGATTTTTTCTTCTTTGACCTCTTTTTTCCATTTTCCAATCTGAGAGAGGGATTCGTCTGTAAGAAGTTCGAAGTAGCGATACATCAAAGGATCTGAGATGGACATTATTTTTCCGTAAATTTCCGAGGGAGGCTCAGTAATTCCCACATAATTATTTAAAGATTTGCTCATTTTTTCCACGCCATCCAAGCCTTCCAAAAGGGGAGTTGTCATGATCACCTGAGGCTCCTGGCGAAATTCCCTCTGTATTTCACGGCCGACAAGGAGGTTGAATTTTTGATCTGTCCCGCCTAGTTCCACGTCAGCTTTCAAGGCAACAGAATCATAGGCCTGCATTAGAGGGTAGAATATTTCATGGACCGATATAGGCTTGTTGTTTTTCAGGCGGTTGGAAAAATCATCTCTCTCCAGTAGCCTGGCCACAGTGTATTTCGAGGAAAGGTTAATCATATCAAAGCTTGTTAGTTTCTCCAGCCATCGAGAATTGAAATCGATGATTGTTTTTACAGGATCGAGAATCTTGAATATCTGCTTTTTGTAGGTTTCGGCATTTTTATTGATCTCTTCTCGAGTCATCGGAGGACGGGTGGCCGATCTTCCAGATGGGTCGCCTATAAGTCCGGTAAAGTCGCCGATGAGAAAAATCACATCATGGCCCAAGTCTTGAAAATGCTTCATTTTGCGCAAGAGCACAATGTGGCCCAGATGAATATCCGGGGCCGTGGGATCAAATCCCGCTTTTACTTTTAAAGGCTTGTTTTTCTTGATTGAGCGGGCCAGTTTGGTTTTTAGCTCATCTTCCTGAATGATATCCACGCATCCTTTTTTTAAGTATTCGAATTGTTCTTCAACTGATTTCATTTTATTTTCCCTCTATTTCATCTTCTATACTCGATGCTACAGTTTGCTAACTATGGCTTTCCCTGCTCAAGCTTCAGCCGGATGACCGCTAATCCCCAAAAGCGCATCTTGCTCCATCTTGTCTTTCCTTTTTCGCTTGAACGACTGATAAGCCTTAAGAGCGCAGCTCTATTTTATATACACTCTTCTTCCCTTCACTTCGAGTCTTCCATCAAAATAGAGCCTCACTGCTTCTGAATAGATTTTATGCTCTTCCTTTAGTATTCTTTCGCTCAGAGTTTCTTCTGTATCATCCTGGATAACGGGCACCACTGCCTGGATTATTATCGGACCCATGTCCACATCCTCGGTAACAAAGTGGACAGTAGCTCCTGAGTATTTTACTCCCCAATCAATAGCTTTCTTTTGAACATGAAGGCCTGGGAAAGAGGGGAGGAGGGCTGGATGAATATTGATGAGAGCGTTCTTGAACTCGCGGCAAAGCAAAGGGCCTAAAATTTTCATATAACCAGCTAAACAGATCAAATCCACATCCCTTTTCCTGAGTTCCTTGATAATTTCTTTCTCATAATCGTCAAGGCTAGGGTAGGCTTTTGCGTCGAGGAAAAGAGTTTCGAGGTTTCGGTCTTGGGCAATCTTGAGTCCTGGCGCATTTTCTTTGTTGCTGAAGACCAGGGCGATCTCACAATTCAATTTCCCGCTAAGGATGGAATCGTGAATGGCTCTAAAATTTGAGCCGCGTCCAGAGATAAAAACTGCAATTTTTCCCTTTTTCTTTGGACTTAAAAAGACCTCTTCTGACATCTTATTTTCCTCAAATTTAATAAAAATTTGTCCTTCTGTCCATTACACAGTTAATCAGTTTATCTTTTATAAAAAAAACTTTCAATTTTTTTATCGCTTTATTATGAAAAGGGTTCTGCCCTAATTTTATATCCTCTATTGGAATGGATGACGCTAATCCTAACTGGTTAGCGGCAGATCAAACAAGACGTTTTGTTGAATTTCTTATTTTATCCGGAAAATATCAGGAATAGCCTCTTTCCATGTGTTATAGGCTTCATTGACTGGGATGTCGATAATTTTCTTGCCGCAATGAGAGATAATAATCCTGTCCCCGCCGGTCTTTCCTAGAATAGTCGCTTTCACTTTTCTTTTTTTTGCACGGTCAAGTAATTTTTTACTTTTTTGGTTACTGCATGAAACTACAATCCTGGATTGGGTTTCTCCAAACAGGAGTGCATCTCGATGAATATCATCTTGAAGATCAAGGCAAAAGCCGATTCTTTGAGGACTTAGTAATGAACATTCTGCAACGGAAATGCTGAGTCCTCCCTCTGAGACATCGTGGGCTGATTCGATGAGGCTCAAAGAAATTGCTTCCAAGCAGAATTCCTGGATTTTCTTTTCTTCTTGTAAATCGATCTGCGGCGGAATCCCCTTTTCCATATTAAAAACACACTTGAGGTATTCAGAGCCACCAAGTTCTTCTTTGTTTTCTCCCAGAAGGATCACGGAATCTCCTTCCTTCTTGAATCCAGGGCTGACCGCTTTGCTCACATCATCCACAATCCCGACTACTCCGAGCACAGGAGAAGGATAGATCGAGATTGCTTCTGTGTCGTTGTAAAAACTTACATTTCCTCCGGTTACAGGGATATTAAAAGCCCTGCAGGCCTGAGCTACTCCTTCGACCACTTCCTTGAATTGCCACATTATTTCTGGTTTTTCCGGGTTGCCAAGGTTCAAACAGTTTGTAACACCAACGGGCTTTGCTCCTACACAGGCTAAATTACGGCAGGCCTCTGCTACGGCTATCTTTCCTCCAGTGCGGGGATCCAGGTATGAATAAAGGGAGTTTCCATCGAGAGTAAGGGCCAAAGCTTTCTTTGTATTTTTTATCCTTAAAACAGAAGCATCAGCTCCAGGAAGGAAAGCGGTGTTAACCTGGACCGTATGGTCATATTGACGGTAAACCCATTCTTTTTCGGCAATAGTGGCCGAAGAGAGAAGTTTTAGAAGAGTTTTGTTGTAATTTTTTGGCGAGGGAAGGGGCTTGGCAATGGTTTCAGATTTGAGGTATGAGGGGACTTTACTCTCTCTTTCATAGACAGGGCATAAGTTGATGATGGCATCAACCGGAAGGTCCACGACAGTTTCACCTTCAAATTTAACCTTGAGCCTGCCTCCTTCTGTAACATGACCGATGATCACGGCGTCTAAATCCCACTTTAAAAAAATTTGCTGGACTTCTTTGATTTTATCTTTCTTGGCCACTATGAGCATTCTTTCCTGAGACTCAGAGAGCATCATCTCGTAGGGGGTCATGCCTTCCTCTCTTTGCGGAACGAGGTCCAGGTTGATTTCGATGCCTGCTCCAGAATTAGCGGCCATCTCGGTGGTAGAGCAGGTCAGACCCGCAGCCCCCATATCTTGAATTCCGACAATAATGTTTTTAGCCATGACTTCTAAGCAGGCCTCGACTAAAAGTTTTTCTTTGAATGGATCTCCGACTTGGACATTAGGTCTCTTCTTTTCTGAATCCTGGTCGAATTCAGCCGAAGCCATGGTGGCGCCATGAATTCCGTCTCGTCCGGTTTTTGACCCGACATACAACACCGGATTGCCTATTCCCTCTGCTTTTGCGTAGAAAATTTTATCCTTTTCTGCTATCCCCAGGGCGAAAACATTAACCAGCGGGTTTAGCGAATAGCAGTTGTTGAAATAAATATCGCCTCCAACAGTGGGAACTCCGATGGAGTTTCCGTAACCTGCTATTCCAGAAACCACTCCTTCCATGATGGATTTGTTTTTAGGCTTGGAAAGAGGCCCGAAGCGAAGAGAATCCAGGAGAGCAATGGGCCTGGCACCCATAGTGAATATATCTCTGAGAATCCCGCCGATTCCCGTCGCTGCGCCCTGGTAGGGCTCGATATAAGATGGATGGTTATGGGATTCGATCTTGAAAACTGCTGCTAAACCGTCCCCGATATCGATAACCCCTGCATTTTCACCAGGTCCCTGGATTACGTTTTTTCCTGTCACCGGAAATTTTTTGAGATGTATTTTTGAGCTTTTATAGCTGCAGTGTTCTGACCACATGAGGGAAAAGATCCCGAGCTCTGTGATATTGGGCGCTCTCCCGATAAGCTCGACAATTTTTTCGTATTCCTCCAGCGTCAGGTTGTGTTCTTCGATAATCTTCTTATCAATCATATTAAGTGCTCCGCTTTTGCTAGGAAAGCTAGCTCAGGTTCGCAATTATTGATTCAAAAATAATCCGGCCATCTTCGCTGCTAAGGAGTAATTCAGAAGCCCGTTCAGGATGGGGCATCATTCCCATAACATTGCCTGCTTTGTTGATAAGCCCCGCTATACTCTCCACAGAGCCGTTGACGTTGGCCTCATCACTGATCTGCCCTTCAGCATCTGAATAACGGAAAACAATCTGGCTGTTATTTTTTATTTCCTGTACTGTCTCAGGACGAGCGAAATAATTACCGTCGAAGTGAGCAATAGGAATCTTCAGGACCTGTCCCGTTTTTGCACGGTGCGAAAAAGGAGTTTTGTTGTTATCTACTCTAATGTAGACGAACTGACAGAGAAATTTCAAATTTTTGTTCCTTAGCATAGCTCCTGGAAGAAGTCCCAATTCCAAAAGAACCTGGAATCCATTGCATATTCCAAGCACCAGCCCTCCATTTAGGGCAAATTCTTTCACCTCCTGCATTAAAGGGGAAAAGGCTGCGATAGAGCCTGATCTTAGGTAATCTCCGTAAGAAAATCCTCCTGGAAGAACGATGCAATCGACGTTTTTCAGGTCATGTTCTTTATGCCAGAGAAAAGTCGTGTTTTGCTTGCAGACTTCTTTTAGGGCGTAGTATGTATCATAATCGCAATTGGATCCCGGAAAAATTACGACTCCAAATTTCAATTTAGCCATTTGTTACCAGGAATTGGCATTCCCAGTTTTTCTTAAGATTTCAGCCTTTTTCTAAAATTTGCCAGGAGAATTTTTCGATGATGGGATTTGCTAGAACTTTGTCAGAAATTTCAGGAATGATCTTTCCAGCTTCTTTCTCGGAAATCCCTTCAAGTTCAAGCTCAAAGACCTTGCCCTGTCTTACATCTTTTATAGAAGCGTAGCCAAGAGTATGGAGAGCATTTTTTACCGTCTGGCCTTGAGGGTCTAGAACACTGTCTTTAAGAGAGACGAGTATTCTAACTCTCATCACCAAAAACCCTATCGAAGATATAATCTATTTTTTCTAAATAAGGCTGGAGAGAAAAACATGAATTGACTTCTTCCTTGGTTAAGATTTTACTGGTTTCCTTATCAGATTGCATAAGTTGCTTAAAATCTAGGCGCTCTTTCCAGGCTTTAAGGCTGTTCTTCTGGACAATCCGAAAGGCATTCTCCCGAGATATTCCTTTTTTCGTGAGAGCAAGAAGAACACTCTGGGAAAAAATGAGACCTCGAGTAAGGTCTACATTTTCCTTCATCCTGTCAGCATTAACCTTCCAATTTTTTATGATATCGGCTGTCTCAGCCAAGATAAAATCTGTGAGAATAAAAGAGTCAGGGATTATGATTCTTTCAGCTGAGGAATGGGAAATATCTCTCTCATGCCAGAGAGAGATGTTTTCCAAGCCAGCCTGGAGATTAGACCTGACAATTCGGGCGAGACCAGAGATCCTTTCTGTTCGAACAGGATTCATTTTGTGCGGCATCGAGGACGATCCTTTTTGACCTTTGGTGAAAGGTTCCTCCACTTCCAGAACTTCTGTCCTCTGCAGATGGCGAATTTCCACTGCAAATTTATCAAGGGAGGAGGCGAGGAGCGCAAGCACAGAGAGAACTTCGGCATGTCTGTCGCGCTGGAGGACTTGGGTGGTAACTTTTGCGGGTTTAAGACCTAATTTTTTCAAGGCATGAATCTCAATTTTCGGGTCGAGATGAATGTAGGTCCCCACCGAGCCAGAAATTCTGCCGTAGCTAATAACTTCAAGGGCATTTTCGAGGCGAAGAAGCTGGCGCTTTATTTCTTCATACCAGACAAGGAGTTTAACTCCAAAAGTTATAGGCTCAGCATGAACTCCATGAGTCCTGCCCACCATAACTGTTTTTTTATGGCGCAAAGCTTCATCCTTAAGAGTATTTTTAAGCGGAGCGAGGTCTTTTCGGATTTTCTCCAGTGCCTGTTTGATAAGAAGAGAGAGAGCTGTGTCGACAACGTCGTAGGATGTCAGGCCAAGATGAATAAACCGAGAATCTTTGCCTACTTTTTCAGCCACAGAAGTGAGAAAAGCAATTACATCATGTTTCACAACTTTTTCAATTTCTTCGATTCTCTTTATGGAAAAGCCAGCTTTTTCTTTAATTCTTTTCAAAGCTTGGGAAGGAATTTCGCCTGCTTTTGCCCATGCCTCGCAGACAGCAAGTTCAACATCAAGCCATTTCTGGTATTTGTTAGCTTCGGTCCAGATGGCGCCCATTTCAGGACGTGTGTATCGTTCAATCATGGAGATAAACCTCTAAGATGAGGTAAAAGAATATCAGCAACTATCTCTCTTGTCAACGTTTCAGAAGCCGGGCTTGATTTTAAATATTGTTAAGTTGAAACTGCCAGTTGATTATCTCCATAAGATGATTAATTATCTAAAATCAAGGCTTTAACATACCGAGAAAATTGAAATTTTCAAAGCCTGGTCGCAAGTGAATAATCCAAAATGACAAAGGATTATGTATAATAGGTGTCTAAATAAATGAATGGAAATATGGCTGATTTTGCCGATGACCATCTGGTCAAACAGGCGAAGCAAGGTGATGTTGATGCTTTTACGGAATTGGTGCGTCGTTTTCAGGAAAACGTTTATCATACAATACTTTCTTTGACGAGGAATCAGCAGGATGCTTATGATTTAGCCCAGGAGACGTTCATGCATGCTTATAAATCTTTGAGGGGTTTTAAGCAGCGCTCTACCTTCTATACCTGGATTTACAGGATTGCTGTTAATTTGACTTTGAATTTTCTGAAAAAAAAGAAAAAGGACGAAAAAAGACAAGTTCAACTTGAAGATTATTCCCTTGATGTGAAGTCAGAAGATTCCAAGCTCTCTCCAGAGGAGCATTCTATGAAGAAAGAGCTTTCAGGAAAACTGAAAGAGGCGGTAGATTCTCTGCCTTTAGGCTATAGGGCTTCCTTTGTCTTGGTTGTCTCTCAAGGATTAAGCCATGCCCAGGCTGCAAATATCCTTCGTTGTTCGGAGAATACAATATCATGGAGAATGCACAAGGCGAGAAAAATGCTCCAGCAAAAATTAAAGCCCTATTTAGAAGGAGAATAGGATGAAACACAAAAAAATCGAAAAACTGATTTCCAATAATATTGATGGTGAACTTCAAGGGAAAAAGAAGAAGCTCCTCGAAAAGCATCTCAGGAAGTGTCAATCGTGCAGTTCATATGCAGAAAATATACAGAGAATTCATGAAGAAGCCAAAAGCCTGGAAAAACCTGATGCTTCTCCCGTTCTGTGGGAGGAGTTTGCATCCCAAATCAAAACAGAGATTTGCTCTACTAAACAAGAGAAGCAGCATGGTAAGGCACTTTTCTTGAAATGGAAATGGGCATGGGCTAGTGCTGCATTATCGTTTGTAATTGCTGCCGGATTATTCTTATACCTTAATCAAAGCAAAACTCCTCAGGAGATATATGTTTTTTCTTTCGAGAGTTCTCTAGCGAAAATATATCAAGAGATTGGAAACGACCAAAAATTGGAGGAATTATTCAATTCAGTCATCTCAGCCTCTATAGGTGAAACACTTGAAGATTCAGAATGGTCCGATCGTCCAGATTATTTTGAAAACCTCATCCTCTGGGAAGATCTAACAGAAGAGGAGATGAGATTTCTTGAGTCTGAAATAAAGAAAGAAAATAAATTTTAGGAGGGCTTCTATGAAAACAAGATATATTTTTACTACGCTACTCTGCCTGCTTCTTTTGAGTTCAATCTTATCATCCGCTGTTCAAGATGAGCAGCCCCAGAATAGAAGGAGAGCAAGAGAGAATATGAGAACACTATGGCTATTAAGAATGACGCGAGTCCTGGAGCTTACTGAGGAACAGACTGCAAAAATCTTTCCGATCGTATCCCGCATCGAAAAGGAAAAAGTTGAGTTATACCAACAGATTGAAAAACAGATAAGAGAGCTTAGATTAACCTTAGGAAAAGAAGAGCCGGACCAGAAGGAGCTTAAGAATAAGATAGATAAAATAAAAGAATTAAGAAATCTTATCAAGGAAAAGGATGAAGAGCTAGAAGATCGCTTAGAAGAAAACATGACTTTGGTTCAAAGAGCAAAATACCTGATGTTTGCCGCCAGGTTTTACAGGGAGCTAAGGGAGAACCTGGAAAGAGCAAGAATTCAGAGAGAGCGACAGCGGCAGAAAATCAAAAAATAAAAAAAGATACTTTCCTCGCTTGACAAAAAGTGTAAATTGAGATAGGATTCAGAATGTAGTTTTATACATTTTTTTAGAGTACCTAAGGCAGTAGTTCTAGCAGGTCAAAGAGAGGAAGCCAAAGTTTCAAATTAAGAATCCTTTCTATTATTCAATTACTCCCAATAAAGAAACAATATAAGAGCCTGCAGAGGGAAGATTGCGCCAGCGTAGCTCAGTTGGTAGAGCAGCTGATTTGTAATCAGCGGGTCGGGGGTTCGAATCCTCTCGCTGGCTTTTAATTGAGTGAACAGTTATTGGGTATATATCCAATTTTTAAAAATATAGATATATATAAATATCTTAGGAACCAAATGATATTGGGACCTGATGACTTAATTTGCTATGGGCAGGTACCAAAGTGGCCAAATGGGGCGGGCTGTAAACCCGCTGCGGAAACGCTTCGGA
>WVZK01000134.1:0-11434 GCA_011772475.1 Candidatus Aminicenantota bacterium | reverse complement strand
TAGGAGGTAAAGGGAATGGCGAAGGCAAAATTTGAGAGGACGAAGCCGCATTTAAACATAGGAACGATAGGGCATGTGGATCATGGGAAGACGACGTTGACCTCGGCGATAACGAAGATACTGCACAAGCAGATGGAGGGGAAGGTAGAGTACATAGAGTTTGATCAGATAGACAATGCGCCGGAGGAGAAGGAGAGGGGGTTAACGATACAGATAGCGCACATAGAGTATGAGACGAAGAACCGGCATTATGCGCACATAGATTGTCCTGGTCATGCGGATTACATAAAGAACATGGTGACAGGGGCGGCGCAGATGGACGGAGCGATATTGGTGGTAGCTGCTGATGATGGGCCGATGCCGCAGACGCGGGAGCACATATTGTTAGCGCGGCAGGTGAATGTGCCGGCGATAGTGGTGTTTATGAACAAGGTAGATTTGGTGGACGATGCGGAGATACTGGATTTGGTTGAGTTAGAGGTGAGGGAGTTATTGACGAAGTACGAGTTTCCTGGGGACAAGATACCGATTATACGGGGTAGTGCGTTGAAGTCGATGGAGTCTGATGGTGATCCTGCGGCAGAGGTAAACAAGCCGGTGTTGGAGTTATTGGATGCGGTTGACAATCACATCCCGGAGCCTGTGAGGTTAGTGGACCAGCCGTTTTTGATGCCGATGGAGGACATATTTACGATAAGCGGGCGAGGTACGGTAGTGACGGGTAGAGTAGAGCGGGGGAAGGTGAAGGTAGGAGATGAGATAGAGATAGTGGGATTTGGGGAGACGCGCAAGCGGGTAGTGACGGGTGTAGAGATGTTTCGCAAGACATTGGATGATGGGCAGGCAGGAGACAACATAGGAGTGTTGTTGAGGGGTACGGACAAGGATGAGGTAGAGCGAGGGATGGTGTTGGCGGCGCCTGGGTCGATAACGCCGCATCATAAGTTTAAGGCTGAGATATACGCGTTGAAGAAGGAGGAAGGAGGGCGGCACACGCCGTTTTTCACAGGGTACAGGCCGCAGTTTTATTTTCGGACGACAGATGTGACAGGGTCGGTGAAGTTACCGTCTGGGGCAGAGATGGTGATGCCTGGGGACAATGTGAATTTGGAGATAGAGTTGATAGCGGATGTAGCGATGGAGAAGGGGCTGAGGTTTGCGATAAGAGAAGGAGGTCGGACAGTAGGAGCAGGCTCGGTCACTGACGTCCTAGAATAGGTATGTAGGGGCTTGATTCATCAAGCCCACCTTATTATTGGAATATTAACTGGATAAATTGAGAATATAAAATAAATGAGATATATAATATAAGAGGAGAGCTAAAAAGAAGAAGAAATGGAGAAGATTAGAATAAGACTTCAATCGTTTGATCATCGACTACTAGACCAGTCTGTAAAAGATATCGTTTTCAAGGCTAAGAGAACCGGAGCAACGATCTCTGGCCCAACGCCTCTTCCGACGCGTATTCATAGGATTTGTGTTCTTCGCTCTCCTCATGTGGACAAAAAGTCGAGAGAGCACTTTGAGATGAGAATTCACAAGAGGATAATAGATATAAGCGAATACAATAACGAGACCATTGAAGAACTTCAGAAATTGGATTTGCCAGCTGGGATTGATGTGGAAATTCAAGCCTTTGGGACCGGAGGAGAATAGAAATGATTGAGGGCCTGATCGGGAAAAAGATTGGCATGACGCAGACTTTTGATGACAAAGGAAACGTGTCTCCAATCACCGTGATAAGGGTTGGGCCTTGCACTGTCATCCAAAAAAAGACTAAGGAAAAAAATGGTTATTCAGCTCTCCAGTTGGGCCTTATAGAGGAGAAAGGCAGGAAAAAGGCGATAAAGCCATTAGTCGGGCATTATGAAAAAGCTGGTGTTCCTCCGATGAAAATCCTGAGGGAATTTCAATTTGCAGAAAAGGGAGAGGTAAAAGAAGGAGATCAGTTTTTTGTGGATATTTTCCAGGCAGGAGAGAAGGTTGATGTAGTCGGGATGAGCAAAGGAAAAGGCTTTGCTGGCGTTGTGAAGCGTTGGGGCTTTCATGGTGGCAAGGCTAGCCATGGCTCTATGTTTCATAGGAGACCCGGTTCCATAGGAGCTTCTGCTTTTCCTTCCCGGGTAACAAAGGGAAAAAAACTTCCCGGCCAGTTAGGAAACAGAAGAGTAACGGTGAAGAACCTGGAGGTTATCCAAGCTGATAAAGAAAATAACCTCCTGGTTGTTAAAGGATCTGTACCTGGAGCAAGCGGAGGTTATCTTTTGATAAAGAAGGCAAGTTTTAATCCCGAGGCTCCAGTTGCTGATCACGTCAAGCCAGAGCAACCTGCGCCTGAAAAACCCAAACCAGAGCCCCCCAAACCTGAAGAGCCTAAAGTGAAGAAGGCTGAAGACATGAAGCCTGAGGCTGAGGGAGCTGAAAAACCTACTCCTGAGGAGCCTAAGGAACCTAAGCCAGAGAAACCAGAGGTCGGTGAGGCTGAGAAGCCAGCTCCAGAGAAGGCTAAGCCTGAAGAACCGGAGAGTGAGGAGCCAGAAAAGCCAGAAGTTGAGGAGCCTGAAAAACCTTCTCCAGAGAAAGCCGAGGAAACTACGGCTGAAGAACCAGAGGGCGGGGAGCCTGAAATGCCTACGCCTGAGGAGCCTAAGGAACCTAAGTCAGAAGAACCGGAGAGTGAGGAGCCTAAAGAATCTGAGCAAGGAGAGTCAGAATCCTCAGAGCCTGATTCCTCCAAAGGGGAAAAGAAAGAGTAGAAGATGAGCAAAATTAAAGTTTTAAGCCAGAGCGGAAAAGGAATCAGCGAGATTAACGTTCCAAAGGAAATATTCACCTATCCGGTCAAAGAACACCTTCTTTATGAAGCAGTTGTGAACTACCGGGCGAATCAGAGACAAGGCTCAGCTTCTACAAAGACAAGGTCTGAAGTGAGAGGAGGAGGACGTAAACCTTGGAGACAGAAAGGAACGGGAAGGTCGAGAGCTGGGAGTATCCGTTCGCCCATCTGGAGGAAGGGAGGAGTGACCTTTGGTCCTAAGCCCAGAAGCTATTATTATAGCTTGCCGAAGAAAGCGAAGAGAAATGCCTTGAAATCAGCCTTCTCCATGAAGTTTGCCGAAAAACAGATCCTTGTCCTTAAGGCATTGGATTTTAAAGAACCTAAGACAAAGGAAGGAAAAAAGCTCTTAGAAATACTAAAATTGGATTCGGCTTTAATCGTTGATCAGCAGGAAAACAAGAATTTGTTTCTTTCTTTGAGGAATATCCCAAAAATAAAAGCTGTGGATTACAATCAACTCAATGTTTATGATGTTTTGAACTATAAATGGCTAGTTTTTACCCAAAATGCCTTTGAATCCCTGATGGAGAAAATGAAGATATGATGGATCCCTATAAGATTGTTATTAGACCTGTTATCACCGAGAAAAGCACATTGCTAAAGGAGAAAAACAGAGAAGTCTGCTTTGAAGTGGATCCAAGAGCTAATAAGAGTGAAATAAAAAAAGCTGCTGAGCAGCTCTTTAAAATTAAGGTAGAGAGAGTTCGAATCCAGAACAAGAAAGGTAAGAAGAGAAGGGTTGGCCGCAGTGAAGGCAAAAAGAAAGACTGGAAGAAAGCCTACATAAAGCTTAAAGAAGGCGAAAAAATGATTGAATATTTTGAGGCTGTTTAAATGGGCATAAAAACATACAAACCCAAAACATCAAGCTTGCGTCAGAAGACTGGGCTCACTTTTAAGGAGTTGACAACACGCAAGCCGCATAAGCCTCTTGTTAAATCTCTTTCTAAATCTGGAGGAAGAAACTCGCGAGGACACATATCCATTCGTCGTCGCGGGGGCGGACACAAAAGATTGTACCGCGTTATTGACTTCAAAAGAGACAAAATTGGTGTCCCGGGTGTAGTAGATACTATCGAGTATGATCCAAACCGCTCGGCTTTTATATCTCTCATAAAATATAAAGACGGTGAAAAAAGATACATATTAGCACCGTTGGATTTGAAAGTCGGCCAAACTGTTATCTCTGAGGATAAACAGGTGGATATTTCACCTGGAAATGCTATGCCTCTGAGGTTAATTCCCTTGGGAACGGTTATTCATAACATCGAACTAAGAAAAGACAAAGGAGGGCAACTTGCCCGATCAGCTGGAACAGGAGCTCAGGTTTTAGCTAAAGAAGGAAAATATGCCCAGATTCGGATGCCTTCGACGGAGATTAGAAAGATTCATTTGGATTGTCGGGCCACTGTAGGCCAGATCGGAAATCTGGATTACCAAAACATATCCATCGGAAAAGCTGGGCGGAACAGATGGAAAGGTAAAAGACCTTCCGTCCGGGGAACAGCCATGAATCCTGTTGATCATCCTCATGGTGGGGGAGAGGGGAAGGCGAAAGGAGGCCGAAATCCCGTGACTCCATCTGGTAAGCCAACAAAGGGATATAAGACAAGGAGAAATAAAAGAACCCAATCCAATATTATCAGGAGAAGGAGCACATAATTATGGGCAGGTCTTTGAAGAAAGGTCCTTATATAGATGCAAAACTAATGAAAAAAATTCATGCTTTGGAAACAAAGGGTGAAAAAAGAAAAGTAATAAAGACATGGTCTCGTCGTTCCACGATTATACCGGAAATGGTAGGATTAACAATCGCTGTCCATAACGGAAGAAAATTCATTCCGGTCTTCATAAGTGAGAATATGGTTGGTCATAAATTAGGAGAATTTTCTCCGACTAGAACCTTTAAAGGTCATACATCAAAGACTGCGCGAACAATAAGGATGAGAAAATAAATTGGAAGAACAAGAAGTTATCTCTCGATCGGTCAGTAAATATATCAGGATTGCTCCCCAGAAGTGTCAATTAGTAGCAGACCTGATCAGGGAGAGGTATGTCGGGGAAGCTTTGACAATTCTTCGTTTTTCGAAGAAAAAGAAAGCAAGCTCTGTAGTTGAAAAAGTTCTTAGATCTGCGATTGCCAATGCTCAACAAAAAGTCCCCAATATCGATGTGGATAATCTTTATATTTCAAAGATCTTTGTCAATCAAGGGCCTCAGATGAAGAGGTTCAGAGCTGCTCCAATGGGGAGAGCTGCCAGGATTTTAAAAAGATCAAGCCATGTCCATATTTCATTAGAAGAGAGAAAAGGGAGAGAATAAGTGGGACAAAAAACGCATCCTCTTGGATTTAGATTGGGATTTAATAGGCAATGGAGTTCGCGCTGGTTCTCTAAGGGAGCTGAATACGGCCGCTTGATTCATGAAGATTTGGAGATGAAGAAACTCATAAAAGAGAGATACTATCATGCAGGAATATCAGAAGTGAGCGTAGAGCGTGTGGGTCCAAAAGTACGAATCATCATTCAAACAGCTCGACCAGGCATCGTCATAGGCCGGGGCGGAAAAGAGATTGAAAATCTCAAATCCGTACTCCAGGATATTGTTAAGAAAGAGGTTTATATCGACATCAGAGAAGTGGATAAACCTGAGCTCTCAGCTTTATTGGTTGCCGAAGGAGTGGCTATCCAGCTTGAGAAGCGGATAGCTTATAGAAGGGCCATGAGGAGAGCTGTGGATATGGCGTTGAAAATGGGGGCTAAAGGCATAAAAATAATGTGCTCTGGCAGGCTGGGAGGAGTTGAGATTGCCCGCTCTGAATGGTATCTAAAAGGTCAATTGCCCCTTCAGACTTTAAGGGCTGATATTGATTATGGTTTTACCGAGGCTTTCACCACCTATGGCCAGATAGGTATAAAGGTCTGGATTTATAGGGGAGATGTGGAGAAAACGAAAATTACGTCCCAAACGGCTGAGGTGGAGGAGATTTAGCCATGCTGATGCCAAAAAAGGTCAAATACAGAAAGCACCAAAGAGGAAGAAGAAGAGGAAAAGCCCGTCGAGGAGCAGACCTCTCTTTTGGAGAATTTGGTCTTCAAGCTTTAGAACCATGCTGGCTCACAGCACGTCAGCTTGAAGCTGGTAGAATCGCCATCACTCGCTTTGTCAAAAGGAAAGGGAAGCTTTGGATTAGAGTTTTTCCCTGGAAGCCAATCACTAAGAAGCCCACAGAGGTGAGGATGGGCAAAGGTAAAGGAGATCCTGAGTTTTGGGTAGAAGTAATTACACCAGGGAAAATAATATATGAGTTGGAAGGAGTCACTGAGGAGGCAGCTAGAGAAGCTATGAGGCTGGCTGCCCACAAACTTCCAATCAGGACAAGATTTGTTTCGAGAGAAAGTAGAGAATTGAGATGAAGGCAAGAGAATTAAGAGAGTTGTCAGAAGATGAGTTGGAAAGAAAAGAGGCTGAACTGAAAGATCAGCTTTTTAAGTTGAAATTCCAGCATGCATTAGGTCAGTTAGAAAATGCGATGAAGCTCAAAAGTATTAAAAAGGACATAGCCAGGATAAAAACTATACTATTAGAAAATAAAGAAGGAAAGAAATAAAGAATGGAAGATATTCAAACAAGAAAAACTACTAAAATTGGCGTTGTTGTCAGTAATAAGGCAAAAAAGACGGTAACGGTTCTTGTTGAGCGGCCAATTAGGCATCATTTATACAAAAAAATCATCAAAAAGAGGAAAAAATTTCTTGCTCATGATGAGTATGAAAAGTGCAAGATTGGAGATATGGTTAAAATCATAGAAACAAGGCCCTTAAGTAAAAGGAAAAGATGGCGAATTCAGGAAATAGTGGGATTATCTTCCAGTGAAACAGAAAAAGATATTGAGGAAAAGAAGGAATGATCCAAACGGAAACCAGACTCAGGGTTGCTGATAATTCTGGCGCGCGGAGCATTTTGTGTATCACCCCTCTGGGAGGTGGTGTGGGCAAAACAGCAACTATCGGAGATGTAATCTCAGCTACTGTTAAGGAGGCCGAACCTGAAAGCAAGATTGAGAAAGGAAAAGTCGTCCGAGCAGTCATAGTTAGGACAAAAAAAGAGATTCGACGCAGAGATGGTTCTCATATACGCTTTGATGATAACGCAGCGGTTATAATTGACCGACAGGGAGAGCCAATCGGGACTCGAGTTTTTGGGCCGGTCGGTAGAGAATTGAGAGAGAAAAGATTTATGAAGATTGTTTCTCTTGCCCCGGAGGTTATTTAATGAACACGATTACTTTAAAGAAAAATGATGTCGTCGTGGTCATCAAAGGAAAAGACAGGGGAAAAACAGGTAAAATACTAAAAGTCATCCCTGAGAAGAAAAGAGCGGTCGTGGAAAAAATTAATTTTGTCAAAGAGTTTATTCGTCCTGACCGGAGTAAAAACATTTCGGGAGGGATTATGGAAAGAGAGGCTCCCATTCAGGTTTCCAATTTAATGCTTTATTGCTCTGAATGCGGCCAAGGCGTGAGAGTAAGGAAAAAAATATTGGGCGATGGGAGTAAAATAAGAGTCTGCAGCAAGTGTGAGGCAGACTTGGAAAAACAAAAATGAGGAAAGATTTATGAGCCGTCTCTTAGAAAAATACAAAAAAGAGGTTATTCCAGCTCTCCAGAAGGAGTTTTCTATAAAAAATAAGATGGCTGTACCCCGACTGGAAAAGATCATTTTGAACGTAGGCGTGGGAGATGCTATCCAGAATATTAAGTTCTTAGATACAGCAAAAAAGGAATTGAGCTTCATCACAGGCCAGTGGGCTGCGACAGGAAGAGCAAAAAAATCTATTTCATCTTTTAAGCTTCGCAAAGGACATGCCATTGCCTGTTATGTCACTCTGCGAGGCAAAAGAATGTATGAGTTTTTTGACCGTTTAGTCAATATTGTGCTTCCCCGTGTCAGGGATTTCAGGGGCGTTTCTCCCAGGTCTTTTGATGGAAGGGGAAATTACACTCTTGGCATGAAAGATCAACTTGTTTTTCCAGAGATAGATTATACAAAGGTGGAGAGACCGCGAGGGATGAATATCACTATCGTTACCTCTGCAGAGAGCGATAAAGCTGCGACTGCCTTATTGGAAAAATTAGGAATGCCTTTTGGAGAGGCATAATAAGGAAGGAAATATGTCTAGAATTTCGTCTATGGCAAAATACTTGAAAGAACCGAAGTACTCAACAAGGAGAAAAAAGCGCTGTCGGATATGCGGACGTTCAAAAGGGTATTATAGAAAATTTGATATGTGTCGATTATGCTTTCGAGAGTTGGCTTTAAAAGGCGAAATACCTGGAATTGTGAAATCATCTTGGTAATTTAATGGAAAGGATGAAATTATGAGCTTAACAGACCCCGTTGCTGATATGCTGACCAGGATAAGGAATGCTCTCAGAGTTAAGAAAAAAGATGTGAATATCCCTTCTTCCCGTATGAAGACCGAGATTGCAAAAATTTTAAAGGATGAAGGATATATTAAAAACTTTAAGGTTACTGAAGATAACAAGCAAGGGATATTAAATATTACTCTCAAGTACACAAATGAGAACGAGAGCGTTATATCAGGGCTTCGAAGGGCAAGCAAGCCAGGTTGCCGAATATACTGCAATAAAGGATCCATCCCCAAGATTCTCGGCGGCATGGGAATAGTGATTCTATCTACCTCTGAAGGAATTGCTACCGGAAAAAAATGCCAGGAACTTGGCATTGGAGGAGAGGTTTTATGTTATATCTGGTGAGTCTGGAAGAAGAGGTAATCTAAAAATGTCTCGAGTAGGAAAACAACCCGTTATCGTTCCGGATGGAGTTAAGGTTAATATCTTGCCAAAAAAGATCGAATTTGAGGGCCCTAAAGGGAAGCTCTCCTCGCCTTTGTTTGCGGGAATCAAAGCAGAACTCGAGAACAACGAGCTAATCCTGAAGAGATCGGATGATTCCAAGGAGCAGCGATCTTTTCATGGTTTGAGCCGGAGTTTAGCTTTTAATGCTTCTGTAGGTGTTTCTACTGGTTTTTCAAAGAAGCTGGAAATAGTGGGAGTTGGATACCGAGCAAAGCTCGACAAAGGGAAACTTGAATTGAGTTTAGGCTATTCCAAGCCCAAGGTCTACAAGATACCAGAAGGTATTGAGATCGTTTTAGAAAAGCCGACTTTAATCTCGGTGAACGGAATAAACAAGCAGCAGGTCGGCCAAGTTTCAGAAGAGATTCGCAGTCTTCGCAAACCGGATCCTTATAAGCTCAAAGGAATACGCTATGTTGGTGAACGCTTGATAAAGAAAGAGCGTAAGGCGGTGGTGGCTGGTGTATAAAGATAAAGTTGCAGTAAAAAAAATGGCTAAAGAGCGGATAAGAAAGCGCATCAGGAAGAAGATCAAAGGTACTTCCGAGCGCCCAAGGGTTTATGTTTTCAAGAGTAACCGCTATGTCTACACACAAGTCATTGATGACGAGAATGGCTATATTTTAGCTTCCGCCTCTACTTTAGATAAGGAGTTTAAAGGAAAGAACAAAAATTATAAGAATATAGAAGCCTGCCAGGTTTTAGGTGAGGTGTTAGCCAAGAAATTAAAACAGAAAAAGATTGAGAGAGTGGTCCTGGATAGAGGGATCTATCCCTATCATGGTCGGATCAAAGCCATTGCTGAGGCCATGAGAAAGGGTGGGCTTGTTTTTTAAAGAGATATATTAAGGAGAAGAAAGAGTGGATGAAGAAGAAGTAAAAGAAAAAGAATTAATAGAAGAGGAGGAAGAGGAAGTAGAGCTTAAGGATCAAGTGATTTCAATACGAAGAGTCACCAAGGTCGTCAAAGGCGGAAAGAATCTCAGTTTTTCGGCCTTAGCTGCTGTTGGGAATGAACGCGGATCGGTTGGAATTGGCAAAGGGAAAGCCCGAGAGGTCCCTATGGCTATAGCCAAGGCTGTAGAAGATGCCAAGAAAAAACTAATTGAAGTGCCGCTGTCTGAGACGACAATTCCCCATTATATTAGAGGAGAGGCTGGAGGAGGTGTTGTTGTCCTTCGACCAGCATCAAAAGGTACTGGTGTAATAGCAGGCGGAGCTGTAAGAGTGATCATGGAACTGGCTGGAATAAAAGATATTTTAACCAAATCGATTCGAAGTAATAATGCCATAAGCGTGGCCCATGCCACCATGGATGCTTTGAAAAGGCTGAAAGATCCTGAAAAGGTATCAAAAGATAGAGATAAAGAGAAGGAAACGATATGGCAGTGAAAGAGACAACGACTAAGAAAACTCAAGAAAAAGATAGAGCAAAAGCAGAAGTTCGAAAAGCCGTATCCAAAGAGAAGCAGCTGAACGTAAGACTCGTTAGAAGCCTTATCGGACACCCAAAAAAACATCGGGAAGTAGTGAAAGGATTGGGCTTGCGTAGGGTTAATTCAGAGGTTACGCGCAAAGATTGTCCTGAAATATGGGGGATGATCAAAAAAGTGCCTCATTTAGTGGAAGTGAAGGAGATGGATAAGAAATGAATTTGAGTGATCTTCATCCGGCCAGAGGATCCAGGAAGAAAGTGCGAAGAGTTGGACGTGGCCCTGGTTCCGGACGAGGCAAAACATCTGGACGCGGTACAAAGGGCCAAAAATCAATCTCTGGATATTCTAGTAAGATAGGATTTGAGGGAGGACAGATGCCCCTTCATCGCAGGCTTCCCAAGAGGGGTTTCACCAATATATTTAGAGAAGAATACAGAGAGGTCAACCTGGAGAGAATAGAGAAAATCACAAAAAAGGAGGTCAAGCCTAAGGATTTAAAAACGGCAGGCATTATAAAGAAGGAATCAGAGGCTGTTAAAGTTTTAGGACGTGGAGATATTTCTTCCTCTAAAACAGTCCACGCTCATAAATTTTCTCGCTCAGCTCTAAAGAAAATTGAGAAAGCGGGAGGGAAGGCAGTTCTTATCAAGGGTTAACAATGTTAGAAAGTATTAGAAACATTTTTAGTATTCCTGACCTTAGGAAAAGGATCATTTTTACCTTACTTCTGTTGGCCGTTTATCGAGTAGGCTGGCAGATTCCTAATCCAGGAATCAGTGGGGCTGCCTTGCAAGAATTCTGGGAGCAACAGCGGGGAACGATTTTAGGTTTTGTTGATCTTTTCTCCGGGAGAAATATGTCCAAGATGACAATTTTCGCTCTGGGGATAATGCCCTATATCAGTGCCTCTATTATCCTCCAGTTGCTTCAGGTTGTCTGGCCTTACCTGGAAAGGCTTTCTAAGGAAGGAGAGCTCGGTAGAAAAAAAATCACGCAATACACACGTTATGGGACCATTATTATTTGCTCCATCCAATCTTCTGCTATAGCTTTGTGGTTGCAGGCCCAGAGCAGCCCCAGTGGGGCACCTATTGTTCCCAATCCTGGCGCAGGATTTATTTTTCTAACAGTCCTGACTTTAACCACTGGAACTGTCTTTGTCATGTGGCTAGGAGAGCAGATTTCAGAGCGGGGGATAGGAAACGGGATTTCCCTGATTATATTTGCGGGGATTGTGGTCAATTATCCTCGGGATTTCCAAAACGTACTGGTTGGTTT
>WVZK01000042.1:52126-53265 GCA_011772475.1 Candidatus Aminicenantota bacterium | reverse complement strand
AAGTAATCCTATTAATAGAAAGGCTAAAATCCTTGAATTCGATTCAATCCCTTAAAGCAAAGGAGAAAAAAATGGACATTAAAACGAAAGAATTAGTTTCTTTGGGCGCATCTGTTTCGGCTCATTGTTTCCCCTGCTTCGATTTTCATCTTGAGCAAGCAAGAAAGTTGGGAATTAGTGAGGAGGAAATTCAAGAGTCCATCCGAGCTGGTTATATGGTCATGAATGGAGCAGGAGAGAAGATTTTGGAAAAGATTAAGGACACATTACCAGGAATTTCACTCCAAAAAAATGAAAGCTGCTCGAACAACCAGAGAAAAAAAAAGCCTAGCCTTGCTTCTATCGCTCGTTTTTAACTCGACCTGTTCAGGGCAGTATGGAAAAAATTATGCGCTTGAAAACGAAATTCGACTTGCTAATGGTCCAGGGAAGAAGCATTGATGAGTTTGTCTTTTTAAAATAAAATAAATAAAAGGAGCATGATCGATGGGTAGTAAGGAATATTTTGAAAAAGTTGCCGATCAATGGGATCAAATGAGAAAGGGCTTCTTTTCCGATAAAGTCCGGAAAGTAGCCGTTGCCAAGGCCGATATTCAAGCCGGGAAATTGGCGGCGGATATCGGAGCCGGCACGGGCTTTATAACAGAGGAATTGGTTCAAAACGGATTAAAAGTTATAGCTGTCGACCAGTCCGAGGCCATGCTCGAGGAGATGAAAAAGAAGTTTGGCCGCCACGATACTATTGAATACCGAATAGGGCAATTTAATAACCTGCCCATTCAGGATGAATCAGTTGATTACAGCTTTGCCAATATGTATTTGCATCATGTTGACTCCCCGCTAAAGGCGATAGAAGAAATGGTAAGAGTGTTAAAGCCCGGAGGAAAGGTCGTCATAACCGATATGGATGAGCACGAGTTTGAGTACCTGAGAAAGGAGCAGCATGACCGCTGGCTGGGATTTAAGAGGAAAGATATCGAGCAATGGTTTAAGGAGGCGGGACTAAAAAATGTCAAAGTGGAGTGCGTGGGAGAGGAATGTTGCGATGATTCAGAAGAGGGGAAAGAAAAAGCCAAAGTAAGTTTATTCGTGGCCTCTGGTGACAAGCCATAATCATCCTCAGGAATAAAATACGCCTG
>WVZK01000042.1:35136-51990 GCA_011772475.1 Candidatus Aminicenantota bacterium | reverse complement strand
GAGGGCACATACTTCCCTTTTTCTACGGTATTGATGGTTTTTCGCGTCACTCCGACCATCTGGGCCAGTTGCTCCTGAGTCAGATCTTTCTTTGCTCGCTGAACTTTCAATGTATTTTTAAGAGCTTTTTCAGGCATGGCATCACCTATCCAATAGATGTACCGTGATACTGTAAGAACCAAATCCTACCAGAAATGCACCTACCACCAGAATCATTGGATCCTTAAGCAAATCAGCGATAATGAGATAAGCGGCCAGAATGATAAATAGTATCAACGAGAAAAAACCGATTTTCCATGCTTTTAACTCATTCAATTGCACCAGCTCGTTGTAAAGCGCTTCTTTTAAGAAAGGGTCTTTTCTTATCTTTCTTTCCACAATTATTGACCTGGCGGCAAAATATGCCATCACAGCAATGGCGAGCAAGAGGATTATCATGCTACCTGTATAGAGAGTTCCCAATTTCAGATCAAGCATTTTTATTAGAGTTCTTACTATCCAGGCGACGAAAAAAACTATAAATCCCAAGATTTGACCACCGCGGAATTTTTTCCTCTTCCTGTCAAACATCTCAATCTGGTTGGTCATGGTTTACCTCCTTACGTCCAGTGTCATTTATTCATATAAAAAATGGACCAATATTTTTGTAACCCATGTTACCAATTATGTAACCTATACTACTCATAATATAACTTAGGTTTATCATTTTGTCAACCTATTTTTTTAATTTTTTTGAAAGATTAAATCCTTTGTTTTGTCTCAGTATTATGTAGCATCAAAAAAAATGTCTTTTATGCGGAGCAAAAAAAATATATTCTTCATTTCTTACTTTCAGGAATACTTCCCACTCTCCCCGCCAAAAATTAAAAGCTCCTGGTGGAAAAGAATGAGTGGCGAAGGCCGCACAAAACCTCGCTGCTTGTGTGATTTGTAATCACTTAGGAATAGAAAAAACCATCATGGTGCTAAATAAACAATAATGTGTATTGGGCTAGTTGAAGCCAAGCATCTCGGTCATGCTGGCTTTCTGAATTCCAGGCAGTAGCCATGAAACTGGCCGTGCATTTTCCATATGCCGTCAACACGCATCTCTCCCATCGTTTCCGGCACCAGATGAAGGGGCACAGCCACGTCTATCTTCTCGCCTTTGTGCCGGCGCAAGAAACCAGCAATACGATTGAAGAATTGAGCCAACCGTTCCGTCTCATCGGCAATGACGATTTTACTTCCTGGCCTCGCTACTCGTATCATCTCATCAATAGCTTGCTTTTTGCCCGAGAAGAAATTTATCCCGCCGATGTGCAAGACGCTGTCGAATGATCCCGCCTTAAAGGGCAGCTGCTCAGCCGCCCCCAGGAAGAGGTCTACTGGCCAACCTCGCTTGTTGATGAAGCTAATGCAGCGCGCCAGTTGGCCGGCAGAGATGTCCAGGCCATACACTTCGCCTACACCTGGCGATTCAAATAGGTAGGGAAGATTCTCACCAGAACCTATCGAAACCTCCAGAATGCGCCCACTGTTTAATTCCAGCCGGTCCAAAATCTCTTTGCGCGCTTTTCGTTCTCCGCCCATGGGCAAAAACGCCATCTTGGTGAACAGGGCGTAGACTTTCGAAATCCTGTCATAGAAGCGAGCGAAGCGTCGGTTAAGGCCCTCTAATTCCTGCGGATCGATAAAGCAGGCAACACCGTTCCTGATGAAAAATGCCCGCTCGCAGCGTGAGCAAAACAGGCCCCCTTCATCCACAGTCTCCTCACCGTGTTCATCTCGCAGAGAAAGCTCAGCTTGACAACTTGGACAGCACAGCAATTCCAGTGTTGAGCGTTTCATCTCTAACCTAACTATTTATAAAATTTCCTTCTTATTAGCCGCCTATACCCGACTATTTATTGTGCTTCTGAATCTTATTGCTGCCATGATCTGTTTTTTTAACTTTCCGGTAAATGAGACCGGAACCTCTTTTCTCGAAAGAATGGCAAACTTCTTGACTGGTTTCCTCATATCCTCGACCAGCCCTATTACTTATATCGTAGGTCGAGGCAAGAAATAGGGATAGGAGATTGCTTTTTTCAACGGCCATTGCTCTCCTTTGAGCCTCAAAGCCATGCTGCCTCCTGAACAAAAATGATATCTCCGGCGGATGAGCGATGTCAAGATGAAGAAAAGGCGATAAGAAGCGGCTTCCGATGAGAAAATCATACTGGAAAGCTCCCAGCAAGGCAGAAAGACGATAGGCTCCCGCCTTAGCTAAAAATGACTTTAGACTTTTGATCAGAAATACTCACCCCTCGCCCCGCATAGATCAAAGGCTTTTGCTGGAAAATATGGTTGGCGGAGAGCACTCAGATGAAATTGTGAGCCTAAGATGATTTGCTATTCTTGTCATATCATGCAGAATTGTATATAAATCAGAAACAGTAGTTTTTCCCTTTTTTCAAAATTTGATTAATCAAATCCATACAGAGTTTATTAAATGATTCTATTTTGTTAGGATTTGATAAATTAAAGCCCTACTTATTTTAATTTGAAGTTTTGTCTCGTTTGCTCTAGATTGGTTTTAAAGGCATTGGGAAAGTATAAAGATGAAATCTCGATAGGAGGACGGAATGATAAGAAAAAAAATTTTTAAGTCTTCATTAATCCTTGCTCTTTATATTTTTATATTTCTGTCAGTGTCTTTAGCACAGAGGACTGGATATTCAAAAGAAGAATTCATTAGAAGACGAGCTGCTATAATGGAACAGATAAAAGACGGAATTATTGTTCTGTTTGGAGAATCGATGCCCCAGCCCGGCGCTCATTACAGACAGGATAATGACTTCTACTATTTTACAGGCATAGAAGATTTAGGCGCAATCCTGGTTATGGCCCCAAAGACGAAAGAATCATTTCTCTTTCTGCCCCGACAGACCCCTAGAGAGGAGAAAGTTGAAGGTCCGAATCTGATGAAAGACAAGAAGGCAAAAGAAAAGACAGGGCTCGCAAACATATTCCCTCTCACCTATTTCGACGAATTTATCGCCAGAAAAGCAAGAGACTTTGGACTCACTTTTCATGTTCGACTGAGTCCACGGGATGTCGTGGATAATGCCCGCTGGGAAACTTTTATCTTTGTCGGAAGAAAGAACAGAATTCACTATAACGACCAGATTCCGCTCGATAACTACCGAATCAAGAAGCTCAAGGAACGGTACCCTGTCTTCGAGTTCAAGGATATCGTTCCTTATATCGACTCCATGAGAACCATCAAGAGTCAGGAAGAGATTGAAATCTTTAAAAGAAACGGAAAAGTCTCTGCAGAAGCAGTAAAACAAGCGATGCTAGCAACCAAGCCAGGTGCTTATGAATATGAGCTAGAAGCAGCTGTCATGCACGTTATTTTGAAGAATGGAGCGAAGGGCGCAGCCTATCCTCCTATCGTTGGTTCTGGCCCAAACTCATGTATTCACCATTACAGCCAGAATTCGAGAAAGATTGAGGAGGGTGATTTAGTCCTCATGGACTTTGGTGCTGACCTCGACTATACCTGCATGGACATAACCAGGACCTGGCCTGCTTCAGGAAAGTTTTCACCTGAGCAGAAAGAGGTCTATCAGATAGTCTTAGAAGTTCAAAAAGCGTGCATCGAGGCTTACCGTCCAGGAGTTACATCTAAAGATGTTCAGGAATACGTTTCCAAAGTCATGAAGGAGAAAGGGCTGGATCCGAGGGGATTGAAAGGAGCTATTCATCATTATGTCGGTATGGCTGTCCATGATGTTGGCCCACGAGCAGTTCCTTTAAAAGAAGGGATGGTTTTTACTATTGAGCCTGCCCTGTATTATCCAGAAAAGAACATCGGCATCAGGATTGAAGACACTATCTTGATAACCAAGGATGGGTGTGAAGTATTGTCAAAGGGTGTCCCCAAAGAAATCGATGAAATCGAAAGATTAATGGCCAAAAAGGGCTCAACTTGATGCCAGGCAAGGAACATCTCTACAGCAATTCAAGCTATCTTATTTTATTCTCGTAGTTGCTGTGATGCCACATCCGGAATACTTTTCCGGTCTTATCCCTCTCAAACACCACTTCTTCCCCGAGGGTTTCATCTTTGCGCACTCGTCGGAACGTATCGCCCTCGATGTGCTTCAGCAGTCTCAAGCTCTCAGCTGGATTTCCAGATGGCAGTCCGAACATAGCCAGTTTACCCTGCCAAGGGAGGATGACTGTCTCTCCCCACCAGGGCTGTGAATCGTAAAGACCCGCATAGGCTTCAAGGTCAACCGCTGCTTTATCCTCCTCATCCTTATCTTTGGCCTTATTCAAGATATTTCTCATTCCTGTCGCATATCTACTCGGGGAAACACCGCTGGCGTTAATCATGACGACGAATGCCTGTTTTTTGCTGGGATCGATAGTCAGGGTGCTTCTGTAGCCTGGACACGACCCTCCGTGGCCGACCATTGTTTTTCCATCCACTTCCCAGACAGAAAAGCCAAGCCCCCAGGTGGTTTTCCAGTCGGGGTCCATCCAATGCACACGGTGCATTTCACGGAGAGTGGAAGCTTTTATTATTTCCTCCCCTCCTTTTTCCAGAAGGCGAAACTGCCAGGAGGCAAACCGGGCAAGGTCTTCGACCGTAGAGGAGAAGCCAGCGGCTGCGGCGATACCTTTGGCTTGGAATAAGGGGAGCTTTCTGCGGCTGCCGTCACGTTTTTTGGAGGAGTGTCCGGTCGCTAATTTCCCTCTCCAGAGGGATTCGGGAAGCTTGGTGCGGGTATCGGCCAACCGCAGAGGTTTCAGTATGTTATCTTCGATATATTTATCAAAGGACATTCCAGAGACTTCGGCAACGATCTCTCCCAACAAAGATATCCCCAGGTTGCTGTACTGGAAATAGGTTGAGGGGGAGTAGAGGGTTTTTTGGCTTCCCAGCTTGGCCTTAACCTGCTTTGCTGAGGGGAAGGGGAAACCAGGCGGGGACCAGTAGGGATAGTCCGATTCACGGGGGAGGCCGGAAGAATGTGTAAGGACTGACCTAATGGTTATCGGGCCTGTGCCCGGGAACTGCTGCTGGAGATTAAACCAGGGGAGGTGATCAGCGACAAGGTCCTCGAGACGCAGCTTTCCGTCATCGCGGAGCTTCATTATGGCCACGGAAGTGAACAGTTTGGAGATCGAACAGATACTGTAAATTGTGCTCGGGGATGAAGAGACTTTCTTTTCGAGGTCGGCCATCCCGTAGGCTCTGCTCCAGAGTATTTCCTGATCCGTGACAATGGCCACTGATATGCCGGGCAGATCGTCATACTCGCGCTGGGCCTCAAGCCAGGTGTCAATCATCCGGATGGCCTCGGAATAATCGGGCTTCTCTTTCACTTTGGAGAATGCACTAGAAATGCATATTAAAACTAAGACGATAAGAAAAATTTGGACGGAAATAAGCTTCTTTTTCACGTTTGCCTCCTATTAAGAAATCTTTTCGGTATATTTTATACAATATTCTCAATACATCCTACCTAAAAATATTGTTTGTTTCAATGTCTCCAAATGTAATATGATGTGCCATTTCTACACTATCAAAGTGGAGAAGGTTCAAAAGAAAAATAAAATCAGCTGTTGATATACCTAAGCATTCTAGGTATAATACCTATAGATATTAGGTATGCGAGGTCAAAAATGGTATCGAAAAACTTAATGGCCGCTTCAACCAAACCTATGATCTTATCCATTCTTGCCAGCGGAGAAATATACGGCTATCAGATTATCCAAAGCATCATTCAAATTTCGGGGGGTACCCTGGAATGGTCAGAAGGCATGCTCTACCCTGTGCTTCATCGCATGGAGAAAGAAAACTTCATCCGATCCCAATGGAAAATATCCGATAATGGACGGCGACGAAAATATTACAGGCTAACTGAGCTGGGAAAAAAAGAACTGGAGAAAGAAAGAAAACAGTGGATGAGTGTCCATAGGGTACTTTCCAGTCTATGGGAGCCTTTCCCTGCGATTTAGTGAAAGAAGCAGATAAAAAGATAAAAAATAGGAGAAAAAAATGTTTGACCTTGAAAAGGCAATAAAACAGTGGCGGGTAACCCTCAATAAAAACAGCGCCCTCGAAGATGGTTACAAGGAAGAGCTGGAGTGTCATCTCAGAGATAAAATTGACCATATGATAAGCCTTGGTTCGTCGGAGAAAAGGGCTTTTGAAGAAGCAGTAAGAAAAATTGGAGAAGCAGACAGTATTGGCGAAGAATATTTCAAGACTGATACCCGTAGCATAAGCGGACTTCCGCCTTGAAAAAAGAGCCGCTGGATGCCACCGCTTTTATCTAATTATCTCAAAATCGGTCTTAGAAAAATAAAACGACAAAAGCTCTATTCCCTCATCAACATCGCAGGCCTGGCTGTAGGCCTCGCCTGCTGTGCGGTGATCATCCTCTATGTGACCAACGAACTATCTTACGATACTTTTCATAAGGACGCTGACCGCATCTACCGAATGGCTACGCACAGGATAAACATAGTCGGCGAATTCCGGTTCTCAACGACCCCGGGACCGTTAGGACCAGAGCTAAAGGCAAGTTATCCGCAAGTAGAACAAGCAATAAGGGTTGTCCCTCCTCCTGAAAATGCAAGCCATGTCCTTGTTGTACAGGGAGAAAAATGCTTTTTTGAAAACCGTATCTGGTTTGCGGATAAAGACATTTTCCAATTTTTCTATATCCCATTCCTCCAGGGCAATCCGCGGAAAGCCCTCGTGGACCCTAACAGCGTGGTCATAACCGAGGGAATGGCAAAAAAGTATTTCGGTGAAGAACCATCTCTAGGTAGAACACTTCAAATTGAAATCGATTATGATACTGGTTCTGTGGAAATCCAGGATTTTGAGGTGACAGGCGTTATCAAAAATGCGCCTGCCAATACCCACCTTAAATACGACATGTTCATATCCATGCCGACGATAACCAGCAACTTACCTTTATTTGAAGAGGATTGGCTAGATTGGCACGGGAAATACACCTATGTGAAATTAGCTCCTACCGCAAATGTTACGGATTTTGAAAAGCAGATCCAGCAGGTCGCCCGAATGTGCGCTCAGAAATATACAGAAAAATATAACCGGAAAATGGATTTGAATGAGTTCTTCCTCGAGCCCGTGACCAAAATCCATATGTATTCACGTAACCAATGGGAAATTGAGCCATCCGGCAATTGGAATTATCTATATATATATTCCATAATAGCTTTCCTGATTCTACTCATCGGCTGCATGAATTTTGTAAACCTCTCCGCGGCTCTCTCCACTACCAGGACAAAAGAAGTAGGCTTGCGCAAAGTCGTGGGAGCGCAGCGCCGGCAGCTTATATGGCAATTCCTGGGAGAATCATTTCTTATCACAGTTCTTGCCTTTATTTTTGCCTTCGGGCTGATTTCTCTGCTGCTTATCCCTTTTAACCAGATGGCGGGCACGGAATTGACTCCAGCCGGCCTTAAACAGCCGATAGTGCTTCTCTCGCTGCTGGGATTGCTTTTAATTGTCAGCATTGGATCCGGATGCTATCCGGCCTTAATCCTTACAGGCTTCAAACCCACATCTGTCCTTCAAGGCAAATCAGCCCCAACCTCCCGGGGAGCCAGAGTGCAAAAGTTCCTTGTTGTCGGGCAGTTTGCCATCTCTATCTTCCTTGTCATCTGCACCTTGACTGTTTTTAAACAATTAAATTTCATGAAAGGACGTGCCCTGGGATTTAATTTAGAGCAAAAGCTCATTCTTCGTGTTCAGAGTAATTTGCAGCATTTAAGAAGAGATTTCGAGGCCATTAAAGAAGATTTTCTCCAGAACCCTTCTATTACTGGAGCCACTGTTTCTTCATCTGTTCCTGGAGATAAAACAGATTCCGGCTACTATCTGACAACAAAAGCTGAAGATTTCAGAAATGCCCCACGGCTTAAAGTCATAACAACGGATTATGATTTTATACCTGAATACGAAATCAAGATGGTCGCCGGAAGGCCCTTTCAGCGCAATACGGGAAATGACGAAAAAGAAGCCTACCTGATCAATCTGGCGGGAGTAAAAGAACTGGGCTTTTCTTCCCCTGAAGAAGCTTTGGGTAAGAGTTTTATGGCTCACTATCACAGGATGACAAAAAGAATAATCGGAGTCACTGACGATTTTCACTTCAGGGGCATGCAGGAAATCGTTGAGCCTCTTATTATGGATATAGAACCTTCTCTCATGAATACGTTCACTCTATCTATTCGTGTTGAAAACATGAAAGAACTTATGCGGTTTATAAACAAAAAATGGGATGGGCATTTTCCAGGAGTTCCGTTTGAATACTCCTTCCTGGATGATAGCTTTGACCGCGAATACCGCTACGAAGACCAGATGGGGAGGCTATTGGGGGTTATCACAGGCCTGGGGTTTATCACTGCCTGTCTCGGCCTTTTTGGCCTGGCTTCCTTTGTCACCCGATACCGGACAAAAGAGATCGGTATCCGCAAAGTTCTTGGCGCTTCCACTTCAAATATCGTTACCATGCTGTCTAAGAAATTCTTCATGCTCATTCTTATTTCAGTGATTATCGCTTCCCCCATTGCTTGGTATTCCATGAACAGATGGCTGCAGGATTTTGCTTACCGTATCAATATGAATATTGCTGTATTTTTTATGGCCGCCGGAGGAGCTTTGGCGATAGCCCTGGCTACAGTCTGTATTCAGGGAATTCGAGCCGCAGTCGCCAATCCTGTAAATTCACTTCGTGATGAATAAGAAAACAGCTTAAGCGCTGGTTTTTCGCATACAGGCAGGCTCTCATTTCCACATCCTGGAGAGGATTATGATGCTCCAACCAAAATCTTATTTTTCTACACCAAGTTCACGCAGCTTGTCCTTCGAGCCTTTAAGTACTCTTTTAGCATAGGGAGTATCATTGGGATTGAGCTCGACGGCCATCTTGTAGTATTTAATCGCCTTTTCCTTGTCACCCATCATCATGTAGCCTTCTGCGAGGCTGTCATGGGCATTGAAGGATTTTGGAAAGCGTTCGACGTTGAAGGCGAAAATCTCAACTGCTTTATCGAATTCCTTCTGGCCGAGTAAAAAGTATCCCAGGGAATTGACCATTCGCTCCGGGAGAATAGAATATTCGTCAAACCCGTACTTTGCCCACTTTTCCTGATGCGTTTTTACATACTTTTTAATCTGGTCCAGGTCGGCATTTCTTATGAGTTCACGAGACGGCCTCCAGCCGCTAAAGATGAATTGAAGTCCGTCATAAATATTTCTGCCTACCATGGATCCGTGATTGCCTTCCACCCATGCGCTCTTCCAGGTCAGGCCCGTAATCGGATTATCATTCATCCATTTTTCAAGTTCTTTATAAGTATCAAGAGTTAGCTCGTCTTCCTCTTTTCCAACTGTCATGAAAAGGAATTTATCATCCACTTTCCTTACTTTGGCCATTCTTTCGATATTCTTAAGCCAATACTGGTCGTTGTTCTGGAACCAGGGGCTGCCGGCTATATAGGCAGAGAAAAGGTCAGGGTAATTGAAAAGCGTGTACATTGTAAAAAGCCCATTGATCGAGTGACCATACAAAATCCTGAATTTGTTGGTTCGGTAGTTTTTCTCGACGAAAGGAATCAGCTCTTCCTTGAGGAATTTTATCGAAAGATCTGCTCCCGAAAGTTCTTCTCCGCGTTCCTCAAAGGGAGTGGGAACGTATCCCCTCTGAAGTGGCGGCGCTCCGACGATAATCATGTTTGGAATAAACATTCCTATTGCCAGATAATCTACAGCTCCGTAATCGTAAGCGAATTGCCAGGAGGCTAGGTCATAAAGAACCGCGTATTTGGTGGAGCTGGTGTCATAGCCTTGCGGTACAGAAATCAAGACTGGCATTTCCGCGTTAAAGATCTTCGATTTAATTGTCAGGGATTTGCCGATAACCACATCATCTCCTTCAACCTGGGTCATTCCTGTTTTGCTGAAAGCAGCAACAAATAAAAGAACTGATAAAATACACAAAAATTTAAAGGCTTTTGGTTTTTTCATGATGATTCCCTTTTCATAGGGATGTATTTCACCTTTATACGGCAGTGACCAAACCGCCTACGAGATTATACGGATAAAAGCCGTTTAAGTTCAGCAGATAAAATAAACAATCCTGAATAAACCGATACTCAGAATCTTGGTCGTAAAGTCCTGAAAGAGTATCTAAAAGATATGAAGGGGCTGATAGACAGCCTTGTCAACTATTAAAGGCCCGGACATCAAGCAAGATCATTAAGGTCTAAAAAGCAACAACACTATCTAAACCAACGGCGCTAAATATTACATTATGTGAGGTTAGCAAGCTATATTCATATTTTGAAGGCCAAAGCCTAATTTAATTCAAAGCTTCTTTGTGTGCTTCTAAAGTATCAATTTCGCTCCCATAAAACGTTGAGAACTTTCCATTCACCGCTATACTTCACAATATGTAAATATTCCGTACTTAGTTTCGAGGTGGCTTTAACGCTTGCTATGTTTTTAAATATTTCAAACACAGTAATCTGTATATTTCTTTCTTCAACTGGAAATTTTTTGCCATACCCCAGTCTTGTTCCTTCTATCAGCGTCGATGCAGTATGAAGACCAAACTGGCTTCTGCCTGTCTGATGTAATGTGCGTATTTCTCGTTTTTGAAGGTCAGGATGAAGACATCCCTCCATCCGTTCCGCGTTTCCTTCATACCAGCCTTCAAGGTAATCAAGCGCTGCCTTTTCTACAGCTTTTCTATCTTTTTCTCTATCAGCGATAGCATAAGCAGTCATTAAACCGGAAAAAAACACCGCAATCACCAAAAAAAAGCTTATATTTTTCACATCTGCCTCCTAAAAAAACCTGTGCCATATGCACAGGTTAGTTAAAATGATCCGGTAACTTTATCGGGCATTTTTCTTCCTTTTACTTAAATGTCCCTCGCTATAATTATACTGATATATCAAAAAAAAGTTATACATCGCTCCCCCCCCAAATCAAGATTGGTACTAAAGCCCCCTACGGACAGAAACGCCGTGCAGCACCGGAAATAGTACAGAGTGGATACCTGTCTAAAAGAATTTTTTTAATCCTGGTAAACCTTTTCTAATAGTCTGCGTATAAATATATATATCCATTTTTCATACAAATGAAGAGGGAGACAGCGATATGATTCTATTATCAAGGTCCGAAGAGATAGTCCTTCTGGCTATCTGGAAGCTAAAAGACAATGCCTACGGTGTATCCATTCGTGAGCAGGTCTCAAAAGATACCGGCCACGAATGGTCGTTCGGGGCTGTCTATAAGCCGCTCAAAAAGCTGGTTCACAACGATTATGTTGAAAAACGAAGCAGCGAGCCTTTTCCAGAGAGAGGCGGGCGGAGCAAATACATGTACTCATTGACTTCGTCAGGAAAAAAAGCCCTCAAAGAAATACGAAAAATCTATCAAGCAGTCTGGACAGAAGAATGTAAGCTTGCTTTCGATTAAGAGAAATCGATGAATCCCCGTAAAGATACTCTTCCGTTTCCGGGAAAAGCAATTCTCTGGTTTTTCTTGAATGACGATGATTATTACCAGGCCATCGGTGATTTTGAGGAGGAATATCGCTTCAAAGCCGAAACAAAAGGTCCTGTCAGGGCAAAATTGTGGTTCTGGTTCCTGCTTTTTAAATCCCTTCCAGGATTCATTTCAGACCATTTGTATTGGAGAGGTGTCATGATTAAAAACTACATGAAAATCGCCCTTAGAAACATAAAAAATCAAAAAGGCTACTCCTTCATCAACATCACCGGCCTGGCGGTTGGCATCGCCTGCTGTCTTTTTATCATCTTATGGGTCTTCGATGAGCTGAGCTTTGACAGGTTCCATAAAGACGTTGACAATATTTATCAGGTTCTCGTCCATACTGACGTCCGCAACAATTCAACCTCGCCCGCGTTGCTTGCAGCCACACTCAAAGAGGAATTCCCTGATATCGAAGATGCGACAAGGTTTCATTGGTTTTTTCAAGATGCACTAATCTCCTATAAAAATAAATCATTTTACGAAAGACGGATTCGGCTTGTTGACCCTTCCTTTTTCAGCATGTTCAACTTTCCCTTTTTAAGAGGGGATCCGGATTCAGCTTTCGAGGAGCCTTATTCCATCGTGCTCTCAAAAGAGTCCGCTGAAAAATATTTTCCAAAACAAGATCCGATGGGCAAAATCCTGACCATGAACCAGGAGCACGAATTGACCGTAACCGGCGTTATCGACAACAGACCCCGCAATTCTACGCTTCGGTTCGAAATGCTTATGCCGATGGAATTCAGGGTGTTGACAGAAGGCAGTTGGTATACGGAGTGGACTAATTTCTTTGTGTACTCTTTTGTAAAACTTAAAGATGGCACCAATCCAGAAAGCACGAATCCCAAGATTGCTGATGTTATCAAGAATAACGGGGGTCGGCAGGATTCGGCACTTGCCCTTCTGCCTTTTGGGGAGCGGTATTTCTTTTTTTACTCAGAAAAATCGAACATCTACGTTTTTTTAACGGTGGCTGCTTTTATTCTTATAATCGCCTGTTTTAACTTCATGAACCTCTCGACTGCCCGTTCGGCTAAGAGGGCCAAGGAAATCGGCATGAGGAAAGTCGTCGGGGCTTTTAGAAAGCACATCATCTATCAATTCTTAGG
Source organism: Candidatus Aminicenantota bacterium (assembly GCA_011772475.1). Classification (GTDB taxonomy): domain Bacteria; phylum Acidobacteriota; class Aminicenantia; order Aminicenantales; family Aminicenantaceae; genus SOIV01. Next base: position 39,300 of record WVZK01000042.1, on the reverse strand, counting down.
CGAATCCCTGTTTTTCTCTTTTACAGCTGTCATTTTGGCACTGGTAATGGTCGCTCTCCTTCTTCCGCTGTTCAACAAGCTGACCGGAAAGGAGATTCTTCTAAACCAGCCTTTTATCCTGCTTGCGTCCATAGGATTAGCTCTGTTCACTGGTCTTGCGGCAGGAAGTTATCCAGCCCTTTTCTTATCATCGTTCCAGCCTGTTAAAGTCCTCACAGGAAAGCTAAAATCCAGGGCGAAAAGTTCTGTGTTGAGAAAGGCTCTTGTTGCTTTTCAGTTCACGCTCTCCATTCTATTGATCATCGGGATGTTTGTAGTCTATAAACAGATCAATTATTTCCAAAGCATCGGCACCGGTTATAACAAGGACCATATTGTAAGCATCCCGATGGGACGCGGGAGCGAAAAATACTTTTATGCCTTCAAGAACGAGTTGCAGGGTGATGCAAGAATCCTGGGTGTGACAGGAACCGCGGCTTCCCTGCCTTATTTCAATTGGCACCAGAGCGGATTCCACTGGGAGGGGAAGGACCCGGACAAGCAAATATCAGTATCCTACAATGCGGTTGACAATGATTTCGTGGAAACTTTAAATATCAGGATGGTCGAAGGAAGAAGCTTCGCCAGAGAAATCGCTTCCGATGAATCTGCCAGTTACCTCGTCAACCAGGAAATGGTCAAACTCATGGGAAAAGAGTCTGTCGTCGGAGAAGCTCTGATTCATATGGGTAATCCGGGAATGATCATCGGCGTCGTAGAAAATTTTCATTTTCAATGGTACAGGAATCAGATTGAGCCCCTTATCCTCCAACTTCTGCCCCAAGGCGTTGATAATCTTTTGATCAGAATTCCACCAGAAAACGTTACCTCTTCTCTCAAACTCATAAAGCAGACCTGGGAAAAGATAATACCAGGCTATCCTTTTGAATACAGTTTTCTCGATGATGATTTTAGCCGGAATTTCAGAGCTATAGAAAGGACAGGAGGAATTCTAAACAGCTTCGCCGTCCTTGCGGTAATAATTTCCTGCCTGGGCCTTTTTGGGTTAGCATCTTTTGCGGCCGAGGAACGCACCAAAGAGATCGGCATCAGAAAAGTATTGGGTTCATCAACATCAGCAATAGTTATGCTGCTTACAAAAGATTTCTCTAAGTGTATCCTGCTTGCAACTTTAATAGCCTGGCCTGTTGGTTATTTCGTTATGAATCAGTGGCTGAGCAACTTCGCATACCGGACCAAAGTTGGATTTAGTATCCTCATTTTTTCCTCGATGCTCGCCTTGATAATCGCCGTGCTGACAATAAGCTACCAGTCAATCAAAGCCGCCCTGGCCAACCCGGTCGATTCACTCCGGTACGAGTGAATTGAATAAGGGCTGTACTGATATTATTGATTATTTCTTCTTTTCTTATTTTTTAGAGCTTAAGATGGGCTTTAGTATTTAACCTGTCCAGATGTATCGATGGTTGCAGCGGTCATGCCCCTGCATCAGAGTTTTGTCGCGTACCAATTTTATCTTGGGATTGAATCCTTCGGCCCAGGCATAGTCTCCCCAGCATACCCATGCGTATCCGATGTCACCGGCCTTGGCTTTGAGGAAAGTATCTGCCCAGATGCACTCTGTGACTTTCAATTCAAATGCCTTTTCTGTATCCTCGACGATTTCCATCGTCAACACGTTATCGAATCCTGACCGGAACTGTTTGACATACGCAGCGAAGCTGTTTTCCGGCATACTACTCGCCTGTTGCTCCCCAGTGTTTGTTTGTTTTTCAGTGCTCACTTTCTTGAGAAAGGCGATGGCTTTTTCCTTGCCCATCTCTTTCTCCAGGGCCCTGGCTAAGATAAGAAAATTATAAAACTGGCGTCCGAGCATTTGCCGGTACGTGAGCTCGCGTTCAAATTTATTATCAAACTTATGCTTCTGCTCCTGGATTAGGGTACCCTCTGCCCGAAGAATTGACGCAAAAGCGGCATTCGAACCCATGTAGGTGACCGCACAGGCGGGGACTAAACTCGTGATAAACTTTCTCCTATTGGTTTTTTGTAATTTCATTTTTTCCTCCTCTGAAAATTAAACTAATGAAATGATAGATATTGTCCTGCTCCAGATGGACAGATATTTAGATCATTCATATATATTTACGTAATGAAGCAGGAAAGGTTTTACGTTCTTAAGCGCATTTCAGAAGGCGAATAACGTAGCGAAGATGAGAAAGAGCTTGTAAGGCGTTAATTTGTCCTTGAGATTTCGTCTTCTCAACTCATCTGGAGGTGGATTGATGGATCCTACATGCCTATCTCTATCTTCGTCCCATATATCAACCATCATGACTTTTCGGAGAATTAAAGATCCGAAAATCTGTTAGAGAGATGCAAAAAAATGGATAAATTGATGGTAGATAGAATAGAATAAAATTATTAGGAGGATATTGTGAAAATACTGGCTCTTTCAACAATCATTATAATATTTCTTGTTTATGCTGGTTGTTCAATACGGAATGATTTATCAGAACTAAAAGGTCCTTATCTAGGCCAGACACCACCAGGAATGACTCCTGAAATTTTTGCACCCGGGATTGTCTCGACAGGTTTTCACGAGCATAGCTTTCCAGCTTTCTCACCTGACGGAAAAGAAATTTTTTGGACCAGGGGATTTATGAGCAATTATCGTTTTAGATTTCCTGCCTTTACTCTTCATATTAAGATGACTCCCCGCGGCTGGTCAAAGCCTGAGCGTGCTCCATTTGCGCATTTAGCTGGAAGCTCCGAAGCAAGTTTTTCTCCTGATGGAAATAGAGTCTATTTTTCGGCGTCGCATTCGATAGACCCTGGTGAAGCTGAGCAGAAAGACCTAAATATATGGATTTTAGAGCGTGAAGGAACACAGTGGTTAGAACCCAAGCCGATAGACTCCATCATTAATACCGCTAATACGGAAATGCAGCCCACTGTTACGCGACAGTACACACTTTACTATGTAGGATATTTTGAAGGTGGAAAGAATAACTACGGCATCTACAGATCTGAATTACAGCGAGGACGCTACATAAAACCGGAGCTTTTACCTTCCAGTATTAATACTGTATTTGTTGATTGGACACCGTTCATCGATCCTGATGAACGATATATCTTATTCTCCTCCACACGTTCCGGCGGATACGGGAGCGGTGATTTATATATCTGCTACCGTTATCCTGATGGCACCTGGACAGAGGCGATAAACCTCGGACCGATTATTAACGAGGATAACAATGAGCGTTATCCATATGTTTCACCTGATGGAAAATATCTTTTTTTCTTATCAGACAAGGTGAATGATAACCTCCTCTCAGAAAAAACTTATTCCTATAAAGAGATGGAAGAATTTTATTTGAATCCAGGAAATGGGTATAGTGACGTATACTGGGTGGATGCGAAAATAATCGAGGAATTAAAGCCAAAAAAGTAGATGAAATAGGTCAAATCTAAGACAAGCTTAATTTAGCTGAGATTTTACTTGCGCTTTACTTTTTTTTGCGTGGTTTGACCTTCTTAGGCTTCCCGGATTTTCCCTTCGCCTTTGCTTTTGCTTTCCTGTTTTCCTCGTTAATGGTGAGGAAATTTTTTCCCTGGCTCCGCATCTCCATGACCAATTCTGGTTTTACCTTGTAGTGTTCGGAGATGAACCTGAGGTTGACAAGGTCGGCGACTTCATGATCGCTCAGGACAATCTTTTTCCATTCCTTTTTGGACCGGTACTTTTTAAAGTGCCCATAGGCTTTACCATAAGGAGGCCCTATCTTCTGCACCGTCACAGGAACATAGAAAATCTCTGGAGTGAGGCCGTAGTGGAAGGTGATATCGAGCCACGACAATCCTTTTATCCTGAGGCCGACGATGACTGAAGGTGCTACACGGGCCCGGGCAGATAGAAAGTATATAACTGGGAGTTCTTCATCACGGAGGTGATAGCGCTCTTTAGTGGCCACGACCGTTTTTCCCGATACCCCGTAATAATCACTAACTGCCAGATAGAAGCTCCGCAGCTTCCCATCGGAGACTGAAATCCCGAGATCGACCCTGCTTTCTTGTGCCAGCATAACTCCTGGAATCAGAAAAAGGAACATCAAATAAATGAAAACTCTTTTCATGACGTACTCCTTTTAGACTATGACTACTTTG
>WVZK01000042.1:0-35115 GCA_011772475.1 Candidatus Aminicenantota bacterium | reverse complement strand
CAGATTGGAGTTAATCCATGTTCGGAGGCAAATCCGGATTGGAGAGTAGCAATTCGTTACTCGGTAATTTGAACGCTGTTGAGTATGAGCGTCATGCTTTGCTCATTATCTGCAAATTGTTCTTCCGGGCACCAGATCTGGATAATATGAAGAACGTTTTCTCGCGGATATTCTTTTGATTTTCCATGCGGAATAACCGCCAGCAGAATTTGAACTGATTTTTTATTTATGAGACCGGGAGCATTATAAAGCCAGACATCGTGATTTTTTATCTGTATTTTTGCAGGCTTACCCTCGAGCACCAGACCTTTCATGTCTGCCATTTTCTCGAGGTATCTTGGCGCTTTCTGTTCGGTCGTGGTGAGCCAGAGCATGACATGGATATCTTTATCAGGATCAAAAATCTCATAGATTCCCTTGTCCTTATGGTAAGGGTTTTCTTTCCAACCGGCCGAGGCCTCAAATTGGATATTCTGCTTCGGGTGTTTGTAAACCTGCAGGTCCCGGGCAAGTGAATGATTCATCATGAAAGAGAAAGCGATAAGGCTGGTTAAAAGCAAACCTTTAACCATACGGTTTTTCATAATATGCCTCCATCCGGGTTCTTACCTATATTATTCATATATTATTGGTCAACGACCGTAGAAACGCAACTTAAACAATCCTGAAGAAATCATAAGGATCTTATGCTGTATTATGCTGCCATCCTATGCTTCACCTAAAGCAGACAGCAATCAATTAAGTTTTAAAAAAGTCTTATTCTGGAAAAAGGAATATTGGTTCCCGGCTTTATTATTCAGAATGATGCATCGAGTCTTAAGCCTGTAACGTTAGAGTCTCATGGGCCAGCATCAGCAGCCCGTGGACTGGAACGCCATAAGGACAGGCCCTGGCGCAGTAACCTCCTTCACAGTTTGAGCATGCATCCGCACTATTCCGCTTGAGGGCGCTGTATTTCTCCATGGCGAATTTTTCTCTTCTCTGGGCCGCGAAATAATGAAAATAGCGCATGACAGTGTTGACTGGGACGCCTTGAGGGCAGCTCTCTTCACATCTACCGCAGGCATGACGGCAGTAGTACCTGCCCAGCCCGAATTTATAATCCGCCAGCATGGCCTTTTCTTCCGAACCAAGCCTCGTCCCGGACAGGCTCACATAAGCAGCCAACTCATCGAAGCTGTTCATGCTCGGGCAGACCGAGTGGACAGCCGGATTGCCCAAGCAGAACTTGATAGCAGCATCACGAGTCTTCTCAGCACCTGTCAGGCCGTACTTCTTGATGAATCCTTCCCCCTGGTTGATAAGGCTCTTATACTCTTCCATAATTTTATAAAACTGTTCGCCCATTTTCCGCCCTTTTTCGAGGTTTCGCTCTAGAATATCCTGCATGTCCTGATAGTACCTCACAGGATTGGTTTTCATCAGGGTCGTCCCCATGTTTTTGCTTTTGCAGGCTTTTAAGATCACATCACCCACGTCTTTCTGGATGAAATTGTACGTAAACAGGACGACATCGAAGCGTCCGTCATCGACAGCAGCCAGGATTATTTGTTCCATTTCGTCTTTGATTGGTCCGGACAGCTTGTGTTCTTTCCCGTGGTTGGACAGCCCGGTAAACCGGACCTTCCCCTCAGCCTTCAGCTCTCGGATGGCTTCGTGGTACGGTTCATGTTTTACCTTCTCTACTGTTGGGGCCATGTGAATCATAAGGCAGTCGACGTAATTCGTCTGGAGCCTTTCCAGGCATCTTGAAAAGCGAGTCTTTATTTTCTCTTTGGAGCCGGCGCCCATCATTAGGTTCAGCTTGGTTGTCAGGAAGATTTTTTTCCTGTCGCGCTTGCTGAGGACATTTCCGATTGTGCGCTCTGAATTGCCGCGGAAATAATGTTCGGCGGTGTCGATATAGTTTATTCCCATGTCCAGGGCGGCTTCGAGGACGTTCTCGTTGCTCAAATTTCCGGCGCCAAAACCGATATCCGAGACCTTGAATCCTGTACGTCCCAGAGTCCGGTACTCCTTTATCCTGGCCCTGGGCGGCTCCTTGGCTTCCTTTCCTAAAAGTTTCCCGCCGCCTAAAAGGCCGAGGCCTGCCGCAGCAGACACAGAATTCCTGATGAAATTTCGCCGGCTGATACCTGAATCTTTCCTATCTTTATTCTTCATGTGTCGTCTCCTCCAATTCGAATTGTCTCCTTAGTTTTTATTACGAGAAACCGCAGAATTCGTTCATGAAGGTGGGTTTGATGAATCAAACCCCTACAATAATAATGATAATAATGGGGCCTGATAATAATGGGGCCTGGCCCCATTTTATGGCTCCATTTTAATAAAAGGATTAATAATAGCAGAAATAGGGGACGTTGTCCTATCCTACCAAAATCCGAACTATATCCGGATCAGGTAAGAGGCTTTTATCACAAACGAGCGGGCTTTATACTCGTAGGGAGAGCCTTCCAAGGGATAAAACCTCTTTAAAGAAAGGGAGATCATGTTGGTCATGCCCAGCTCAATCCCCAGCAGAAGGTCCAGATTAATTCTCTTGATACGGCTGTCGTGCTGGATGTAGGAGCTCAGGAATATTTGCCTGGTTATTTGATAATGAATATTTGCGCTGGTGAGAACTCCCTCGAACAGTTTTTCACCTGTGGCCTTCACACTTTGTCTCGTATATTCCAGATCAGTTGTGAAATTGAAAAAGGAAGCAGGGAAGCAGGATAGAAAGGCAATAATTAGATTTATTAATTGTTTGACATTAAAGTATTTTTTTTATAATCAATATGTAGCTAATAAATTTTATGGGAGTCTTTATATCATTCTAGGCCTGAATTCAATATTCGTTCGTGATGATTTCGTCACACTTATTTTTGAAATCCGTTTCATAGTGCATTATTAATAGTTGCCGACTTTCTTGGTTTATATAAAAAAGGAGGTTTAAAATGACGCTACAGAAAAACCTGCTTTTGATTCCTGTCGTGGTCGCAGGAGTTTGGGGCCTATTCGGGTTGTTCGCCCCGGAGGCACTGATGAAATTATTGAAAACTCCTTCTGAATCTATTAACCCGGCTCTTATGTCAACCCAAATGGTGTTAGCAATTAGCCAAATTAGCCTTGGCATCATTGCTTTCTGGATGCGCAGCTTGAAGGATAAGAAAGCAATGTCTGGAGCTATGTCAGTTGTAGCGGTTGTTTTTTTGCTATTCGGCCTAAATGGAATCTTGGTAGATCTGATAGTTAAGGATTTGCCCAGAAACATGTTTATATTTATTCAAGGTATTGTTTTTATCCTTCTTGCAGTCCTGTTCTTCCTAAAGAGAAATCCGAAATAAATTTGAAATAATTACCAGTAACAACCCAAAGCAGATAGCTGCGCCCTCAAAAACTTCTAAGGGCGAACTGGGTCGAGAGGCTTAGATACCCAGTCATAATAGAGTAAACTAAAGATAGTTATTCTTAATACAATCGGAACGTGCCGGGTTGCGTGGTAACTGGGCAAACCATAGAAGAGATAATACTGCGAATAATAGAAGCTATTGAATTTTATATCGAAGGATTAAAAATAGAACTTAGAAGACAATAATTCGATTTTTTCCCTGTCAGCTATTTCTGAACAGAAAAATTAAAAAAAAGCTTGACAACATAAGTATTCTACTATTAACATATAAATTATATAGAATTTATTAAATTTATCTAAAAAGGAGATATTATGAAAACAATTTGGAAACTTACTATCGTAGGTCTTGCTGGTATTTTTGCCCTAGCTTCTCTCACTCAAACAGCACAAGCGATACCACCCTTCGCCAAGAAGCATAGCTTGAGCTGCACTGACTGTCATACTGCGTTCCCCACGCTTAATGATTTTGGCCGAGATTATAAGGTCAGAGGATACAGGCTTGAGGATGAAGATATCCCAAAAGAGGAAATAATCGCAGATGATTTAGTCTTAGAGAAGAGTTTTCCTCTTGGTGTTTTGGTTAAGGGTTATGCTTATGACAAGAGAAAAGACAATGATGCTAAAACAAGAGGCCTTCATGAAGTAGAAATCTTTTTTGGAGGAAATATTTACAAAAATATTTCTATCTGGGCGGAAATAGAAGCCGAAGACGAAAATGATTTCAGCCCTGGTTTGGAAATGGGAGTCCTTGGATTTCACTTCTCTCCGTACTTTAATGTCTCTATCGGACATGCCCCTTATTTCTGGAACGATCCCTACGACACCTTAGCTGATTGGGGAAGAAGGATGACCCGCGCTCACAAAGCCCCCTTGGATGTTACCCGTTCTTATAGCAGTGGAGTAAGGCTGAGAAGTGCTAACCAGTTTATTTCGTTATATGGTAAAGCACATGGCCTTTATTACAGTGTAGGATATCACCGTGACTTAAGTGATCCAGAAGGAGAAGGCGGAGAAGATATCAGCGGAAGAGCAGCTTTTGAGTTTAAGCCGAAATTTGGAAATACCGAGGCGAACATATCGATTGGTGGATTTGGTGTATTCGGAAAGCAGGGAGGCAGAGGAGATGAAGGGCTTGATTTTAACCGCTATGGGCTCGACCTTCAAGCAGAAATAGGAGATTTCTTTAGCCTGTTTTTTGTATATCTTTTTGCCAACGACGAACTGGCTCTAGCAACTGGAGTAGATGAAAAGAATAACTCCTTATACGGAGAACTATTTTGGGTGTTTTACAATAAAGCTCAGAGTCCCTCTTTTGTTCCGCTGGTTCGTGTAGAAAATTATGAAAGAGATGACGGAGCCAGTGACTACACAGATTTAACGCTTAATCTCAGCTACTTTCTAACCCAAAATGTTAAGTTGAGTTTGGAATATTGGACTAATTTGAGTGTTCCTACTGGAATTACGAAAAGCAACAGGATAACAGGTTTCTTCACGCTGCTGTTTTAAGAGAATACTTGAAAATTCCTAGTCCAGAGAATCCGTCGTATCATCCCGGAATTTTCTCTTAAGGAATAACAAGTATTATTCCAAGTTCATTTTCTTAAGAAGGGCCTTGAACCTCGGGTCCGAGCGGACGCTACCAAACAACATATCATCTCTGAGTACCCAGTACAAAATATTGCGTTCTTCATATCCTTTTTCGAGCCGTTCAAAACCCTGATCTTTCTTGCCAAGGGCAAAACATAAACCTGCCATCGTGCCCACACTTAAGGCTTTGTTCGATCGTTCGAGTAAATCGTCCAAGATATTTTGCGCCTCTCTTTTCTTTCCCATCAGCGCGTAGGTGATTCCTATGCACGCTTCTGGACCTGGGTCCCCAATTACGGAAATGTCCTTTTCTTTTTGAAACTCTACCAGAGCTTCCTCATACATTGACTTTTGCACATATGCTTTTCCAAGATAAAGGTGCGCATAATTAAAATTAGGATTCATTTCGTTCGTCCTCTGCAGGGCTTCTATCGCTTGGTCATACTGTTGGGCGCTGTAAAACACTTCTCCCAAAACCCTGTTTGTGACAAGAGAGAAAGGATCCAGTCTGCAGGCATGTTTAATCTGCTCGATGGCTTCGTCATGCCGAGCCATCCCCCTCAAATAGAGTCCGTACCACAAGTAAGCAGTTGCATAGTTTGGATTGAGTTCGATGGCCGTCTTATAACCTCTCTCAGCACCCTCACTATCCCTATCATATCTCATCTTAAGGTAGGCCAGCGAGCTGTGAGCTTCGGCAAGGGTATTATCAATCTCCAGCGCCTTCAATGCTGCCTCCTTGGCGTTCGTATAAGCTTCTCTTGCCGGGATAGCAGTGTAGGCATCAAGCATAAGGTAAGAGTCAGCGATTCCCGCATAGGCTAAGGCATAATCAGGATCTTTTTCAATAGCCTTTTCAAAGTACTCAAGAGCCCTTTTCAGTCCTTCTTCTGTCCGTTTGTACCAAAAATATCGTCCTTTCAAGTATATGTCGTATGCTTCTATATCTTCTGTGTGGCGTTTCAAAAGTTCAGCTTTCTCTTCTCCGAATAAGCTCAAATTGAGCCTATCCACGATTGCTAAGGAAATCTCATCCTGGATTGCAAACACATCTTCCAGGTCTCGGTTGTATTGTTCAGACCAGAGGAGAGACTCATCGTAAACCTTTATGAGCTGTGATGTGATGCGTACCCTATTGCCTGCTTTCTGCACGCTCCCTCTAAGTACCGTCCCAACATTCAACTTCTCTCCAATCTCTTTAATTTCTCGTTGTTTGTCTCTGAATGAAAAAGAAGAAGTTGTTGCAGGAACACGCAAATCCTTGATTTTAGTCAAGGCATTGATAAGTGATTCTGCTAATCCATCACACAAATATCCCTGATCTTTCTCCGGGCTTAAATCATCAAAAGGAAGCACGGCAATGGATGGTTTTTCGGAAAGAACAGGAGAGGCTTCCTTACGGGGAAGAAAACGCCAGACAATTGCAGCTGCGACGGCTACAGCAACCACGATTAAAGAAGGGATGAGGAGCCTCCTTAAGCCGAAGGTTACTGTTATCTCCTTTGAGGTGCTTGGCTTTCTCTTGGGAACCACCCGCTCTGTTGTGGGAATAGCTCTCTCGATATTTTCTAACTCGGCCCGCACCTCTCCCGCACTCTGATATCTTTTCTCTCTATCCTTTTCCATGCATTTCAGTATCACCTTGCTCAAGTCATCAGGGACTTGAGCATTTATCTTCCTGGGGTCTTGCGGTGCTTCACTTTTGTGTTTCATAGCAATCCCTAAAGCATTCTCCCCCTCAAAAGGAACTCTTCCTGTTACCATCTCATAAAGAATAACTCCTAAAGAATAAATATCTGATCGCGGATCTACTCCCTTTCCTTCCACCTGCTCTGGAGACATGTATTCAGGTGTTCCTATCATCACTCCGGCACCTGTTATTCCTTTTGTCTTGAGGGAACGGGCTATCCCAAAATCCATGATGCGTGCATTGCCTTCTTTATCAATCATGATGTTCTGAGGCTTCAAATCACGGTGCACAACACCTAATCCATGCGCTTCTGTTAGTCCTTCACAAATTTGCTTGGCCATGGAAACTGTTGTCCCTGGAGTAAGCTGCCTTGCCCTCTTAATGAAGCTTTTTAAATCTTCACCAGGCACATACTCCATCGTGATGTAATATGTGCCCTCCTCTTGGTTAAGGTCATACATTCGACAGACATTCTTATGGGATATATCGCGGGCCATTTTCAGCTCATTCCGGAAACGCTTAATCGCCTTTTCATCCGCAGCGACTTCTGGCTTTATGAGCTTCAAAGCCACCTTGGCATTAATTTCTTTGTCTATAGCCTTGTAGACTTTGCCCATCCCCCCTTTACCCAGCTCTTCGATGATCTGGTATCTTCCGGCAAAGGTGGATCCAGTGGTTAATTCTTCAATCGGTGTTTCTAGAGTTTTTGTGTGGGGTACCTGAGACTCTTTGGATGGGCCTAATTGAGTGCCGCAATCAGAACAAAAACTAGAGGTATCAGGATTATCAGTTCGACACTTGGGGCACTTGATTGCCATTATTCCCTCGGTTTGTTTGGCAATAGGATAATAATTAATGAGAAAAGAGTCAAATTGAATAGTCTTACGGACTACTACTTATTTCAGCCCGGACAGTCTCTGCCTTGCATCCTCAACTTCAGCTTTGCCAAGATCAGCGTTTTTCCAAAGGTCAAGAAACTGTTCATACTGCTCTATGGCTTTCCCTTCCCAGCCTTTCTCCTCGTATAGTTTGGCTAATCTGTAATGGCAGAGCGGATGAACAAGATACCGCGCCGTGCTTTTAGGATCGAAGGTGACAAGCCGCTCATACTCAGCAATAGCGCTGTCTAAATCCCCCTTCTCTTGATACGCTCGGGCTAAGACATCCTTTAATTCCGGCATGTTATAAAAAATCATTCTTTCAACATACTGAAGCGCAGGTGGTTTCACTCGCGAAAGCGACTTTTCTTCTAAAGCAGCGATGGATTGTTCTGTATTTCCTTCTGCCAGCAATATTTCTGCCTCAAGAATATCTGATAAGAATGTGGTCCGTTCTTGCTGGTAACCACCTGAAGCAGCAATTTGCATTTTCACTTTAGCTAATCGATTCTTTGCTGAATCCAATTTTCCCTCTTTTAAATCAATCAGCGCAGAAAGAAAATTGTGTCTCGCTTTATAAAAAGGCGCACTTACAGGTCGGTTTTTTTCATATTCATCGAGCCAGCTATCGTTATTTCTCCGGGCGAGTTCAAGTTCCCCTCTATCCCGGTAAATAGCTCCCTCAATCCATCTCACCGCAGCTTTTGTTAGACCACTCCCCACCTCATCTGCCAGCTTTTCTGCTCTCTGGAGGTCGATAAAAGCCTGCTCTGTGCTGCCGAGCCAGTATTTATAAAATCCCCTGAACAAATATCCTGGCAATTTTAATCCTTCTGAGGAAGACATTGAAATATATTTATCAATCCATTTCATGGACTCAACAGGCTCTTCTTTCAAGGCATAAATATACCCGAGCTTGAAATAGGACGGGAATTCAGACTTTATCCTGACCGCTTCTTTATAGTGTGATACGGCTTCATCCAGCCTGCCAATAAATACATAAGCATCAGCAATCGAATCGTGCGGATTCGGTTCTCCTGGATTAAGAGACATGTATTCTTTAAAATGCTCTATGGCCTTCTCATAATCCTCTAACCGGATATAGGTGTAGCCAAGAGCATTATGGCACTCTGCAAATCCAGGATCCAGTTCCAGTGCTTTGTTAAACTGTTCGATCGCTTGTTTATAAAAGCCAGCATTTAGAAAAAAACTGCCAAGTGCCTGATGAGCAATTTTCTCTCTTGGATATTTCTCGGTAATTTGTCTGAGGATGTTGCCAAGCTTTCCCATATCTCGTTCAATATACTGAATAAAGCCTGCTTCAATAAGGAGGCGCTCTTTTTCGGTAGCTTTCTCGGAAAAAGATTTGGCTTTATTTATGGCCCTATCTCTTGCTTCTATGTTCCCTAACCCGCCGTATGCGCCCGCCAAATAAAGATAGGCAGTGGCAAAGGTCGGATCAATATCAACAGCTTTTTCGAGATCCTTCCGGGCATCTTCATTATAGAATTTCCGGACATTCTCCGCTCCGCTCAAGAAATATCTATAAGCTTCCATAGAACCTGTGGTAACTTCTGCAACTGTTATTTTCGAAGGTTCAATTTCTGGCCTGGCCGCTCCGATACCTTCAAAAATCTCCTTGCTCAACTCATCGATCTGTGTTTTCAGGATGCTGTCCACTCCTTCCCCTCTTGAGCTTACGCCCTTGAGAAGTCTCTTAGTCTCCACATCCAGTACCTTGACATCTGTGGCAAACATATCCCCTGCTTTAACGAAGCTGCCCCGGACAAGGGCCACAACTCCTTCTATTCGACACAGTCTAAAACCCAAATCCCTGTCGATATTCTCTACATCCTTCTTCCCCATCTGGTCGAGCAGGTCATGCATCCTTTCCCAGGTCATTACATAAAGCCCGCCTGCTTGTTCGAGACTGGTGATGAGTAGATTGGGGATAGCCTTCTGCAGGTAATCATAGGCCTTATCGCCTGTCTGGTTTTCAAAGCTTATGATAGCAATGGAATTTTCTATCTTAGGCGCAAACGCTGGCTCTCTCTGCCTCATTACAAGCCAGATAACAACGAGTGCTATGACGACAACGCCAAGAATCGCTGCTGGCACGAAGAGCTTCCTCAAACTGAATGAGACAGTGATTTCCTTTGAGGTGATCGGCTTCTTTCTTGGAGCCACATGCTCTGTTGTCGGGATGCCTTTCTGTATTTTGATAAGCTCGGCCCGCACCTCTCCAGCACTCTGATACCTTTTCTCCCTGGCCTTCTCCATGCATCTCAGTATCACCTTGCTCAAGTCATCAGGGATTTGAGCATTTATCTCCTTAGGGTCTTGGGGCATCTCACTCTTGTGTTTCATGGCAATCCCTAAAGCAGTCTCTCCCTCAAAAGGAACTCTTCCTGTTACCATCTCATAAAGAATTACTCCTAACGAATAGATATCCGAGCGTTGGTCCACCTCTTTTACTTCAGCCTGCTCAGGCGACATATACTCGGGTGTTCCGACCATAACTCCTGCAGCTGTTATTCCTTTCCCCCTGGCAGCGCGGGCTATGCCAAAATCCATGATGCGCGCATTCCCTTCCTCGTCAATCATGATATTCTGGGGCTTCAGATCTCTATGTATGACTCCCAACCTATGGGCCTCTGTCAATCCTTCGACCACCTGCTTGGCTATGAAAACCGTTTTCCCGGCGCTTAATAGCCCGGCTCTCCTGATGAAGCTCTTCAAATCTTCACCCGGAACATATTCCATGGTTATGTAGTGAGTCCCTTTCTCCTCACCAAGGTCATACATCTTACAGACGTTCCTGTGGGCAATCTTGCGGGCCATTTTTAGCTCATTGCTGAAGCGTGCTATGGTCTTCTTATCTGAGGCGATTTCAGGTTTTATGAGTTTTAAGGCGACTTCTTCCTTAATCTTCTTGTCTTCTACCCTGTAGACTTTTCCCATCCCGCCTTTGCCAAGCTCTTCTATGATCTCATACCTGTCAGCAAAGACCGTTCCTCTGGTTAATTCTTCGGTGGGTGTCTCCAGAGTTTCGGTGACAGGGATATCCTTAGAGGAAGGAAGAGGTGTGGCGCACTTTTTACAGAATTCAGAATCAGACGTGTTTTCTGTTTTGCATTTAGGACACTCAACGCCCATTGTTCCCTCGATTTACTTGGCAATAGGATAATAATTAATGAGAAAAGAGTCAAACAGTCATTACTCTAAGCCCAATTTTCTCAGGAGTTCCTTGTATTTTGGGTGTGAACGTACGTTATCAAAAGACGGATCTACTTTTAAGAAATATATTGCTGGAACGCGTTCTTCATAAGCCCTCTCTAACCATTCTATTACTTGATCTCTTTCACCAATCATACTTAAAAGTATTCCTTTTAGATATTTGTCCTGTAAGGGATGGTGAACAACCTGCCGCAGCGCTTCATTGTAACCGGATTCTCCGTATGTTTTCTCGATTGATTTTGCCATCTCTTTAAATCCCTTCCGGCTTAAAATTTCTTCAAGAACTGAAATAGATTCTCTATACATTTTTTTCTTCTGATAAACAGAAAAGAGAAGTCTATAACATGGGATTGAATCTGGATTAAAGTCGAGTGCTTTGTTTAACGTCTCTAATGCATTGTCATATTCACGGGCATGAAAATATACCATCCCCAACCCCCTGAGCATAACAGGAGAAAGAGGATCGAGTTCTAGTGCTTTTTTCGCTTCAGAAATTGCCTCTTCGCGTCTTCCCAAACTACTTAACAAATAGCTGTATTGATGGTGAACAGAAGGATAGTTTTGATTGAGTTCGATAGCACGTTTGAATTCTTTTTCTGCACCTTTCCCGTCCCCATGGACGGATTTGATCATACCTAATGTGGAATGGGCTTCACCTAGTTTATCGTCCAGCTCTAAGGCTTTGGCTACCATTGATTCTCCCTTCAGATAAGCCTCTTCTTTTGGAATAAAACCATATATAGCCGTTAAATAGTAAGAGTCTGCTAATCCCACATAGGCTAATGCAAACCCTGGATCTATTTTTATTGCTTTTTCGAAGGACTCTATAGCATTTTTAAATCCTATCTCTCGCCTACCCAAAAACCAGCGCCCCTGTAAATAAAGATTATATGCTTCGGGACTCTCTGTATGCCGCTTTACTAGTTTATTCTTTTCTTCTCCTAAAAGTTTGACTTTAAGCTTGTCTACAATTTCAAGCGATATTTCATCTTGCAATACGAAGATGTCTTCTTCATCCCGTTCGTATTTCTCAGACCATACTGGAAAACCACTGGCTGCATTAACCAGTTGAACCTGAATGCGCAACTTTTTTCCTGCTTTCCGTAAACTCCCCTCAAGTATCATCTCAACGTTTAATTTTTCCGCAATTTCATTGATGTCAAATCCTTTGTCTTTTAATGAAAACGTAGAAGTTCGAGCAGGAACTCTGACCGAGCCTATGTTAGTCAGCCTGTTTATAAGTTCCTCGGCCAACCCATCACAAATGTAGGCTTGGTCTTTTTGTTCGCTTAAATCTTCAAACGGAAGCACAGCGATAGAGGGGATATCTGCTGCACCAGGAGGAATTACCCTTTTTGACCAGGGTTTCCAAATAATCATCACCGCGCATAAAACCGCTATAATTGCTATTGCCAGGATAGAAAACTTTTTTAAGTTAAACGATACTGTTATCTCTTTTGAGGTGATGGGCTTTCTTTCAGGAACTATCCTCTCTTCTGTGGGAATTCCCTTTTCTATATTTTCTAGTTCAGAAAGGACTTCATCAGCCTTCTGGAACCTCTTATCTTTATCCTTTTCCAGACATCTGAGAATCAGGCTGCTGAGTTCGGAAGGCAACTGGGCGTTTAGCTCATGAGGATCCTGAGGCGTTTCGGTTTTATGTTTTACAGCTATGACTAAGGGTGTGTCCCCTTCAAAAGGAACTCTACCGGTCACCATCTCATAAAGAATTACCCCAAGCGAATAGACATCAGAACGCTGGTCAGCTTGTTTTCCCTCTACCTGCTCCGGGGACATGTACTCCGGTGTTCCGACCATGATGCCCGCACCTGTAATACCCTTACCTTTTATCGAGCGAGCTATCCCAAAATCCATGATCCGGGAATTACCTTGTTTGTCTATCATTATGTTGCTGGGTTTTAGATCACGGTGCACTACTCCCATTCTATGGGCTTCTGTTAATCCTTCGCATATTTGTTTGGCTACAGAGATAGCTTTCCCTGCTCCTAATTGCTCCATCATTCTTATCATTCCCTTTAAATCTTCACCCGGGACATATTCCATGGTTATATAATGAGTCCCTTTCTCTTCTCCTAAATCGAACATACCGCAGACATTCTTATGACGGATCATCCGGGCTGTCTTCAACTCGTTTCTGAATCTTTCGATTGTCTTTTTATCAGAAGAAACCTCCGGTTTTATTAGCTTAAGGGCGACCTCTTGTTTTAACTTTTTATCCTCAACCCTGTAGACTCTTCCCATACCTCCTTTGCCCAGTTCTTCAATGATCTCATACCTGTCAGCAAAGACAGTTCCCCTGGTTAATTCTTCGGTGGGCGTCTCCAGAGTCTCGGTGATAGGGATATCCTTGGAGGAAGGAAGTGGGGTGGCGCACTTTTTGCAGAATTCAGAATCAGAGGTGTTTTCTGTTTTACATTCAGGACACTCTACGCCCATTGTTCCCTCGGTTTACTTGGCAATAGGATAATAATTAATGAGAAAAGAGTCAAATTCAATCTAAATGCCATTGCGAGCGAAGCGCGGCAATCCTAACCTTTTCGAA
The DNA here is from genome assembly GCA_011772475.1 of Candidatus Aminicenantota bacterium. GTDB lineage: Bacteria > Acidobacteriota > Aminicenantia > Aminicenantales > Aminicenantaceae > SOIV01. The sequence continues at coordinate 21,769 of WVZK01000042.1, read as the reverse complement.
AGGGATTGCTTCGCCCCGTTGGGGCTCGCAATGACAAGCAAAGCAATCTTCTACGCTTCACGTAATGATTTTACTTACGCTTGATTATTGTGGATAATGAGAAACTATCAAAAATAATCGTTTAGTTGATTATTATAACCGAGCATTGTAATAATGTTGTGAGAAATCGATGAAACCAAATGAAACGAGAAAGGAATGGCAAGCGCTTGAAACCTCGATGGAGGATGAACTAGCAGAATACTGGGGCAGTGACTGGGGCTGTGATTCAGAAGTTGGCACCTTGAAGGCTGTTCTTCTCAGGTGTCCGGGAAAAGAGATAGAAAACGTTAAGGACCCCAATGAGTGCAGATGGCTGGATATCATGGATCCGGAGAAAGCAAGAGAGGAACATGACGCTCTTGCTGAGCTTTATCGATCGCAGGGAGTAAAAGTCCACTATGTAGAAAAGATGCGTGAAGACAGGCCCAATGCACTTTTTATGAGGGATTCTATCCTGATGACTCCCCAGGGTGCAATCGTCGGCAGGCAAGCTATGGCCTGCAGGCGGGGAGAGGAAAGATATGCCGCAGAGGCTCTGTCTTTGCTTGGCGTTCCCATCCTAAGGACCATCTCTGGCAAGGGAATATTCGAAACAGCCTGCTGCCTCTGGGTGAATTCGGGCACGGTCCTCATAGGCACGGGGACTCGGGCCAATCAAGAAGGGGCCGAGCAGGTCGAACAGGTCTTGCGCTCCATAGGAGTAGAGCATTTTGTTTATCTCCAGATTCCCGACGGGTACGCCCACATCGACAGCATCATCAGCTTTGTCGACGAAAAAACAGCTATAGTAGATCCTGACCGCCTCCCCTGGAACGCATGGAAAGAGCTCGGAAAAAGAGGCTTCAACCTTTTGGAATCCCCATCCCCAAGAGAAACGCAGGAGCTTGCTTTAAACTTTATCACCCTGGAGCCCGGCTCGGTTGTGATGGCCTCGGGCTTTCCGGAGACAAGAAAGTTTCTTGAGGGTTACGGTATCAAGGTAAGAGAAATAGATGTCACCGAGCTTCGAAAAGGATGGGGATCACTCCACTGTATGACGGCAATCCTCAAGCGCGAACCTATCGGCCAGCCCGGCTGACCTACTCTCCTCTTTTTTTCCAGATGTAATAAACAGGGATGCCGATGACCATCAGTACCACTCCCGCTATAGATTCAAACGGCCTCTTGATTAATGTATTCAATAAGATACCCGCTAGGGCAATGATGAAGATCCAGGGTACGACAGGATAACCCCAAGCTTTGTAAGGCCGAGGAAGATCTGGATATTTTTTCCTGAGAGTGAATATCGAGGCTGCTGCCAGAGCCCAGAACAGGATGCCGGCAAACATGGCAAAGGTGAAAAGCTGTTCAAAGGTGCCGGTCAAAGCAAGAATGCAAGACCATATCGCTTGAAGGAGTACGGCAAAGCCAGGAGTCTTAAACCTGGGATGAACTGTCCCCACTTTTTTAAAAAACAATCCGTCATTTGCCATAGCATAGTAAACTCTGGGTCCGACAAAAATAGCTCCGTTAAGCGCCCCGAGGATTGAGATTAGAATCATGGCGGATATGAGCCCGGCTGCAGTCGTCCCGAAAAGAAACGCGGAGGCTTCCTCGGCCACCGTTACCACTCCACTCATCTTCTCTATCGGGAGAGCAAGGACATAGATTACATTGGTGAAGACGTAAAGAACGGTTATTCCTGCAGTGCCCAATATCAGCGCGTACTTGAGATTACGTTTAGGATCTTTTATTTCTCCGGCCACATAGTTTATGTTGTTCCAGCCGTCGAAAGCCCAAAAAACCGCCACAAGAGACAGGCCGAAACCCGTTATCAGCGAGGCAAAACTCAATCCGCTCGGATTTACGGAAAAATCCACAGAAGTTCCCTTGAAAAAAATAAAGCCAAAAATGATAAAGGCCAGGATAGTCCCGATCTTGATCACAGTTAAGACGTTCTGGACATTTTTTCCCAAGCCGACACCGACATAATTAACAGCAGAGAGAAAGACGATAACGGCTACGGCAACTATTTGTCCTCTGGATAAGGAGTAGGAAAAGCTATACTTGAAAAACCTAATCTGAGTGGAGAAGATAACCTCTTTAGTAGAGAGATAAGGGAAAAACTTCCCAAAATACTCGGCAAAGCCTACCCCCAGGGCTGCGATGGATCCCGTCATATTGACCAGGAACATCTTCCAGCCGAACAGAAACCCGTAGAGATGACCGTATGCTTCTCTAAGATAGACGTACTGTCCCCCGGCTTCTGGCAGCGACACTCCGAGCTCAGCATAGGTTAAAGCACCGGCAAGAATCAAAAGGCCGCCCACAAGCCAGGCCATCAAGATAAGGAATGCTGAAGGAATAGCCTGAGCCATTATTCCGGTGGTGAGGAAGATGCCCGAACCGATGACGATTCCCATCATCATCATGGCTGAATCGAAGAGCCCGAGCTGTCTGGTTAGAATGTTCTTGTTCTTCACTGGTCGTTAGACAGGTTGACTGCCCCTTATTAGTATAGGATTTTCAGGTTTTTCTCAAGGCTTAATGATTAATAGAAGGTAGAAAGATACCGCCATCCAAGGGCAAGGCTTGATCCCAATGTTATGTGATAAAGGGAATAATCCCGAGCTAACAAGTGCCACAGGACGGATAGAGCGCTTATTTAATCCTGTAAGTAATGCCTATTGCACCTGTTACACCGGAAAAATCGCCTGTTACAGACCAATATACTTTCGAAGTGATCAAGAGATTTTTAAAAAAGCCGGGGCCATTCTCCCAAAAATATAAGTGTAAACCCAGAAAAGGTGCAAAATGAGGTTCACTTTTCAGCTCGCCATCATAATCATTGCCTAAATCATTACTGACAGAAAGAAGGCTGTAACCGAGGCTTGCTCCAGCAAAGAGGTTCAGACCTCTCCTCTTGTTTAGGTTAAAGTGATAGGTGATATCCAATGACGGTTTGAATACTCGAAAGGTCCATGTGCCACCAAAGATTCCCAGGTAGTCGCTCCATTTATCATACATGATTGTTCCGCCTATTCCTATATTATCCGTTAAAGCAACCTCATACCTGGCACCTAACGGAAACGGCAGCGCATTGAAAGGCTCATCAGTCGCAACATAAGAATTAAATCCAAGCTGACCGGTCATGTACATTGAACCTTTGGCGAATTGTTTCCCGTCTTTTTCTTCTTCCATATAGTCCTTACTCAAAGCAAAAGCAGATAAAACGAAGACAAATATTAAAGTTAAAAGTAAAACTGCCTTTTTCATGTTATGCCTCTTTGTCTTTTATGCATGTTATCTTTTCTCGTTGAGCCGCGATAAATTCTTTTGCAACAATCATGCCAATTGGAATGACAGAGCTATATTCATTTAGCAGGCTTTTCTCTATTCTCTTCTGATGACAAGGCGGAAAAATATAAAGATAGATAGAGATTAAGGTGATTCAGTCATATGCTTGCCCTGGGATTCCATCTATATAGTTCTAAATCCAGATCATTTGTGTCGCGCTTCCATTCAAATAAATGATTGCAAAAAAATCATTCAGCCGACGCAGATTTGTCCTTTTTTAAGGACAAAAATTTGTGGAATATAAAGAGCAGGTAAGAATGAAATTTTATAGAGAAGAATTCTTAAGGTATGAGATGTAATATTTAACGATATCCCGTAGTTGCAAAGGCTGCGGGGCAAAAATTCTTTTATTTAGACTTGTATATATGGTTCTCGCCTTTGATTTGTTTTTTTCTTGGACTAGTCGCGAACAGAAAAGGCTATTTCTCTGCTATCTTCGTCCTTGCCAAGCAGCAAAAATTAAAGAAAAGACTCATGATGGCCAGGAGAGCGGCAGCGACGACAATAACCCATTTTGCCCACATCATCGGCCCCCAGACAAGGGCTACGACGAGGATACCCACGGCGAGTATGAAACGACAGAAACATAATTTCATGATATCCTTCTCCTTTTCATAAAGTTGTTCATAATCATATATAAAAAAACATCAAGGTTCAAGCAAAAAATCTAAAGTGGCAACGCGAAAAGCATCATCAATAAAATCGGCGTTCTCATGTTTAGCTTTTAATTACGCGCTTATCCTTAAATGTGCGAGTGATTCTGGCGACGATGCCGGATTCAGATGGGTCGGGGCAGCGGATAAACTCCGTGGTCACGCCCTCAGGATCGACAACCTTTTCATAAGGCGTGCCTTCGTACTTCCAAGGATAGATCGCACCGCCTGCTAAGCCCGTTAAAACGGGATCCATCGCACTTCCCAGCCAATGACACAGCTTACCCATTTCCTGGGGCCACTTAAACTTTTCTCCCACTTTATGGCAACGGGTTTTCGGGCCGACCTCAACGACTTCGACTTCAATGTCGTACCTGCGTAGAACCAGCTCTCCCTTTTCTTCAATCGAGGCCTGGGCCATGGGAATGACGGTAAATCCAGCCGCTCCACAACCAGCTTTTTTAAGAAATTCTCTTCGTTTCATGAGTCCTCCTGATTATGATTGAATCTTCTTATAAAGAAGCTTACTCCTATTCAAAGCAGCTTCCTTTTGATTATCACTTAATCGTCCGCATCACAGTTTACTCCCGAGCAAAACTTGAAGTCAATCAAAACTGGATTAGTCGCATATCATATTTAGATATGCACGTGTTTATAACATGCTTACCAAACGAATAGGGAAGTGGTCGTTGCTCGTTTTATTTTTAAATAAAAGCAGTTAGAATAGACTCAAGTATGAAAAACCTCAGAAAATACGGGAATGCGCCTTTCGACGTAGCAGTAATCCATGGGGGGCCGGGCGCGCCAGGAGAAATGGCGCCGGTTGCCCGGGAGCTTTCCTCTCTAAGGGGGGTTCTAGAACCGCTGCAAACAGAATCCACAATTGAAGGACAAATAGGGGAGCTAAGGGACGTTTTAGCCAAGAACGGGAATCTTCCTGTCGCATTGATTGGTTGGTCGTGGGGTGCTTGGCTAAGCTTTGTTTTTGCCGCCCAGCAGCCACGATTCGTAAAAAAGCTCATCCTCATCGGCAGCGGCCCGTTCGAAGAAAAATATGCCCTCAACATTATGAGAACCCGGCTAAGCAGGCTCAGCATTGAAGAAAAAGCAGAGGTCCTTTCACTGATGAAAGCCTTGGTCGACCCCACCAGCGGGGATAAAAACACCTTCCTGGCCCGGTTTGGAAAGCTGATTTCTAAGGCTGATTCATATGATCCTCTGCCTTACAAGAGCGAAGGGCTAGAATGCCAATATGACATATATCAAAGTGTAGGGGAACAGGCCCAGAAGCTAAGAAGCACCGGAGAACTTTTAGAGTTCGGAAAGAAAATCCTATGCCCGGTAGTCGCAATCCATGGCGATTATGATCCCCATCCTTCTGAAGGAGTTAAACGACCTCTTTCCTACATTCTGAAAGACTTCCGGGTTATCTTATTAGAGAACTGCGGCCACCAGCCCTGGATCGAAAGGTCCGCAAAAGATAGCTTTTATAATATCCTCAAAGGTGAAATAGAATAATTCATAAGAAATTCCTTGTTATCGGGAATTTCCTTCGTTTGCCGTCGACAAAAGTTCGCTTTTAAACAGGGACCACATCTCCTCCGGACTGGTCTCGAAGTATTCGAGGAAGGAGGGGGAAAAAGCTTCTGCTTTCTGGACGGCCAAAACCAATTTTTTGAAAGCCTCGGGATCTGTACCATTAATATAATCCACAAACATCTTATTCTGTTTATGGTACATGGGTCCTGTTAAGCCTGCCTCCTGTATTGTCTTTGTTAGATTTTTTAAAAATCCTCCACTTTCCGGAATAACAAGATGTCTTCCTTCCTTTATGTATTGGATGGCCATTTCGTCAGAAATCCCCTCACCTCCGCTCCCGGCGATGATATTTGCCAATCCCTCAGTAAACCAAGACGGGATTTTTCTTCTTTTAAGGAATCCAAGCCTTTGGTTAAGGTGGAGATGTGATAACTCATGCATCAATGATTCTTTGTGGGTGTCCAGACCTTTGAATGAAAACGCGCTAGGCGCTATGAAAACGTTCCTTGGGGTGGCAGCTCCACGGATGGGATAAGATGTCGTGTTGGCGAGGGATTCATTGTGGCTTTTCTGGGTGCTGAATACATAGACTTTGAAGGGCTTTTTAAACGGAAGAAAATGTCCCTCTTCAACCCGCTTTATGGCTGTCGGAAGAAAGTCAGCGATTTTTTCAGCAAATTCTTCAGCTCCCTGTTCGTAGAGAACTCTTGAGTCAGCTACGTGCGCAATAAAATGGCTCTTGGACTTTAGGAGCGCCCTTCCGACCGGACTCGTTAGAAAAAACGCAAAAAGGGCTAAGATGAATACCCCAAGAACGGTGAAGATAATTATTTTTTTTCTTGTTTTTTTCATAATATATGCCCGCACATTATGTCACAAGTGTTTCAGTTTTTTCCAACAAAATATAGAAAATGATGAAAATGGGGCCTGGCCCCATTTTCATGTGACCATTTTCATGTCAAAGCAACTTTTTTTACCTTGATAACGTATTTCTAATTGAAAAGGTACTCCCGTATTATGATTACTTCTCTGGAGGTGGATATGAAACGTCATAAACTTTGTGTCTTTCTTCTTACACTTTTTACCTTCCTCTTCCTACCCCACTGCAAACCGCAGAATCTCGGAACAACACTTGAAAAGGAAATTCCGAGATTGATGGAGAAGGCCGACATTCCCGGTCTCTCCATGGCGGTCATCCAAAACGGCGAAATCATCTGGTCGGGCGCCTTTGGAGTACGCAGTCGGGAAACAAATGAACCCGTGGATAAAAATACGATCTTCGAAGCTGCATCACTCACCAAAACTATAACAGCCGTGGCTGCTTTGAAGCTTGTGGAGCGGCAAGAACTGGAGCTCGACAAGCCTCTTGCTGAATATCTCCCGTATCAAAGACTTGCGGGCGATGAGCGTTATAAAAAGATAACCGCGAGGCACGTCCTGACCCACACGACCGGCCTTCCCAATTGGGGAGACAAGCTTGTCCGCGAACCAGGAAAGCTTTATGGCTACTCAGGCGAGGGATTTCTTTATCTCGGCCGCACAATAGAAAAAATCTCGGGGATGTCTCTTGAGGAGTTTTCGAAAAAAGAGATATTTGAACCGTTGGGGATGTCCAGGACCAGCTATGTCTGGAATGACCTGTATGATGAGAACGGCGCCGCCGGACATGACCGCCATGGCTTTGCCAATCAGAAAAGAAGACGAACAGACCCGAATGGCGGAGCGAGCTTGTTGACTACGGCAGTGGATTACGCCACCTTCCTCTGCTCAATAATGAACGATAAAGTACTTGAGCCTAAAACCGTTGACCTGATGTTAACTCCCCACGTCAAAGCAACAAAAAGAAGAGAACCTCGAGACGAACTGGATGAATATATTTCATGGGGCTTCGGTTGGGGAATCCAGCCAGGAAATGCTGAAAACGGATTCTGGCATTGGGGAGATAACGGTGACCTCAGAGCATATACAGTTTCTTACCCTGAAAAAAAGATAGGTCTTGCGTTTTTCGCCAATTCCGAGAACCTGTTCATGGTTGCTGAATCACTCATCTCTCTTGTTCTGGACGATCCGCAACACTCATTCAACTGGCTCACCTACAAACGGCTCGGTGACCCGGAATGGACTGCTTATATGACAGTAGAAAAAACTTTTCTTGAAGAAGGTGAAAGAGCCGGCCTGGAGAAAATGGAAGAGATGAAGAATCAATTTCCGGATGCTTTTAAGATAGAGGACCTCAACCGGATTGCTCGTTATTTATCCAGTAAAGAAAAAATAGATGAGGCAGAGGCGATTTATAAAAAGATTATTGATTCAGATCCGAAATCAGATATAGCTTTGGCAGGCATCGGCAGGCTTTATCTTGAGGCAGGAAGATATAGGGAATCTCTTGAATATATCCAAAGGACATTGGAGGTAGATCCCAAGCATTCATTAGCGAAGATGTCTAAACCCTGGGTCAAGGAAGCTATCCAGGCAGAGGAAAAGCCTGTCTTGGTTCCAGAAGATACACTTAAAAAATATGCTGGCGACTATGGTCCCCGCCACGTGTATTTCCGCCAAGGCAGATTGTACTATAAAAGGGAGGGGAGAAAGGAATACGAGTTGCTGCCGCTTTCTCAGGACACATTCTCTCTAAAAGGATATGGCATGTTTCGACTCCGCTTCGTCCTGGACAAAGACGGAAATGCGACAAAAGTAGTAGGAATATATCTTGGCGGCCGCACTGATGAATCACTGCGTGATAAGACTAAATAATTTCCATCACTTAATATTTTTAAATAGAACCGAGTTTCTTATTGTCTGGGAAAAAAGACTACGAAAAATATTAGTAGCCCTAATAACTGACATCCGGGAGTAAAGCGGGCACTTATCCTGTACTCTGTTACTATACTCTGTTCATGTACTATTCGTTCAATTCGGGCTAATATCTACTTTTGTGTCCATCCAGTTAAGAGAGAATATGACTTTTATACTAACGGCGGTAAACCAGAGGGCTACAAACGGTCCCATATCAACAAGGCCTTGAGTTCCCGGATTATGGGGAAAAGTGTAAACATTAAAAGCCAGGCCTAAAAAGGCTATGATGCAGCCTGGCGCTCCAAATATCCATCCCAGCTTCGGATGCTTGAACATGGCCATTCCCAAAAGAAAGACACTGGCAAAAATGAATATATCCCAGGTAATATCTGCTCCCATCTGAACAGCATTGGCTGCTTTATAAGCCATCTTCCAAGCTTCCTTTGTGACTTCGCTGGCTCCTTCGAGGGGAATAGCCCGAAACACTACCCGAGCTACGCCCTGCACCGTGCCCATCATTGTCACAGAAGCCCCGGCGATAATCAAAAACAATATCCCGATCTGGAGTCGAATGGTTTTCCGGTAATGCTTTACAAAGTAGTAGAAACCTGGAGCACTGGCACAAAAAAGCGGACCAAAGGCCCAGAATATAGGATAGGCAACTCGCAGTGGCAGGTTAACGGCAATCGAAAGGGTATAAGAAATACCCGCCAGGAAACCGCAGACAAGTCCGGTTATGACCCATCGTTTCGCAAACCGCAGAGAATCATCCATAATCCCCTCCTCGATCAGATAATCATAATTGCTCTTATTTTAAACTGACCTGAGTGTCTGTCAAGCTAACAGACGCTGGGCATTTTGTCTCTATTTAGAAGCTTCTGCGCTGGCAAGCTCTTTGAGTAAATCCCTCGTTGAACGGCCAAGGTTCGTCTTCCCGCGATTATAGTTTCTAAAGACAACAACGCCTATTTTTGACTCTGGATGGAAAACCATACTCGCATTATAGCCAGCGACTGAACCGCCGTGTCCAGCCGAAGTGAATCCTTCCTCATCAGTCCGTATCGTAAATCCTAGCCCATAGCCTCCGCCTCCCTCTGGAGTCTGTCTGCTGAGAATTTCATTACGCGTCTCTTCAGAGAATATTCTTGCTGATGACGAACCTGTCATTGCCGCCACAAACTTTGCCAGGTCTCCTACAGTTGAATAGATGCCGCCGTTAGGAACCTTGTAACCACGGCCTGCATGTTCCTTAGCGGGAAACTCTGCATTCAAAGTCCCATCCCCTCTTTTTACATACCCCATTGCAAGGTGAGGGATATGGTTCTCTGTCAGGATGAAAAAACTGCTCGTCATTGCAAGCGGACTGAAAATATGCTCCTGAACAAGGTCCATGAACGGCTTTCCAACGGCCCGCGAAACAGCAAGCCCCAGAATCCCAAATCCTATGTTCGAATAGGAATATCTCTCTTCCGGAGGTGATAGGTAGGATGTCTTGGGTATCGAAGCCAGGATCTTATCTTCCCATTGGCTGATGGGGCCCGAAGCCGCATCTTTAAGGTTTGGCTCGCGGCTAAGACCGGATGTGTGGCTAGCCAGATGCCTGAATGTTATGGGCTTAGCACCTTCCGGCCTATCAGCCAGATTATTTATTTCAGGAAAATACTTTTCAACAGGATCATCGAGTTTGAAATATCCCTTCTCAACCATCTGCACCATGAGCACTGCTGTGAAAGACTTTGAAATTGAGCCTGTTCTATAAATTGTTTCTTCATCTGCAGGTGTTTGCTTCTCGATATCAGCCCAGCCAAACCCCTTGGCCCAGACAACATCATTCCCGACAACAACTCCTGCGGATATGCTTCCCACACCATCCTCTGCTACATCCTGAGCTAGCTGGGCTTCGAAGCGACTGATCGCTGCCTGAAACGGGTTTTGTTTGATTTCTTTGCCAACCGTTACCTCGACAGCTATCAGAACTGTTGAGCGTTCGGGTTGCTTACATGAATTAGAATTCAAAACCAGGCAGAGGCTGAATAACGCAATCCAACCGAACCGTTTGTGCTTAAGAAACCTTTGAGGCATATTGCTGTCTCCTTTTTTTTTGACCTTATTAAAAGCCTTTCAGGAAGTAATGATTATTCACCGATTAATTTCGGGATGTAAATTTGGCGAATAAGTGAAGAACAGAAATATCATAGACAAAATAGCGAGTCAATGCAGAAAATTGAAAGAAATCTTAAGGTGAGGGATAATCTTATAAATGACTTTATCCTCGAGGGATTTTTCCTTTTAATGCTGCTTGATGAACCGCTGGTTACGGCTTCTACTCTGCGTGACTTTAAACCCTGCTACCTTTCCTGCATCGTTGCGGTAGAATTCGACAGAGCGCATGAACCATACACCTCCCCGGAAATCATCCTTATAGGCATAGGTTAGATCTATGGTTCCGTGGCGCCTGTGCTTGGCTACCAGTTTGCCGTCCTCAAGGATGATCGAGTAGAAGGTTTTAAGCTCTTCGCTCTTGTACTCACCGGTCAGTTCGGCTAATTGCTCCGGGCCGGGCGCAGGTACATCTTCCAGCTTGGGACAGGTCATTCCGCGGTAAAGGAAATGGGATACATTTCCTTCCTTATCGGGTTCAAAAACAATGGGCGCATTATAGTCTTTTACCCAGAATCGCTTCTCGGACGTCGCCATCATGGGATATATATCCTCTGCGGTTGCCTGCGTCATCAGACTGTCACCGCCCCTTGAGATAGTCACATACCAGGCTTCTCCCAACCTATAAGTGCCCACATATTCATCAAGAATTGTGATGGGCACTTTGACAGGTTTAGGTTCCTCTTTTTTCTTGGGAGTCTTGGGCCGCGGTTTTAATTTATTTGCAAGATAGATATCCACAACGTCGTAAGCAGCCCGGTTTGAGTTTGATGGACTGTAGTTCAAAAGTACCACTACGGAAAAGCGCTCGTCTGGGAAATGCACAAGATAGGTGCGGAAAGAAGCCCACGACCCTCCGTGGCTTATCCTCTTCAAACCGTGATACTTACCAACACTCAGGCCAAATGCGTAGTCTATTTTTCTGCCGCTGTTTAGAACGCCCTGAGCTACCATTCTCTCGATTACAGCTTTACCTCCAACTTTCTGATTATCAAGATTCATAACCCATCTCGCCAGGTCGTTGATGCTCGTATACAGCGAACTGGAACCGAGGGCTGTAAGGCCGTTGGGAACAGCACTGAACTTTCCATCCTTGCCGCGAGCATATCCATAGGCTTTGTTCGGTACCAACTCTGTGTGGTCATCTTGGAAATGCGTATTCTTCATCCCCAAAGGCTGGAAGATATTCTCATCGGTCCATTCACGGAAGTTCTTTCCAGTTACTCTCTTCACTAGCTCAGCCAGCAGGTTGTATCCTGTATTCGAATAAGAGTATTCTTCGCCCGGCTTGAAGTTGAGGTCCTGTTGGTTGAAAGCCATGGTCAAAATCTGGTCAAAGGAGATCACATCATCCATGCGCCAGCCGGCCAGAGCGAGAGTAGCAGGCCAGTCACGAATGCCACTGGTGTGATGCACCAGGTGATCAACCGTGATAGCCTGACCGAAATCAGGAAGCTCCGGGATATATTTGTGGATGTCATCCTGGAGCGCAATCTTCCCTTGCTCGATCAGCATGGAAATAGCCATGCCGCAAAACTGTTTTGATACCGAGGCGATATCAAAGACTGTATCCGGCGTAATCGGCACCTTGTGCTCTAAGTTGGCCATACCGTAGCACCGACGCAACTGCACTTCGCCGTCGCGCACCACTAATACTGCGATACCTGGAGATTCGGTGTTATCTAGCTCAGCAAACAGCTTATCCACTCTTTCCGCTCGAGAATCCTGCGCTTTCTGGACCGCTGGTTCAGAGCTAGCCACGGACAGGAGTGCTGTAATTAATAACAAACAAGATAAAAACTTCTTAAAAACGGATAGCTTCATCTTAAACTCCTTTTCAATCCTTAAGCATATTATAGGGTTGGGTTTGCTGACATACAACCTAAACAATTCTGAAGAAACCGAAAGAATCCAAAACTCAATCATCCTGACGTCATCTTTTTAAGCGTTGACGCTGTAATAAACGAGGTAAAATATTTGACTTTTCACATTTACGTTATTAATCTTATCTAATCTTATCATGGATTCAATTTTTGACTGAGAGGAGCAATAATGAAGAAAAAAATTTTGATTCTTTTCGGTATCCTACTTTGCATTGTTTTTATTGCGGCAGACACAATTCATGCTGCCGCCCAGGCTAAAAAGCAAGCCATATCGACGAATAAAGACAAGCTGCTTACGATGGCCGTGCAAGGTAAGATTGTGCATGCCGAGCCTTCAAGGTCATACACCACAACCTGGGATGGAAAACCCAAGATGGCTATTGGCATCGGTGGTATCAACTATAACCTGAAGATCGGTGATAAAGTCTTTGGCTGGGCTTCTGGAGACAGAGCAACCGTGGGTGTGGCAACAGTCGGGACCGGAGAAAGCCGGGGCAGAGCATCCTGGCTTACTTTGACCTCAATCGGCAACCAAGTGAAAGTCTTAGAAGGTGAAGCTAAGGGAGACAAGGGCGTTATCGTCGGAAAATTCGAAAGCTACGCACTGGTTCATTTTGAAGACAGCGTCTTGGAAAGGCTTGAAATTGGCGAAAAGCTGCAGGTAAAGGCTAAAGGGGTAGGACTTGAGATTCAAGGATTCAAGGATGTATTCATTCATGGCTTAACACCAGAGTTGCTGGAGAAGATTGTCACACAAAATGCGGCTGGCAAGCTTGAGGTGCTTGTGGTCAAGGAGATACCAGCCGAGATCGTTGGTCGGGGTGCTGGTGGCGGAAGCTTATCTGGCAATTGGCATATCCAGACATGTTATCCGCCTGATATCAAGAAATATGGTTTGGACGAGCTGCGTTTCGGGGATCTCGTCCTTCTGAAGGATACTCAGACTGATTATGGAAGGGGATACTTCAAAGGAGGTGCAACCGTGGGCGTTGTCTGCGCCGGACCAAGCGATATTTCAGGTCTTGGCATTGGCGTTACGCCGATACTATCCACAAGAACTGACAAGCTGACAGCGCGGATCGATCCGACAGCAAATATCGGAAAGTATCTCGGGCTAAAGATGAAGAAACCCTCACCGCGTAAAAATCCGACCGCTTTGAAAACCAACAAGGACAAGCTCATCACGACCGCAGTTCAAGCCGTGGTGCATCCTGCTGGAAGCTGGGGGTATTCGACAACCTATGACGGCAAGCCAAAGCATAGCCTCGGAACTGCCTCGATAAACTATACGGTTTCCCTAGGAGACCCATCTTATGGTTGGGCGAACGCAGACCATGTCGAGCCTGATGTCACAATCCAGGGTCGGGATAGCTCACGTGCCAGCGAATGCGCTATAGCTATTCTCGCCTGTATAGGTAACGAGGCGACAGTCATCTCTGGCGAGGCAAAGGGAGCCAAAGGAATGTACATCGGCAGACATGCTGGCTCAGACGACCTTGCCTGGTTCCCGAAAGATGTTCTGGAGAAGCTTGCATTGGATGACAAAATTCAAGTTAAAGCCAAGGGCGTGGGGCTAAAGATCGAGGGCTTCGAAGATGTGAGAGTGAACAAGCTTTCTCCTGAACTCCTGGAGAAAATGGGTATTAAAGAGAAAGGCAATCAGCTTGTGATACCTGTTGTGATGGAGGTTCCGGGGCATATAATGGGCTCAGGACTGGGATGGCCCTTCATAGAAGCTCTTGATTACGATATTCAGACTACCTGCCCAGAAATTGTTGAAAAATATGACCTTAAGAGCATTAAACTTGGAGACCTCGTGGCAATCAGAGACCATTACGACAACTACGGAAATGGAAGATACAAAGGCGCTGTGACCATTGGCGTCTGTATCCATGGGTGGAGTGACTTTTCAGGACACGGCCCAGGATTAAATCCAGTTCTAAGCGCTCTTCCAGGCAGGATAAAAACGAAGATCGATCCTGACGCTAACGTAGCCTACTATCTTGGAATCAAAGAGAAACCTCGGAGATAAAGACAGCTACTTTTTTTCTTCTTTCTTCTTTAATTTCTCTAAATTATCCTTTGCGTTTTTCTTGAGTCTTTCCAGGAAGTCTTTGTCAGGACGCGGATCATCAGGAATCGCTTCCAGCGACTTCTCGTAAAACTTGATCGCCAGCTCATTATTTCCGCTTTTCATGTATGATTCGGCCAGGCTGTCATAAGCATTTGCTGAATTTGGGAAGTGTTCGACGTTTACCTTAAACAGCGCGATTGCTTCATCATATTTCTCTGCGTTCAGAAATGAATATCCAAGGCTGTTTATCCCTCTTTCAACCTTATCAGCAGGATATTTCTCTTTCAATTCAGGAAACATCTTCATTGCTTCATCAATTCCCTGTTTAATCATGGTTTGAGCAAATACCAGGTTCGGCGAATCATACTGATCATAACCCAAGACCGCAATGGCGAGATCCTTTAAGCCGAGAGCACGCAAGACGACCTCATAACCGATACTCAATCCGTTAAAGCTGTTGGTGAAATACACAACTCCCAGCTTGTGCTCCTTAAAAGCCGTAATGTAATTCCTGAAAATTCCGTAATCGCCCCACTGCCAGAAAGCATCCCCCTCAGGCGTGCGCTGCACTCCAAATCCAAGGCTCCAGTAAACATCTTTGTCGACTTCGACCTGAGGTTTGAGCATTATCTTCGCAGTTTCCTTCTTGAGGCCCGCACCATTCATGACAGCGATGACAAATCGAGCGTAATCCCCTGCTGTGGTGTAGAGGCTGGCGGCTGCATGTGACCTCGTTCTTTTCCTGAATTCTCTCGGATAACTCAGAAGATGATGCCCGACAGCGGCCTGAGTTTCGTATTCATCCTTCCACACCATACTGCTATCTTTCATTTTTAGCGCCTCCAGCACATAGTCCTTCATCAACTCCTTGAGCTTTTGCTTTTTAAGATGTTCCACAACAAGCTGAAGGTACCAGTATCCCTGGGCCGAATATTTATATTTTTCGCCCGGCTCGAAAAAGAGAGGATAAGGCTTTCCCCGCTCTCCGTGCGGCATCCCAGAAGAGTGCGATAGGACATGCCGGGCGGTTATCCTCCGAAACCAATCCGAACGAAATCCCTCGAAGTCCAAAGGGTGTTTCAGAAGGTCTTTTTCGATATTTTCCTGGGGAAGATATTTTATCAGGGGAGTATCCAAATCCAACACTCCCTCATCGACCATCATGAGCACAGCATATGCAAAAAACGGCTTGGTGAGGGAGGCGGCTTCAAAGATGGTCCTCTCTTTAACCGGCTCTCCGGTCTTTGTGTTCTTGACCCCAAAACCTTTTTGCCAGATTATTTCACCTTCCTTTATAAGTGCTATGGAAAGTCCGGGTATGTTCGCTTTTTTCATCAGCTTGGGAACAGCGTGCTCGAGTTCAGCGATGATCGCCTCTTTCTTTGTCTTTAACTTAAGAACAGAAGGCTCCTGGGCCTGCACAAAGCATACAGCAACGAAGAGACCGATAAACACGAAAGTGCAGATTCTCTTGAAGTAAAGTATTTTTCTCATTTATCTCCTCCTTCGCATGAATATCTTTACTACATATACGAGCAACATAAATAAAAGGTTTCCCGAAAATATCCCAGATATTAAAAAGAGGAGTCATTCCAGCAAAAAAAAGAGAGGCGATTTAAGAAAAATCTGCTAGAGATTACCCATGCCAGGCCTGATGAATTAAAATTCCTACAAAATATATTTATAAATCTATTTAGCGAACCTAAAGGTGGGTTTGATGAATCAAACCCCTACAAGATAAATCAAACCCCTTCAAATCAAATTCATACAAAATATAATTGATAGATCTATTTTGTAAAACACAAAGGTGGGTTTGATGAATCAAACCCCTACAAGATAAATCAAACCCCTACAAACCATGCCCTTACAAATCAAGCTCCTACATAATATGCATAAAACAGATACATTTTATTGGATTTGCCTTGACAAGGCAGGAAGATTTAGATATAAGAGATTGATACCTGCACAACTAAGGAGGTGAACGTTTTTGGCATTCATAGTTGTTGAAGAAGGCGAATCAATAGAAAGTGCTCTAAGAAGATTTAAAAGAAAAGTTCAGCAGCAAGCAATAATCAAAGAGATCAAAAAACACTCTATCTACTATAAGCCAGGCGAGAAAAGAAGAATGAAAGATGCCCAAGCGCGTAAAAGAATGCGCAGGCGTATGAAGAGAGAAAAAGAATTAGAGTATTAAAACTTCGTCTCGGATTTAAAAGGAAACTGTTTTTTATCTAAATTAAGCAATTATTATTGCCTAGAGCAGGAATGGTGTCAGCCCTCCCGGAATCACAACCAACAAAGAAGCCGTATTGGCTCAAGGTAAAACTTCCCTCTCACCGAAATTTCTTTTATGTCTCCGACACCCTAAAAAAAGAGAGGCTTAACACAATCTGTCAAAGTGCTAAATGCCCAAATGTCGCTGAGTGCTGGTCCCAAAAAACAGCCACTTTCCTGATTCTTGGGGATATCTGTACGCGGGGATGTGCGTTTTGTGCCGTGGAAAAGGGAGTTCCCTCTCCCCCTTTTCCTGACGAGCCAGCGCATGTCGCAGAGGCTGTCTCGCTATTCGGTCTCCGCTATGCAGTCATAACTTCGGTTACAAGGGATGACCTATCTGACGGCGGAGCTTCTTTCTTTGCCGAAACAATAACGGCGATAAAAAACAGGACAACCGGGGTTAAAGTAGAGGTCCTGATACCAGATTTCAAAGGCGACGCGAAGGCTCTGGAGCAGGTCTCTCGAGCCCAGCCAGATATCCTGAATCATAATCTGGAGACAACAGAGCGGCTTTATCCTTTAATAAACCGCCCCAGAGAGAATTACCACCGGTCCTTGGATGTGCTGAAAAAGGCGAAAGAGATGGGCAATGTGACCAAATCAGGATTGATGATAGGCCTAGGAGAAAAAAAAGAAGAAATCATCCGGTCCTTATCTGACCTGAGGGAAGCCTCTTGCGACCTCTTGACTATAGGCCAGTACCTCCAGCCTTCAAAAATGCACGCGCCTGTCCGGAAATACTATACACCTTTAGAATTCGAACATCTGAAAGGAATAGCTTTAGATTTCGGGTTCAAGGATGTTGAATCAGGTCCTCTGGTGAGAAGCTCTTATAAGGCTCATAAAATGTATAATTCTCTACAAGAAAAAATCAAAGGAATCGAAGAATGCGTTATTTGATCTTTACCGACATCCACGGAAATTTAGAATCTTATCTCGCGCTACATAAATCTATCCAGAAAAGGAAGGTTGACCATTACATTTTCCTCGGCGACCTGGTTGGCTACGGCGCCTCTCCTAACGAAATCATCCAAAAGGTCCGCTCACTTAAGCCCCTATCTATTATTCGGGGGAACCATGACAAAGCTGTCTGCGGTCTTGACTCTGTCCAGACCTTTAATCCCATTGCTGCTTCTGCCATCCACTGGACAGCAGACCACATCAAGAAGACAAATTTGGATTTTCTCTGCCGCCTAAAAACCGGGCCGCAGATTATCCACAAGGATATCATGATCTGCCACGGAGCGCCTTTTGACGAGGATCATTATATTTTTGGAGAATTCGACGCCGCAGAAGCTTTCGAACATATAACAACTCAGCTCTGTTTCTTTGGTCATACTCATTTCCCTTTTGTCTACACTGAAAAAGATCACGTTGTGGATGGGACTTTCCTGACAGGCAACTCAAACGAGATAAAAATAGAAAAAGGAGTTAGATACCTTATTAATCCGGGCGCAGTGGGACAGCCCCGGGATAGGAATCCTCTGGCAGCCTGCGCCATTTACGATTCCAAGACAAAAAAGGTCAAGTTCTTCCGGATGCAGTATGATATCGAAGAAGCTCAGAAAAAAATCCTGAAGGAGGGCTTGCCTTCTCCGCTTGCAGAAAGACTCTCCCTGGGTATTTAGAACCTCCATGTTCTACACCATCCTTGATTTTCCCCTGGGCAAAATCTTCCTTGCCAAGAGTAGAAAGGGACTAAGCTACGCTATATCCTTGAGGCGCAAAAACCGCTTCGAAGAGATTAGTGAATCTTTTAAAAGAAAGTCTATCCCTCTTGAGCTTGAGAGCAAGAAATTTCACAAGGAAGAAAAACTCTTTAGCCGATATTTCGAGGGAGAGAAAGAAGACTTCATCTCACTCCCTCTCGATTTCATCTCCGGGACTCCCTACCAGAGAAAAGTCTGGTTGGAGACAAGAAAAATTCCCTACGGGAAAACAGGCTCATATAAATCTATCGCCGAAAAATTGAACCACCGAGGCTACAGGAGCGTCGGTCAAGCTCTATCCCAGAATCCCCTGCTTATTGTTATTCCCTGCCATAGAATTCTCTCCTCTGACGGAAGCTTGGGAGGCTTCACTGGCGGGCTCGACCTCAAAAAATTTCTCCTCCGTCTTGAAAAGCAGTAAAACAATGTCTGTACTCAAAACAGAAGGCCTGACCAAGAGTTTTAACCTCCGCCCTGTGGTCAAGGGTGTGAATATTATAATAAACTCTGGTGAGATAATTGGCCTCCTGGGAAGAAATGGAGCCGGGAAGACAACAACTTTTCAGATGATGGTGGGCCTCATCAAGCCTGACAGCGGGAACATCTTTCTTAACGAGAAAAATATTTCACAATATTCAAGCCACCTTAGAGCCTCTGAGGGCATAACTTATCTTCCTCAGGAACATTCTGTCTTTCTTAAGGCATCTGTGGAGAACAATCTCAAGCTAATCCTTGAGCTCCAACCAATAGGAAAAGAAGAACGAAAAAAAAATATAAGAGAGCTCCTGGAGGAGCTTGGGCTCCAGGACCTTGCCAAACAGCCTGCCTACAGCCTATCCGGCGGCGAGAGAAGAAGATTGGAAATCTGCCGCTCTCTTCTCATAAAGCCGAAATTCCTTCTTCTTGATGAGCCTTTCACGGGAATTGACCCTTTGACCATAACCGAACTTCAGAAAATAATACTGAAGCTAAAAAGCAAGGGGATTGGAATCATCCTCTCCGACCACAATGTTCAGGATACATTCAAAATAGCTGACCGCGCCTACATCATCGATGAGGGTGAAATTCTTATCAAAGGCAGTCCTCAATATGTCGCTTCAGACGAGATGGCGAAAGAAAAGTTTCTTGGAAAAAGTTTTAAGTTAGGCGACGAAGTGGAGGTAAGCTAATCGCGCGGGAAGAGGCGATCCCCCGGAGTCTCTCCCAGAAAAAGGATAAAAAAGCCAAAATAAAACAACAGCAGAACAAAATAAAAAACAAGAACCGGTGGTCCCGAAGTTGAAATCAATTTAAATAAAGAAACTGCAATCAAACGAGAAGCAAGCCCGAGGCAGATGAGGCTGAAAGCCGCGATGAAAACTAGGTCAAAAGCTCTGGCTTTTATCCATGCAAAATATCTAGAACGGCGGCGCCTCACTGCTCTTTTTCTTTTTTCTCTAATCTCCCTGGCAAAGGGAACTTTATAGTCCACTGCTTCAGGAAAACCCATCTCTTCTTCTGAGAGAACGGGTTTATCTATTGAAGGAACAGGCTCAGCTGTGGGAGGAGGCTCAACTACTGGGGGAGGAGGCTCAACTACTGGGGGAGGAGGTTTATCTTCTTGAGGGAGAGGCTCAGCTACTGGAGCTTCTATCTCTTCATCTTTAATATATTCTTCCAACTCTTCAGGCTCTTCTATTTTTTTCTCTTCTTCCTTCTCTTCAAGTTCTCGAGGCGGCTTTTCTTTCATCTTCTCTGCCCACGGAGGAATTTTCTCCTTAATTTCCGAAGTTTCCTCGCCCATTTCTTTAGGAGCAATGACTTCCACTTCCCGGGCAAAGTAATCCTGCGCTCTTTCTCTCTCTTTCTTGATGGATTCAACAAACCTCTCAATCTCTACTTTCTCCCTCTCTTCGGTATCGGGAGTTTTCCTCATCCTTATGCTCTGTAAATCTATCTCTTGTCTCTGAGGAGAAGGAGTGATGTCTATCTCTTCTTTTTCTTCTTCAGGGAGTTTAACCTCCTTTCCTCTTTCTTCTTTTACAGATTCCACAAATTTATCAATCTCTTCTTTTTCTCTTTTTTCAGTATCAGGAGTCCTTCTCAGCCTTATGCTCCTTAAGTCTACCTCTTCTTTCTGAGGAGTAGTGACGTCTATCTCTTCTTTTTCTTCTTCACGAGGCACGGGGAATTCTATATCGACGTCAAGCGATTTTAGCTCTTCTCCAGTCCCGACAGATGCCCAGAGCTTCGCGGTCTCCTTTTTCACCATTTCTCTCGCTTCCTTCATTTTCAGCGCCTCTGCGTCCTTGATATCAATATCTTCAATTTCAGGAGGAGTGACAGCTTTCTCCAGCTCTTTCTTTACTTCGTTATTTTCTCCTTCTTCCTTTTCTTCAGCTTCTTCTTCCAATTCCTCTTTCTCTTCTTCTATTACTTCTTCTCCCTCTTCAACTTCAGAAGAAAGCTCTTTCTTTTCTGGTTTCTTCTCTTCCGCTTCTAAAATCTCCTCTTCTTCTTCTATTTCCTCCTCTTCCTCCTCGTTTTCCGGAGAAGGCTCTTCTTTTTCTGATTCCTCCTCCTTCGTTTCTAACGTCTCTTCTACCTTTTCCTCTTCCTCTACGATTTTATCTCCAGGGATTTCCTCTTCTTTAGACTCGTCCTCGGGAAAAAGAAGCTGAGTTCCACAGTTTGAACAGTACTCGGCAACCCCATCAATGATGGCTTTGCAGTAGGGACACCTTCTAATTGCCATTAACATATTTATAGAATGAAAATGAAATCTTGTCAATCCAAGTTAATCGGTCTCAGACTTTGCCATATTATTAAGAAAAGGGAAAAATTGACAACAAGGGATAAATTGAATAAAAATAGATGCGGGCGATTAGCTCAGGGGTAGAGCGCTTCCTTCACACGGAAGAAGTCGCAGGTTCAAATCCTGCATCGCCCACCACTTGTATTCCAGGTTAATTATCTAATTGTCTTCTCGATAAGGGGATAAAGGAGGAGATAAGATGAATATAATGAAAAGATTGTCAAGAATCTTTCCTATTTTTGTGCTGCTTGTGTCGTTCATTCTAGCACCGACAGCGTTTAGCGACGCTCAAAAGGCTGATAGAGTATACATCAATGGCAACATCTATACTGTTGATGAAAAATTCAGCACAGCTTCTGCCGTTGCAGTGAAAGATGACAAGTTCATCTACGTAGGTGATGATGCTGGGGTAAAGGCCCATATTGGCCCTCTTACCTTTGTTTTCGACCTGGAAGGCAAAACCCTGATCCCTGGTTTACATGATGCCCATGTCCACATTCGCTACGGAG
>WVZK01000202.1:632-1062 GCA_011772475.1 Candidatus Aminicenantota bacterium | reverse complement strand
CTTATAAACCAAGTAAAGGCACGTTAATTTTGGACGAGAAGAAGATAAGGACTGGTCTCCTTAGGATTGCTGATCAAATTGTAAAAACAAAGGAATTAGATAATTTGGTATTCCTGGGTATTGAAAAAGAAGGCAAAGTCATCGCTAAAAGGCTTTCGCTTTTAATAAAAGAGAAAAAAGATGTTCATATACCTGTTGCAGGATTAGATATCAACCCTTACCGGGATGATAGGAGTATTATTGATGATTATGAGGATAGTCAAACCACGATTCCATTTTCTGTCGATAATAAAATAATCATGTTAATTGATGATCTTATTAGTACTGGGAGAACTGCCAGATCAGCTCTTGATGCTATCATCGATAAAAAAATAGGACGTCCGAAGAAGATTGAGTTCATTGTCATAATAAACGTAGAGAATTTAAGAGA
>WVZK01000202.1:0-524 GCA_011772475.1 Candidatus Aminicenantota bacterium | reverse complement strand
GGATATCATAACGTTATTAAGGAAAGCGTGAATTTTTCAATACTCCATTATTCCAATCGGGGCGCAGCCCCTAACCCGGACAAGCCGGAACCAAACAGGTCTTAATCAGATAAGAATATCGAATGTCGAATAAAGAATGATGAATGTAGAAGGAAAATAAAACTTCGGAATTGAGTGTTGGATATTCAATATTCATTATTCAGAAAAAATTTTGTGACCATTTTGAGCATGATCTCATTGATAAGGGACTAAGAGGGAGAGGTGGATGAATGAAGTGTNNATGATCTCATTGATAAGGGACTAAGTTTTTAAAAAGGGAACAGCGTGATAGAGCGAATAGAGAATGGAAGGGTTGTGGATCCTTCCCAAGAGATGGATCAGGTCCTTGATATCGTGATTCAGGATGGTCGAATCGCAGGTTTTGAGGAGCCCTCCACAAGAAAAGGATCGAGTAGGAGCTGGCGGGGGGAGGTGATCGATGCCAGTGGTAAGCTCGTGGTGCCAGGCCTCATCGATATGCATGT